>RXIX01000046.1 GCA_003989075.1 Candidatus Competibacteraceae bacterium | reverse complement strand
TGCCGTGGCTGTCGGCGAGCACCTGAATTTCGATGTGGCGCGGGTGATCGAGGTACTTTTCCATGTACACGACCGGATTGCCAAAGGCGGCGTTGGCCTCGCTGCGGGTCAGATCCAGCGTGGTCAGCAGCGCCGCTTCGCTATGCACAACGCGCATGCCGCGCCCACCGCCGCCGCCGGCGGCTTTGATGATGATCGGATAGCCGATCTCGCGGGCGATGCGCAGGTTCTCGGCGTCATCATTGCCGAGTGGGCCGTCCGAACCGGGCACGCAGGGTACGCCGGCTTCCTTCATCGCCCGGATCGCGGACACCTTGTCGCCCATCAGGCGGATGGTGTCCGGGCGCGGCCCGATGAAAATGAAACCACTCTGCTCGACGCGCTCGGCAAAATCGGCATTTTCCGACAGGAAGCCGTAGCCGGGGTGAATCGCGACCGCGTCGGTGACCTCGGCGGCGCTGATAATCGCCGGCATGTTCAGATAGCTGTCGGCGGCCGGCGGCGGGCCGATGCACACGGTCTCGTCGGCCAGACGCACATGCTTGAGTTCGCGATCCACCGTGGAATGCACGGCCACGGTGCGGATGCCGAGTTCGCGGCAGGCGCGCAGGATGCGCAGGGCGATTTCCCCGCGGTTGGCGATGACGACTTTTTCGAGCATGGCGGGCGGTTTACTCGATGATCAGCAGCGGCTGGTCGTATTCGACCGGCTGGCCGTTTTCAACCAGGATGCGGGTGACGGTGCCGGCGTGGTCGGCCTCGATCTGGTTAAACATCTTCATCGCTTCAATGATGCACACCGGGTCGCCAATATTGACGTGATGGCCGATTTCGATGAACGGCTTGGAACCCGGCGACGCTGAGCGATAGAAGGTGCCGACCATCGGCGCACGCAGCAGGTGGCCCTTGATCGCTTCGGCTTCGACGGCGGGCGCGACGGGCGCCGGTGCGGGCGCGGGTGCGGCCGGGGCAGAGGGTGCGTAGGCGGGCGTAGCCCAGACCGGTTGCGGGGTCATCGCCATCGGCGGGTTGCCGTTCGGGTGGCGACTGATGCGGACCGATTCCTCGCCTTCCTTGATTTCGATTTCCGATACGCCCGAGCTTTCGAGCAGTTCGATGAGTTTCTTGATCTTGCGAATATCCATGGGCATGGCGACGACTACCGGCGGGAAGTGGCGAGAAACTGGTCAGCAGCGCGCAGGGCCAGTTCATAGCCGTGCGCGCCCAGGCCGCTGATCACTCCGACCGCGATATCCGACAGGTAGGAATGGTGGCGGAACGATTCGCGGGCGAACACGTTGGAAATATGCACCTCGATGAACGGGATGGCGACACCGAGCAGGGCATCACGCAGCGCGACGCTGGTATGAGTGAAGGCAGCCGGGTTGATGACGATAAAGGCAATGCCTTCGCTGCGTGCGGCGTGAATGCGCTCGATCAGGACATGCTCGGCGTTGCTTTGCAGGTACAGCAGTTCATGGTTGCCCAGATCGCGGGCCAGGGCCACGCAGCGCTGTTCAATCGCAGCCAGCGTGTCCATGCCGTAGCGCTCGGGTTCGCGGGTGCCGAGCAGGTTCAGGTTAGGGCCATTCAGCAGCAGCAGCTTTGCCATCGGGTTCCGATCCTTGTTGTATGGGGCGTGAGCCTGCAACCCCGGGCTGTCCAAAAAGCAATATTGCATGAAGGTGCCGGGCTTGTCCACTTGTCCAGTGGAAAAAACCGTGCTTTCGCTGCTGATCGACGCATGTTTGCCGCTGTTTGCTGCAGAAATGCCGCTGACCTGTCAGCCGCGCGCCTTGTCCACCCGCCGCAGATGGGTGGCGAAATCGGCCGCATTCATGAAGCCGACCACGCGATCGGTGCGCTGTTCGTGGCCCTGCCGGTCGAAGAACAGAATCCCGGGCGGACCGATCAGGCCAAAGTGCCGCAGCAGCGCCTGATCGTCGGTATCGTGGGCGGTGACATCCGCCTGCAGGACCACCCGGTCGGCGAGCAGGGCACGCACTTCGGCCGCGCTGAAGGTGTCGCGTTCCATTTCCTTGCAGCTCACACACCAGTCGGCATAGAAATCCAGCATGACCGGCCGCCCGGCGGCCGCGCGCAGCGCCTGCTCCAGATCAGCGCGGGTCTTGATCTGGCGGAAGGTGGCCGCAGCCGGTTGTGCGGCGGCGCTGAAGCTCACGCCCCGCAGCGGCTGCCAGGGATCGCGGCCGCCCGCGGCAACGCCGACCAGGAGCAGCATGCCGTAGATCAACAGCACCACGCCCAGACCCTTGATCAGGGTCCGCCAGGGCGGCGCGCCATGCACCAGCGGCTGCAGCGCACCCATATAGGTAGCGGTGACGATCAGCAGTGTCGCCCACAGCAGCATCATCAGTGCCGCCGGCAGGATGCGTTCCAGCAGCCAGAGCGCCAGCGCTAGCAGCAACACGCCAAAGACCGCCTTGATCCGTTCCATCCAGTGTCCGGCGCGCGGCAGCCAGTGTCCGGCCGAGGCGCCGATTAACAGCAGCGGCGCACCCATGCCCAGGCTGAGCACGAACAGCGCCAGCGCGCCCAGAGTGACATCGCCGGTGACCGCGATGAAGCTGAGCACGCCGATCAGCGGTGGTGCCACGCAGGGTCCAACGATCAGCGCTGACAGCACGCCCATCACCGCTACACCCAGATAGCGGCCACCGCGCTGGCGATTGCTCCAGGCGGTGAGCTGTTGCTGCAGGCCGGCCGGCAGTTGCAGCTCATAAAAGCCAAACATGGCCAGCGCCAGGGCCACGAACAAGGCGCTGAATGCACTCAGGATCCACGGATTCTGAAAGGCCGCCTGCAGATTTTGCCCAAGCAGCGCCGCCAGCAGCCCGGCCCCGGTATAGGTCAGCGCCATGGCCAGCACATAGACCAGCGCCAGCGCCAGTGCCCGCCGCCGCGTGAGCGTGCTGCCCTCACCGGCGATCAGGCTGGACAGAATCGGAATCATCGGGAATACGCAGGGTGTAAAGGCCAGCAGCAGACCGAGGCCAAAAAAGGCTGGAATCGCCAGCAGGCGCTGTTCGCCCAGCAGTCGCGCCAGCCGGTCCTGCTCGGTTTCATCGGTTTCATCGGTTGCAGCGGGAGCTGCGGTCGTCTCAGGCGTTTCGGATACGGCGGCGCGGACCACGCCGGGCGCGACCAGCGTCACGGGTGCGGTGGTCAGCTCCGGCAGGTTCACGGTGAGGGTCGTACTCAGCGGCGGGTAGCAGACCCCGATCTCGGCACAGCCCTGGTAATCGGCCTTGAGACGCAACTCGCGTGCGGGCCCCGGTGTACGCTGCAGGTGGGCCCGCAGCACCGCCTCGCCATGGAACACCGCCTGCTGGCCAAAATAGGGATCCTCCTTGATTTCGCCGGGTGGTAGTTCGCTGCTGACAATGCTCAGGTCTGGCGTGTCGAGCACGCTCAGGCGGAATTTGTCGCGATACAGGTAATAGCCTGGGGCGATGGTCCAGCGCGCCTCCAGTGTCAGTGGATCAACGACGTTGACGATCACCTGAAAGGCCTGCTCGGCATCGAGAATGCGCGGCTGGCCCGTGCCGCCGAAGCGCTCGAACAGGTTAAGGGCCTGTGCGCCGCTGCTCAAAAGCACAAACAGCAGCGCCAGCGTCCATCCCGGCCATGCCACGCGCTGCAGCTTCATGTCGGCGCGTCCACTGCGGTGCTGGCCGCGATCCAATCCAGGTAGGCCGGCAGTCCAGCCTGAATCGGCAGGGCGATGATTTCCGGTACCTGATAGGGGTGCAGCTCGCGCAGGCGCGCTTCCAGGCGCGGATACAGGGTGGAAGCGGTTTTGAGAATCAGCAGCAGTTCGCTATCGCGCTGCACTGCGCCTTGCCAGCGATAGATCGAGATCAGGCCCGGCACAATGTTGACGCAGGCGGCGAGCCGTTCGCCAACCACGCAGGTTGCGATGCGCTCAGCGGTGGCCAGGTCCGGGCAGCTGCAATACATCACCAGGGGCGGCGATTGGGTGTCCATCGGGATTTCCTTTGCGAAAGGCGCAAGCCAGTTCAAACGCGCGGCGGGCGCTGCCGAGCGTAACGGTAGACCGCGCGGCGCGGCAATTTTCTTCGCCGTGCCTCTTGAAATCAGCGCCGCGTACCCTACTTCAGCGCCAAGCCCTTGACAGGGTGGTTGCGCTGAATATGATTAGCACTCACTAAGGGTGAGTGCTAACAAAACGGCGCCAACCTCAAGTCACCGAACCTTACTGCTTACAGGAGATGTCATCGATGAACATTCGGCCCTTGCATGACCGCGTGCTGCTCAAGCGTGTTGAGGAAGAAACCAAGAGCCCGGGCGGCATCGTTCTGCCGGGCGCGGCGGCTGAGAAGCCCTCGCGCGGCACTGTGATCGCGGTCGGCCGCGGCAAGCTGCTGGAGAACGGCGATGTGCGCCCGCTGGATGTCAAGGCTGGCGACCACGTCCTGTTCGGCAAGTACTCGGGCAGCGAAGTCAAGGTGGACGGCGAAGAGCTGATCATCATGCGCGAAGACGAGATCATGGCGATCATCGAGAAGTAAGCGCGTCCGCGAACCGCATCTCCCTTATTGCATTAACCCCGAATTCAGAGATTCAGAGGATCGATTCCAATGGCTGCAAAAGACGTCAAGTTTGGTGATGACGCCCGTGTACGCATGGTGCGCGGCATTAATGTCCTGGCCAACGCGGTCAAGGTGACCCTGGGCCCGCGCGGCCGCAATGTGCTGCTCGACAAGGCCTTCGGCGCCCCGACCGTGACCAAGGACGGCGTCTCTGTCGCTAAGGAAATCGAACTGGAAGATAAGTTCGAGAATATGGGCGCGCAGATGGTCAAGGAAGTCGCCTCCAAGACCTCCGACGTCGCCGGTGATGGCACCACCACCGCCACCGTACTGGCCCAGGCGATCGTTCGCGAAGGCATGAAGGCCATCGCCGCCGGCATGAACCCGATGGACCTGAAGCGCGGCATCGACAAGGCGGTTACCGCTACCGTCGAGGAACTGCGCAAGCTGTCCAAGCCCTGCGCCGATGACAAGGCCATTGCCCAGGTTGGTACCATCTCCGCCAACTCCGACGAGGCCATTGGCCGGATCATCGCCGACGCGATGAAGAAAGTCGGCAAGGAAGGCGTGATCACCGTCGAGGAAGGCAAGAGCCTCGACAACGAGCTGGATGTCGTCGAAGGCATGCAGTTCGATCGCGGCTACATCTCGCCGTACTTCATCAACAATCAGCAGAACATGACCGCCGAGCTGGAGGCGCCGTTCATCCTGCTGTACGACAAGAAGATTTCCAACGTCCGTGACCTGCTCCCGGTGCTGGAAGGCGTCGCCAAGGCCAGCAAGCCGCTGCTGATCGTCGCTGAGGATATCGAAGGCGAAGCGCTGGCCACTCTGGTGGTCAACACCATTCGCGGCATCGTCAAGGTAGCTGCGGTCAAGGCCCCCGGCTTTGGCGACCGCCGCAAGGCCATGCTGCAGGATATCGCCATCCTGACCGGCGGCCAGGTGATCTCCGATGAAGTCGGCCTGAGCCTGGAGAAGACCACTCTGGCGGATCTGGGCACTGCGCGCAAGGTGGTGATCGCCAAGGAAAACACCACGATCATCGACGGCGCGGGCCGCGTCGAGGAGATCCAGGGTCGCGTCGAGCAGATCCGTCGCCAGATTGAGGAGGCCACCTCTGACTACGATCGCGAGAAGCTGCAGGAGCGCGTTGCCAAGCTGGCCGGTGGTGTGGCGGTGATCAAGGTCGGTGCCGCGACCGAGATCGAAATGAAGGAAAAGAAGGCGCGCGTCGAAGACGCCCTGCACGCCACCCGTGCTGCGGTCGAGGAAGGCGTGGTCGCCGGTGGCGGCGTGGCGCTGATTCGCGCGCTGGAAGCCATCAAGGGCCTTAAGGGCGTCAACGAGGATCAGAACCACGGTATCGCCATCGCCCTGCGCGCCATGGAAGCGCCGCTGCGCGAGATCGTCGCCAACGCTGGCGAAGAGCCGTCGGTGATCCTGAACAAGGTGCTGCAGAACAGCGGCAACTACGGCTACAACGCTGCCACCGGCGAGTACGGCGACATGGTTGAGATGGGCATTCTGGACCCGACCAAGGTCACCCGCTCGGCGCTGCAGAATGCCGCGTCCGTAGCTGCGCTGCTGATCACCACCGAGGCGATGGTCGCTGAACTGCCGAAGAAGAGTGAGCCGGCGATGCCGGGTGGCATGGGCGGCATGGGCGGCATGGGCGGCATGGGCGACATGATGTAAGACGTCCCTGCCAGCCTTTCCCGGCTGCAAAAAAGGCCCCGCTTCGGCGGGGCTTTTTTCGTTGGACTATCTTTGCTGGGCTATCTGCACCGCAGCCTGTTACGCAGCTGCTATGAGCGGCCATTTCGCCAGCGGTTGTGAAATAATCGGGACTTTCGCTTTCCGTCATTCCCGCGTATGCGGGAATCCAGAAATGGCTTTACGCTCTTCTTCTGGAACGGATCGTCATTCCCGCGTATGCGGGAATCCAGTAGCGTGTTGAAAAGAATGGATACCCGCTTTCGCGGGTATGACGGAAAAAGTAAGGTAAGCGAAAGTCCTGATAATGAACCCATTCAAAAATAGCCCCCGGAGCAAAGCAGGATCATGAACAAATCACTAGGTGTGGCGGCGACGGTCGTGGTTCTGGCCGGTGGTGGCTGGGTCGGGGCGTCATACTGGTCAGGTGTGCAGGCTGAGCGCTGGTATCAGCAGAGTCTGGCTGAGGTCGCTGGCGAGACCGGTATAACCCTGAACACCCTGCGCTATACGCGCGGACTGTTTTCCTCGGAGGTGGTGACCCAGGTGCTGGTCGCCGCGCCGGCGGGCAGCGAGACGGGCATGCCGGACAGTTCCTTCTCAGTCCGTCAGCAGATTTACCACGGGCCGCTGCCGCTGGCTGCCTGGGCCGGGGTGCCGGGTGCAGCCTGGGCGCCGGGCGCTGCCGTGGTGCGGACTACGCTGCAGACGGATGAACAGAGCTGGACCGGGCATCTGGCCCGCTGGTATGGCGGCCAGGAGCCGCTGGTGGCGTTGTCGCGGGTGGGTTTTGATGGCAGCAGTGTGACCGAGGTCAGCATGCCGCCGCTGCAGCGCGACCAGATCGAGGAGTTGAAAAAGCTCGATTTTTCCGGTTTGCAGGGCCATTTTGAGGCGGCGGCGCAGAATACGGCGGTAAAGGGCACGCTGACCGTGGAGCGTCTGTCTTTTACCGCTCCGGCGACAGCGGAGGGACAGGCCGCGCCCGGTGATGTTCAGTTTGCCCTGCGCGGACTGAGCAGCCGCGTTGATCAGCGCAAGGGCGCGTTCAACCTGATGTTTGGCGAGTCCGGGCTGCGCGTTGATGAAATACGTCTGCAGGAGCCTGGTGAGGCCGCACCCCTGGTGCTCACGGGACTGGACATGGTCGGGGATCTCCAGCCGCAGGATGCAAAGCAGGTCAGCGGCGGCCTGCGGGTCACGGCAGGCAAGATCAGCCTTGGGCAGAAGAGCGGTACCGGCAGCCTGCGCGTGGCCCTGCGCAATATCGATGGCGCCACCGCCGAGCAGTTGCAACAGTGGCAGCGCAAGCTGGCGCAGAAGCCGGATGATCCGGCGCTGCCCGAGGAAGGTCTGGGCCTGTTGCGCGCTCTGCTTGAAGGTAATCCGGTGTTCAGTCTCGACACCGAGGCGCGGCTGGATGCCGGTGAATGGCGCGGCAATCTGACCCTGAATTTCCAGAATCCCGGCGAACTGGATCCGATGCAGGGGCCGCTGGGCCTGCTGGACGCGCTGGCCAAGGGCACCGCTGAGATCGCCGCCAGTCAGGGATTGGTGGAAACTGTGCTGACCGACATGGGGGTCGATGAGATCAAGGCCCAGGCTGCCATCGAGGGCACGACGCCCAGCGAAACCGCGTTGCATGATCTGGCCGTGCAGCAGACCCAGCAGCAATTGCAGGGACTGACCGCAACCGGTTATCTGCGACTTGACGCCGGTCAGTACAAGGCCACCGCGCGCTTCGAGGGCGGCAAGCTGTTCGTCAATGGCCAGGAAATTCCGCTGCTGTCGGCTGCGGATGCCGAAGCCGGCACGGCCGAGCAGTTGCTGAACGAGGACGAAGCAGCGCCCGGGGCTGAAGAACCAGCGCCCGCGCCCACAGCACCGGCCCAGAACAGGAAAAAATAAGCAATTGCAGCGACGGGGTGGGTGTGGCATGAGCGAATGTGCAGAACTCCTGGACCGGTTGCCGTTGGCGTTGCGCGAGGAAGTCGCGCGCTACTGGGAAGCCTATGGCGCAGCGGCGGCGACTGCGGGCATTGCACCCCCTGCCGGCGCGATTTTGCAGCAGATGCTGCCGGTGTGGGCGTGCAGCGAATTCGTCGCCCGCGCCTGCATCCGCGAGCCGGCGGTGCTGGCGCAGGTGCTGACCAGCGGCGTGCTGGCAGTGCCCGATGCGCCGGGTGCCCTGGCGGCGCGGTTGGCGCAAACCCTGGCCGGGGTCACCGATGAAGAGCAGTTGGGCGTGGCCCTGCGCTGGTTTCGCCGCTGGGAAATGGTGCGCATCGCCTGGCGTGATCTGGCTGGACTGGCGCCGCTGGGCGAAACCCTCGCCGATCTTAGCGAACTGGCTGAACAGGCGGTCGATGCAGCGCTGGCGTTTCTGCACGATGCCCAATGTCGGCGCTATGGCGTGCCACGCGATGCCGACGGGCAACCACAGCAACTGGTCGTGCTGGGCATGGGCAAGCTCGGTGGCCGCGAGCTGAACTTTTCCTCGGATATCGACCTGATTTTCACCTATCCGCATCCTGGCCAGACCGATGGTTCACGTCCGATCAGCAATGAGGAATTTTTCCGCCGGCTTGGCCAGCGTCTGAGCAAGCTGCTGGCCGAGATCACTGCGCAGGGTTTCGTGTTCCGCGTCGATCTGCGCCTGCGCCCCTTTGGCGATTCCGGGCCGCTGGCCATCTCCTTTGCCGCCTGCGAGGACTATTACCAGAATCACGGCCGCGACTGGGAACGCTATGCGATGATCAAGGCGCGGGTGATCGCCGGTGATCGCGAGGCGGGCGCACGCTTGCTGGAGGCACTGCGGCCCTTCGTCTATCGCCGCTATCTGGATTACAGCGCCTTTGAGGCGTTGCGCGGCATGAAGACGCTGATTGCCCGCGAGGTGGAACGCAAGGGCCTGCGCCGCAACGTCAAGCTTGGGCCAGGCGGGATTCGTGAAATCGAGTTCATCGGTCAGGCTTTCCAGCTGATTTATGGCGGGCGCGAGCCGGCGTTGCGGGTGCGTGGCATTCTGACCGTGCTGGATGCCTTGCAGGCCAGCGGTCGCCTGCCGGCCGCGGCGGTCGCCGATCTCAAGACCGCTTATGCCTATCTGCGCCGGGTCGAAAACCGCCTGCAGGCCTGGGCCGATCAGCAGACCCACAATCTGCCCGAGGAAGCGCTGGCCAAGCAGCGTCTGGCCTATGCCATGGGTCAGCCGGACTGGGGCGCCTTCATCGCCGAGCTGTCCGGCCATGTTGAGCGGGTCTCGCAGCAGTTCGCCCAGGTCTTTGGTGACAGCGAGACCGCCTTGCCGAGTGATGCCGATCTGGCAGCCCTGTGGCTGCATGAATGCAGCGACGAAACCGCGCTGGCGGTGCTGGCCGGCCGTGGCTTCGAGGCGCCGGCACTGGCGTGGAACCGGCTGCGGGCGCTGCGCGGCAGTTTCAGCTATCGCACCCTGAGTCCGCGTGGCCGCGAGCGTCTCGATGCCCTGGTGCCGCGTGTGCTGGAAGCGGTCAGCACCACCCCGCAGCCGGCGGCAACCCTGGAGCGGGTACTGGATCTGCTCGATGCAGTGGCGCGGCGCTCGGTGTATCTGGCACTGCTGGCTGATCATCCGCAGGCCCTGACGCAGCTGGTCAAGCTCTGCGCCGCCAGTGGCTGGATCGCTAAGCATCTGCGCCGCTATCCGCTGCTGCTGGATGATCTGCTCAACCCGGCGACCTTGTACGCACCGCTGGATCGACCCCGGCTGGCGCTGGAGCTGGAACAGCAGCTGGCGCGCGCGCCCGCCGGCGATGCCGAGGAAATGCTGAACGCGCTGCGTTATTTCAAGCAGGCCCAGGTGCTGCGCGTGGCCGCCGCCGACATCAGTGGCGCCATGCCGCTGATGATTGTCAGCGATCACCTCACCGCGATCGCCGAGGTGCTACTGGAGCGGGTGCTGGCCCTGGCCTGGGCCGAGCTGCAGGCGCGCTTTGGTCCGCCCGAATGTGTGATCGACGGCACGCGGCGCACAGCGCGCTTTGCCATCATCGCCTACGGCAAGCTCGGCGGTCTTGAGCTGAATTACGGCTCCGATCTGGATCTGGTGTTCCTGCATGACAGCGCTGGCGAGCAGCAACTGACCACCGGGCCACGCCAGATCGATAACGCCAGCTTTTTCGCCAAGCTGGTGCAGAAGATCATCTACTTCCTGACTACCCGCACCGGCGCCGGTGATCTGTACGAGGTTGATACCCGCCTGCGGCCGAGTGGACGCGCCGGACTGCTGGTCAGTTCCTTCGAGGCGTTTGCGGACTATCAGCATCGTCAGGCCTGGACCTGGGAGCATCAGGCCCTGGTGCGGGCGCGGCTGGTGGCCGGCCCGGCGGCGCTGATCGAGCGCTTTCAGGCGATTCGCGCGGCAGTGCTGGGCCGGGCGCGCGACTGCGCGGCGCTGCGTCAGGAGGTGTGCGAGATGCGCGAGCGGATGCGGGCCGAACTCGACAGCAGCACCGCCGAAACCTTCGATCTCAAGCAGGGCCGCGGTGGTATCGCCGATATCGAATTTATGGTGCAATATGAAATCCTGGCCAACGCCCACCGCGACCCGGCGCTGCTCACCTACACCGACAACATCCGCCAGCTCGACGGTCTGGAACGCGCCGGCATCCTATCGGTTGCTGATGCCGCCCGCTTGCGCAGCACCTATCGCGACCTGCGCCGGCGCATCCACTTGCTGAAGCTGCAGGAACAGCCTGCTTGCATGGCCACTGACACGGTGCGCGCCGCCCGCGAAGGCGTGATCCGCATCTGGCGGCGACTGATGGAAGACAGTGCCTGACGCGCCGGCTGGCAGGCCCTGGCCCAGGACAACACGGATTGAAACGGGAGAATTGAACGATGACTATGGCCGACCGTGACGGTCTGATCTGGTACGACGGTGAACTGGTGCCCTGGCGCGAAGCCAATACCCACGTCCTGACCCATACCCTGCACTACGGCATGGGTGTCTTCGAGGGCGTCCGCGCCTACGCCACCGACCGCGGCGCCGCCATCTTCCGCCTGCAGGCGCACACCGACCGGCTGTTTCGCTCCGCCCATATCGTCGGCATGCCGATGCCCTACGGTAAGGACGAGATCAACGAAGCCTGTCGCCAGGCGGTCAGTGCCAACCACCTCGCCAGTGCCTACATTCGGCCAATGTGCTTCTATGGCGCTGAAGGCATGGGCCTGCGCGCTGACAACCTCAAGGTGCATGTACTGGTCGCTGCCTGGGAATGGGGTGCCTATCTGGGTGCCGAAAACCTGGAGCGCGGCATCCGCATCCGTACCTCCTCATTCAGCCGCCACCACGTCAATGTGACCATGTGCAAGGCCAAGGCGAACGGCAACTACATGAATTCCATGCTGGCGCTGTCCGATGCCCTGCGGGATGGCTATGACGAGGCGCTGCTGCTCGACACCGAGGGCTACGTTGCCGAGGGCAGCGGCGAGAATATCTTCCTGGTCCGCGATGGCGTGCTCTACACCCCCGATCTGACCTCGGCGCTGGAAGGTATCACCCGCGACACCATCATCCGCTTCGCCGCCGATCTGGGCATTCCGGTCAAGGAAAAGCGCATCACCCGCGACGAGGTCTACATCGCCGACGAGGCCTTCTTCACCGGCACCGCCGCCGAAGTGACGCCAATCCGCGAACTCGACGGGCGCGCCATCGGCAGCGGCCGGCGCGGACCGGTCACCCAGCATCTGCAGGCGCTGTACTTCGATCAGGTGCACGGTCGCCGCGACGAATATCCGGACTGGCTGACCCTGGCCTAGCCCCCGACCGTACCGGTTTTTCTCGCCTCCGCATCCCAAAAAATCCAAGACTTCAGGAGAACGACGCCATGGCCGCCGCTTCCGCCAAAACCCTGCCCAATGCCCAGAAGACCTATGAGGTCAGCCGCGCCGAATTGCCGGTGTCCTGCCCGATGCCGGACATGATGCTGTGGAACTCCCACCCCAAGGTCTACCTGCCGATCGAGACCACGGGCAAGGCCAAGTGCCCGTACTGCGGCGCTGATTTCGTGCTGGTCGACTGAGAGCAGCGGGCACTGCCGCAGGTACATCGCCGGTGATGCCGCCGCTGGTGGTCTGGCGCTTCAGCGACGGCAAGGTCGGTCATGATAACCAGAGCCTGGGCCTGCTCACGGCGCTGACCCGGCTGCGTCCGGTGCAGGCACACATGCTGGCATCGCCATCGCTGGGTACCGCTTTGCGCGGCAGCTTGGGGCGCCTGTCCACCTGGCAGACGCTGCCGCCGCCCGATCTGCTGCTGGGCGCTGGCCATCGCACTCATCCCGGATTGCTGGCAGCGCGGCAGGGCTACGGCGGACGTGCGGTGGTGCTGATGCGTCCGAGCCTGCCGCTGGCGCTGTTTGATCTCTGCCTGATTCCCGAGCATGACAGGCCGCCCGCCCGCACCAATGTGCTGACCACGCGCGGCGCTCTCAACCGTCTCGAACCCTCAACAACGCTTGAGCCTGCCCGGGGTCTGATGCTGATCGGTGGGCCATCGGCGCATTTTGGCTGGGACGAGGCCGCTCTATACGCGCAGATCGCCGCGATTGTCGCCGCTGATCCCGCCATGAACTGGATCCTGACGACTTCACGGCGCACGCCCGCGTCTTTCCTGGAGAATGGACGGTTGCCGACTGACCCGCGCCTGAGCGTGGTGCCGGTGGCGCAGACCGATCCTGACTGGCTGCCAGCGCAACTGGCGCGCGCCGGGCAGGTCTGGGTCAGCGCCGATAGCGTGTCGATGGTGTATGAGGCACTGACTGCCGGTGCCGCCGTGGGTATTCTGGAACTGCCGCGCGCGCGACCGGGTCGTGTCAGCCGCGGGCTGGATGGGTTGGCTGCCGCGGGCTGGGTCACGCCATTTGCTGATTGGCGGCGCAGCCAGCATCTGCCGCGCCCGCCGGGCACATTCAATGAAGCGCAGCGCTGCGCCCGCTGGATCATCGCGCGATGGTTTCCCTGAGCGTGGTGCAGGTGCTGCCGGCCCTGAACGGGGGCGGAGTCGAACGCGGCACCCTGGAAGTTGCGCGCGAACTGGTGCGGCGCGGTCACCGTTCGGTGGTGATTTCTGCGGGTGGGCGTCTGGTGCCGCAACTGCTGGCCGAGGGCAGTGAACATCTAAGCTGGCCACTGGGTGCGAAGTCACCGCTGACCCTGCGCTGGGTTGGCCCGCTGCGCCGCTGGCTGGCTGAACAGCGCATCGACATTCTGCACGTCCGCTCGCGCCTGCCGGCCTGGATCGCCTGGCTAGCCTGGCGCGGTCTCGATCCGGCCAGCCGGCCGCGCTTCGTCACGACTGTGCATGGCCTGTACTCGGTGTCCGCCTATAGCGCGATCATGACCCGGGGCGAGCGGGTGATTGCCGTGTCGGAGACGGTGCGCGACTACCTGCACCAGCATTACCCGCGCCTGCCGGCCGCGCGCATCGTGGTAATCCCGCGTGGTGTCGATCCGGCTGCATTCCCCCATGGCTATGTGCCCGCACCCGAGTGGCGCACGGCCTGGGAACGGCAATACCCGCAGTTGCGTGGTGCACCCCTGCTGACCCTGCCGGGGCGGCTGAGCCGGCTCAAGGGCCACGAGGATTTCATCGAACTGATGAGCCAGTTGCGTGCCCATGGTCTGCCGGTGCGTGGCCTGATCGTGGGCGGTGTCGAACCGCGCCGGCAGCGCTATGCCGAGAGCCTGCGGCAGCAGGTGCACGCGCGGGGTCTGGATGAGGCTATCGTGTTCACTGGCCACCGCAGCGATATGCGCGAGATCTACGCGGTATCCACCCTGGTGCTGTCGCTGTCGGCGCAACCGGAATCGTTCGGTCGCACCGTACTGGAAGCGCTCAGCCTGGGTACGCCGGTGCTCGGTTACGCGCGCGGCGGGGTTGGTGAAATCCTGACGCGCCTGTATCCAGCGGGCCTGATTCCGTCCGGCGATCGCGCCGCCCTGCTGGAGCGGACCCTGTCACTGCTGCGCATGGCGCCGGCCGTGCCGATGGAAGCGGTATTTCCCCTGCAGCGGATGCTTGATGAGACGCTGGCGCTGTATGCGACGCTGGGAGCGCGCGTGTGAATCTGAGCCAGCCGGTGTCAACCCTGGTGGTGCAGCCGCTGCCTGGCATCGGCGATATGGTCTGGCACCTGCCACACCTGCACGCGATTGCCGCTACCGCGCGCGATGGCCGGGTCGATGTACTCACCAAGCCCCGTTCCCAGGCTGACCGGCTGCTCGGCGCCGATCCGGCGATCGGGCGAATTCTCTGGCTGGACCGGAGCACCCAGCATCGCGGGCTGCAGGGTGTGCTGCGTCTGGCGGCGCTGCTGCGTCAGGGTGGCTATCAGCGGGTGTGGGTCCTGCACGGCAGCGCCCGCTATGCGCTGGCAGCGTGGCTGGCCGGGATTCCGCTGCGTATTGGTTACGGCGGCGGGCAGCGGTTGCGGCTGCTGAATATGCCGGTGCGCCTGCCGCCGGCGCCGCCCGCTACCCATCCCATTGTGCGTGCCAATGCCCTGCTCGATGCTCTGCAGATAGCCCGCGCCGAACCGGAACCGCGTCTGAGTATCGATCCGGCAGCGGCGCATGCGATAGCGCAGCGGTTTGCCGCCTGGCCGCGACCCTGGATTGCCCTGGGTATTGGCAGCAGTGAGCCGTGGAAGCAATGGGGCGCGGCGCGCTTTGCCGAACTGGCGGTGGCCTTGCACGCACGGCGCGCCGGATCGCTGTTCATCGTCGGTGGTCCGGCCGAGCGGCCGCTGGCCGATGCACTGTTCGCCCAGCTTGGCGCGACCGGCATTATGGCTGCCGATGCGGTGGCGTTGCCGCTGGAGCAGACCGTGGCGCTGCTGGCCGCCTGTCGCGCCTATCTAGGCAATGATACCGGTGTGCTGAATGTGGCGGCGGCAGTCGCGGTGCCGGCACTGGGGCTGTTTGGCGCTTCGCCACCGCTGACCCATTCACGCTGGATTCACGCCCTGCAGCCGCCCGCTGGTCAGCAGGGCATGGCAGCAATCAGCGTCGCGCATGTGCTTGCGGCATTTACACGCCTGGATGAGTCTGGATGACATTGACGCTGGTACATGATCGTCTGCGTGCGGCATTCTGGCGCTGGGGCTGGCTGTTGCCGGTGGTGTTGCCATTGGCCACGCTGGCCGGGCGCGGCCTGTTCAATGTCCTGAGCAGCGTATATGCCCTGTGGGGTCTGCTCAGCCTGTGGGGTACGCCGAATGTGTCCGTGCGTTCGGAGCGTCCGGTTGCCCTGCTGTATGGCGCTTTGCTGGCAACGTGGCTGCTGAGCCTGCCGGGCGCGGTCGATCCGGAACGCGGCCTGCGCCTGTGGCTGCTGGTGTTTGCGCAGAGTCTGGTTGTGCTGCTGTTGCCGCTGGCGCTGCGAAACAGTGCCCGGGCTGCTGAACAGTGCTTCAAGGCGCTGGCGCTGACGGCGTCGCTGGTGTTGGGTGCGCTCTATCTGATGCTGTTCTATCAACAGTCGGGGATGTCCGGCGAGCCGTTCGATCCGCTGACGCAGATGCGCGAGGACAGTCTGCCGTTTCTGTTGCCGTTTCTGCTTGGTGGCCTCTGGTGGCATGGCGGACGCAGGCGCGGAGTCTGGATGGTTCTGGCGGTCCTGGCGATGCTGGCTTACGCGGCGCTGGCCGAGGGTCGCGCAGCGCTGCTTGGTCTGGTGGTCGGGTTGGCGGTGTTTGGCTGGGCGGTGCTGAACTGGCGCTGGTATCTGATTCTTCTGGCAGCGCTGCTGGCGCTGGCTGTGGGTATCGCCATCAATAGCGGCCCGTTTCGCAAGGCCGAGATGGATGCAGCCCATCCGCTGGATGCGTTCACTGCTGGCCGTACGATGATCTGGCGGCAGGCGCTGGCCCAGCCGCCGGCGCGACCGTGGCGAGGCGTTGGCATGGGTAACGTTGTCCATGTGACGGGGGTGCTGCATTTTGAGCTGGGTGGCTTGACCCATCAGGTCAAGCATCTGCATAACGTGTTGCTCGATGCCTGGTATGAGACCGGCTTGCTGGGCGTGGCGGCGCTGCTGGCACTCATTGGGACGGTATTCGGTCGGCTGGCCGGGCGCTGGCGACACCTGTCAGATCTGGATCGCCAGCGTGCCGGGGTGTTGCTGGCAGCGGCGCTGGCGCTGCTGGCGGCCGGTTCGCTGAGCTTTTCCTACACCGGGCGCCAGTTTGCCTGCTACTTTTTCATCTGTCTGGGCGGGTTGAGCTATTACGGGCGACTGGCTACTGGGCCAGCAGCCGCGTGTACAGATCCAGATAAGCGCTGACGATCGCGTCCTCGCTATGCCGGGCCAGCAGAGTGCGATAGCCGTTGGCAGCCAGTTCGGCGCGCAATGCCGCATCGCTGAGCAGCAGTTGCATGGCATCGGCCAGGGCGATCGGATCGGCGACCGGCGTCAGCCAGGCGTCATGCTCATGCCGGGCGATTTCCGCCGGGCCCAGGGTACGCGTGGCCAACACTGGCCGGCGGCGCGCCCAGGCTTCGAGGATGACATTGCCGAGCGGTTCATGCCGGGACGGGCATACGATCAGGTCAGCCAGTTCCTGAAAATCGCCTGGATCGCGCTGCCAGCCAGTCCAGCACACCCGCGCGGTGATGCCCAGCTGTTTCGCCAGGTGGCGCAGTGACTGATTCAGGGGGCCGTCGCCAACGATGATCAGATGGACCGGGCGCCCGGCGAGGCAGGCCGGCAGTTGCGCGAACGCCGCCAGCAGATCCTCAATGCCCTTGACCGGGTGCAGGCGGCCCACAGCGACTACCAGCAGGGCGTCGTCGGGCAGATGCAGCGCGTGACGGCACTGCGCCAGCCGTTCGGGTGGACGTGGTGCCGACGGGGTGATGAAGTTGCTGATGTGGAACACCCGCCCGGATGGCAGGCCGCCCTGGATCAGGTAGTCGCAAATGCCCCGGGTATTGCCGATCCAGGCATGCGCATGCTGATAGCCGTCGATGGCGTAATAGCCGCCCAGACGGGCAATATGAATCGGCCGCTGCCGGGCGGACAGGTGGGTCAGGCGGGTGGCCCGGCCCATATAGGTCTGCACGATATCGGGATGATGCTGACGCATGGCCTTCTGAATATGCCAGCGTGCCCACAGATCCCAAACGCCACGCATGGCAATCTGCAGCCGCGGCACATCGGGGGGAATCTCGGTTGCGATCAGGCTGTCAGGAACGGTGACCGCCAGCGTGGGATGGCCGCGGCGGTGCAGGGCGCTGACCAGCCGTGCATAGAACAGCTCGGCGCCACCAAGCGACCGTCCTCCGATAATTTGAGCCGATGTGATCATGGATTTCGTCAGGGGCAGATCCGTCGCGACCGTCGAAAACACGCGTTTGCCGCACAAGGTAGTGCATACTGTGCACAGATGAAACGTTTAATTATCTTTGAAGCCATTTGTCATTCCTGCGCAAGATCCGTGAATCCATGACCGACCGCACCCGGCTTTCGGTATTTATTACCACCTACAACAATGCGCGTACCCTGGCGGCCTGCCTGGAGAGCGTCAAGTGGGCCGATGAGATTGTCGTGCTGGATTCATTCAGCAGCGATGAGACCCTGGATATCGCCCAGCGCTACGGTGCGCGCCTGCTCCAGCAGGCCTTCATGGGCTATGGTCCGCAAAAGCGCCAGGCCATGGCGGCGACTACGCACGACTGGGTGCTGCTGCTCGATGCCGACGAGGCGCTGTCGCCGGCGCTGCAGGCCGAAGTGCGCGAACTGCTGGCCCGTGTGCCGGCCGCTGATGGCTATGAAATGCCGCGCCAGGAGCAGATGTTTTGGCGCATGTATAACCCGGCGACGCGCATGAATTATTACCTGCGTCTGTTCGATAAGCGCAAGGGCAGCATTGATGATATGCCGATCCACGCTGCGCCGCGCGTACAGGGGCGCATCGACCGGCTGCGCGCGGTGTTTTATCACTACGGCGAGACCGATATTCACACCAAGGTCGAAAAGGTCAACGCCTATTCCACCGGGCTGGTCGCCGACAAGCTCAAGAAACAGCGCTGGGGGATTCCCCTGATCATGCTGTTGTATCCGCCACTGTTCTTCGTGCGCAGCTACCTGTTCAAGCGCAACTTCCTCAATGGCTGGGCGGGCTTTATCAACTCGGTGATTGCCGCCTTTTACGTCTTTCTCAAATACGCCAAGCTCTACGAACACTATCAGTTCGCCAAGCACGGTACCCGGCTTCTGCCGGATGACGCGCCACCCCTGCCAAGCGAACGCCGCTCACCATCGGTTGAGCCCGCCGAAGAGCCCTGATCCAGGCGCCCAGGTTCCTACTGGGCCCGTATCCGGTGCTGGTGGATCTGCAAGATGCTGGTGCAGACGCTGATAAACCCGCGCCGGAGTCAGCATGCTCATGCAGGTCTGGTGCGAGCAGTGCTTGCGGTAGCAGTTGATGCAGGGCAGGTCCGCCTGCAGCGTGATCACATTGTCACCGAGTGGCTTGACCCGGCGCGGATCGGTTGGGCCGCACAGCACCAGCATCGGCGTGGGTGTTGCAGCAGCCAGATGCGCGGTGCCGGTATCGTTGGCAACAATGCAGCGTGCGTCCGCGCACAGGGGCGGCAGGTCAAGAATCGCGGTTTGCCCGCACAGATTCACCAGCCAGTCACCGCAGGCCCGGGCGATCCGCTGGCAGTCCTCGATTTCATCCGCACCGCCGATCAGCACGATCCGTTCCAGGCCATCCTCGTGCAGGCGCTGCGCCAGCACTGCATAGCGCTCACTGCCCCAGCGCTTAAGATAGCCGCTGGCGTTGCAGCCCGGCAGGAACACGGCATAGCGGCCCGGGGTCAGGCTATGCGCGGTTTGCAGTTCGCGGGCGCGGGTTTGATGCAGCCCGGGGATGTGCAGCACCGGGCGTGGCGTGGTGGCCGTAATGCCGCCGGCTTCCAGGGCAACCCGGCTGCGCGCCAGGATATGCGCCGGTTTGGGCAATTCCGCCGGGGCGATGTTGTAGGGCAACTGGCGGCGGTTGCCGAGGCGATAGCGAATCGCTGCGCCACTGATCTGTAGCAGGCCAAGCAGCAGGCGCGAACGATCGTTGCACTGCAGATCAATGACCAGGTCATAGTGCTGTGCGCGCACCTGCCGCAGCCAGGTCGCCATCTGCGTCAGGCGTTGCCGCCGGTCGCGCCAGTCTACGGTCAGAATGCGCTGAAAACGCGGATCGTGGTCGAACAGCGCCTGCCATGCGGGCTGGGTATCCAGGTGCAGCTCGCGACCGGGAAAGGCGCGTGCGATATCTTCAAACAGGGCGGTGGCGATGATCACGTCGCCCATGGCGCTCCACTTGATGACCAGGATGCGGCGGATGGCAGGGTTGCCAGGCAGGTTGGCGAAATAGGACATGGGTGGATGTAGTGGCGGAATGCTCAGGGCGCGTAAGGGGAGATCTGGTCCGGTGGGCGGGTCTTGAAACGGCGATGGACCCATAGGTACTGTTCCGGTGCCTGGCGGATATGCTGTTCCAGTAGAGCGTTGATGCGTGTGGCATCCGCAACCGGGTCGTCGCTGGGGAACTGCTCCAGCGCCGGCAGAATGACCAGTTCATAACCGGCTGCATCCGGCAGGCGGCGCGGGAAGTAGGGTACCACCGCCGCGCCACTCAGGGTCGCCAGCCGGGAGGTGGCGGTCAGGGTGCAGGCCGGTACACCGAAAAAGGGCACAAAAACGCTGTTGCGCAGGCCGTGATTCTGATCGGGTGCATACCAGACGGCATTGCCCTTCCTGAAGGCACGCAAAAGCCCGCGCAGATCCTCGTGCGGTAATGGCGGCATTCGGGATCGTGCTTCGCGTTGACGCCGCTGGATGGCTTCATAGAGCGGGTTCTTGTGGGGGCGGTACATGGCGTGAAACGGCTGGAGCAGGGTTATGAAGCGCGCACCCAGTTCCAGGGTGGTGAAGTGGCCAGTCAGCAGAATCACGCCCTTACCACGGGCCATGGCCTGCTCCAGGTGTTCCGTACCCGTGATCCGCACCCGGTCACGCAGCCGTTCGTCCGATGTCCACCAGGCGGTGGCGGTCTCAAACAGACCGATGCCTAGCGCGGCGAAGTGCGCGTCCAGCAATGCCAGGCGTTGTGTTGCAGAGAGTTCCGGAAAGCACAGCGCCAGATTGATCGCGGCAATGCGCCGCCGCCGTCGGGCGATTCGGCCAAAGCACCCGCCTATATGACGTCCCAGGCTGAGCTGCCAGCGGAATGGCAGCGCTGCCATCAGTTTCGTAACACCGAAACCCAGCCAGAGTGGCCAGTAGCGCGGCGCCAGGAAAGAACGTTTGGGCGGTGAAGTCGGGGTGCTCACGGGATGCGATCGGTCACTTGTGCGGCAGTTGAAGGGCTTATTATTGTAAGCGGCGCCGGCGCGGTAAGCATCCACCGCAGGTCGGAACGGGCAGCATTCAGAGGAGGCGAGCATGCACACTGTCCTGGTCACCGGCGCGGCCGGTTTTATCGGCAGTCATTCCGTTGAATGGCTGTTGGCGCGGGGCTGCCGGGTAGTAGGCGTTGATACGCTGCGCACCGGACGGCTGGAAAATCTGGCTGTTGCGCGCGCCTCGCCGCATTTTGCGTGGGTGCAGGCGGATGCCGGCGACGAGGCTGCGATGCGCGCCCTGTTCGAATGCTACCGATTCGATGGTGTGCTGCACCTGGCAGCGCTGGTCAGCGTGCCGGAGAGTTTTCGCGAACCGGCGCTCAATTACCGCCTGAACCTGGCCAATGCGGATTGTATCGCCCGGCTGTGTCTGGAGTGCGGCTGCAAGCGCCTCGTATTTGCCTCATCCGCAGCTGTGTACGGCGCGGCTGCGACCCTGCCTAATCACGAGCTGGCGTTGCCGCAACCGCAATCGCCTTATGCCGCCGCCAAGCTGGCCGCCGAGACCATGCTGCTCGGCTATGCTGCCAGTTATGGTCTGGAGGCGGTGTGTCTGCGCTATTTCAATATTTATGGGCCGCGTCAGGATCCTGCTTCGCCCTACTCGGGCGTACTGTCGATCTTTACCGACCGTTTCCGACAGGGCCTGCCAGTGACTGTGTATGGTGATGGCGAGCAGAGCCGCGATTTCGTCGCCGTACAGGATGTGGCCCGCGCCAACGGCTTGGCCCTGCTGGAAGCAGCGATGCCCAGTGGGTGCTATAACGTCTGTACGGGCCGCGCGGTTTCACTCAATCAGGTGCTGGCGATTTACCGGGAGCTGTATCCAGCTGCGCCCGCCACGCGCTACGACGAGGTACGGGTGGGTGATATTCGTCATTCGCTCGGCGACCCGGCCGCGTTGCGCGCCGCACTCGGCTACAGCGCCCAGATTTCGTTTGAAATGGGCCTGCGTGAGCTGGCGCTGGCGGGCGATGCAAGAAAATAGCAAAAAGTAGTTGACGGCCGTTTTTTCTTACCTATAATGCGCACTCTCCTTGAGGCGCAGCCGAAGAGGCGGTGACGAA
>RXIX01000045.1 GCA_003989075.1 Candidatus Competibacteraceae bacterium | reverse complement strand
CGGTACAGAATCGGCCCGCGGCAGCCCGATTCCAGCCAGATCGCCAGCGTCGCTCCCAGCATCAGCGGCCAGGTCAACCCCAGCAGCAGCAGGCTGGTGACGATGTCGAACAGGCGCTTGGCAAGCTGCTTGCGGTGCGCCTGGCGAAAGCCGCTGGAGAAGATCATGTTGCTTGGTCGCAGGGCATCGAGCTGAATCTTGCCGGTCTGGCGCTCGTAGAAGCTGAGGAAGTTGCTGACCCGCACGCCGTTGATCTTGCATTCCAGGACTTCATCGGCGGGAAAACCCTTGCGTCGGTCGTCCATCGCCACCACGATCCCGGTCACGCGCTGCGCATCGACCAGTTCGGACAGCGATCCGGCCATGTTCAGCATCCGTGCCTCCGGCACGCACTGCACTTCGTCATCATGCAGGCGCAGATAGCCGACGATTTCAAACCCCTCGCCGGTCGTGCCCTGATCCTGCAGGCTTTGCAGGCGTGCCGCCTGCTGGCCAACGCCGAGCACCAGCAAGCGCGGCTTGAGCAGACTGTGATCGGTGACATGGACGAATGCAAAACGCAGCAGCAGCACGCCGAAAAAAGCAATCACAAAGGCCAGACTCATCTCGCCACGGCCCAGATACAGTTCCGGAATCAGGTAATAGACCAGAGTCGGGACGAAGAAGCCAAACAGAAAACTGACTCCAACCCGCAGCAGCATATCGCTGCGCCCGTTCCAGAAATTGCGCTCGTACAAACCCATGGCGACCATGATGATCAGCATGACCAGTGCAAACACCACCGCGCTCGGCACCGTGTCGAGCAGCGGCGGTACCGGCCCCTGATCAAACAAAGCCAGGCGTAACGTTCGGCCCAGATAAACCGACCAGAACAGATGCAGGCCTTCCGCAGCCATCAGGGTCAGCAGGGAACGTGAGAAATAGTGTTTAAAGAGGCGGATCATGGCTCGGGCACGGTGAGGTGGATGTCCTGCATTTTAAGACGCATTCCATGACGGATGTGGTCATTCGCGTGCAAGCCATCCTGTGCAGCGCACGCCGGCTTCCGAATGGGTGTGGCTTTTCCCTTATACTAGCCGGCATTGCCTGCCCCAACCGTGACGGAGCGCTCCACGATGCTTGACCTTGCCACCACCCGCATCGGCATTATTGGCCTGGGTTATGTCGGCCTGCCGCTGGCGGTTGAATTTGGCCGCCGCTTTCCCACCCTGGGCCTGGATATCAACGAGGCGCGGATCCGGGAGCTGCAGTCCGGCAACGACAGCACTCTGGAAGTCGATGCCGAGGAGCTGCGTCAGGCCAGCCAGTTGCGCTACACCCATCGCCCCGAGGATCTGGCTGGGTGCAATGTCTACATCGTCACTGTGCCGACCCCGGTGGATGACTACAAGCGCCCGGACTTTGGGCCGCTGATCGGCGCCAGCACCACCGTAGGCCGGCTGCTCAAGCCCGGCGATGTGGCGATCTATGAATCCACCGTGTATCCGGGTGCCACTGAGGAAGTGTGCGTACCGATCCTGGAACGGGAATCGGGGCTGCGCTTCAACGTCGACTTTTTCGCTGGCTACAGCCCGGAGCGGATCAATCCCGGTGACAAGGCGCATCGGGTGACCACGATTCTCAAGGTGACCTCCGGTTCGACGCCGGAAGCAGCCGCGTTCGTCGATGCACTGTACGGGTCGATCATCAGCGCCGGCACCCATCGCGCCTCCAGTATCCGCGTTGCCGAGGCAGCCAAGGTAATCGAGAATACCCAGCGCGATGTCAACATCGCCCTGGTCAACGAACTGGCACTGCTGTTCAACCGCCTCGGCATCGACACCGAGGAAGTGCTGCTCGCCGCCGGCACCAAGTGGAACTTCCTGCCGTTCCGGCCCGGCCTGGTCGGCGGCCACTGCATCGGCGTCGATCCCTATTACCTGACCTACAAGGCGCAGCAGGTCGGCCATCATCCGGAAATCATCCTCGCCGGGCGGCGCATCAACGACAGCATGGGCGCCTATGTGGTGCAGCGGGTGGTCAAGCTGATGAACCAGCGGCGCATCGCAGTCATGGATGCGCGGGTGCTGGTCCTGGGCCTGACCTTCAAGGAAAACTGCCCGGACCTGCGCAATACCCGCGTGGTCGATATCGTCGCTGAACTGCGCGATTACCACGCTCAGGTGGACGTGTACGATCCCTGGATTGATCCGCATGCGGCGCAACATGAATACGGCATCACGCCCATCGCCGCGCCCGAGCCGGGTACTTACGACGCCATCATCGTGGCAGTCGGCCATCAGCAGTTTCGCGATATGGGGGTCGAGCGGGTCCGCGCCCTCGGCACGCCCAATGCGGTGCTGTTCGACGTCAAGTATCTATTTCCCGCTCATGATGTGGACGGCCGACTGTGAAAATCCTGCTTACCGGCAGTGCCGGCTTTATTGGTTCGACCCTTGCGCTGCGCCTGCTGGAGCGCGGGGATACGGTTATCGGCATCGATAATCTCAACGACTACTACGATGTCCGCCTCAAGCAGGCGCGGCTGGCGCGGCTGCTCGCTTATCCGGGCTTTACCGATGTACGCGCCAGCCTGGAAGACCGTGCGGCGATCAATGCCGCCTTCGCCACCCACCAGCCGCACCGGGTAGTGAATCTGGCTGCCCAGGCCGGGGTGCGCTATTCGATCCAGAATCCGCACGCCTACGTTGATTCCAATCTGGTCGGCTTTGTCAACGTGCTGGAAGCCTGCCGCCATCAAGGCGTCGAGCATCTGGTGTATGCCTCGACCAGTTCGGTGTATGGCGCCAACACGCGCATGCCGTTCTCGGTGCATGACAACGTCGATCATCCGCTGAGCCTGTACGCGGCGACCAAGAAGGCCAACGAACTGATGGCGCATACCTATAGCCATCTGTATGGCCTGCCGGTCACCGGCCTGCGCTTCTTTACCGTGTATGGACCGTGGGGCCGACCGGACATGGCCCTGTTCCTGTTCACCCGCGCCATTCTCGCCGGCGAGCCGATCGATGTGTTCAACCACGGCCATCACCGGCGCGATTTCACCTATGTCGATGACATCGTCGAGGGTGTGATCCGCACGCTTGACCGGGTAGCAACAGCCAATGCGGACTGGTCGAGCGATGCACCCGACCCGGCGACCAGCCGCGCACCCTACCGGCTGTACAACATCGGCAGCCACCGCCCGGTTGAACTGCTGCGCTACATCGAGGTGCTGGAGGATTGCCTGGGCCGCAGGGCGATTAAGAACCTGCTGCCGCTGCAACCGGGTGATGTGCCCGATACCTACGCTGATGTGGAAGCCCTGGTCACCGATGTTGGCTATCAGCCAGATACGCCCATCGAGGTCGGCGTAGCGCGTTTCGTGGAGTGGTACCGGGCCTATTACCGGGTCTGAACAGCGGACTTCAACCCGCTTCCAGCCGCTTCCATACACAGGCGCCGCCGCTCTTCTTGTCCAGCATGTCCAGATAATCCTCGTGGACGGCGCTCTCTTCGGCACTAGCGCGCAGCACCGTCAAGGGCAGCCGACTCTGACGGGGCGCGCGACGGCTGGCTGTTTCCCCTGCTGCCGCCGCGTCGCTGTCCTGAGCAAACAGCGAATCCTGCTGACGGGTCATCGCCAGATAAACATCGGCGAGGATTTCCGCGTCCAGCAGCGCGCCATGCAGGGTGCGCTGGCTGTTGTCGATGCCATAGCGCTTGCATAAGGCATCCAGGCTGTTGCGCTGGCCGGGATGCCGCTGGCGGGCCAGCGGCAGGGTATCCTGGACCGTGCACACGTCCTCCAGGCGCACATGGCCACGTCCGCAACGCTGCAATTCGTGATTGAGAAAGCCCAGATCGAACGGGGCGTTATGGATGATCAGTTCGGCACCGCGCACAAATTCCAGAAAGCTTTCGGCGACATCAGCAAAGCGCGGCTGGTTGGCGAGAAAATCATGCGTCAGACCATGCACCTTCACCGCGTCGGCATCGATGGCGCGATCCGGCTGCAGATAGGTATGAAAACGCTCCCCGGTGATCCGTCGATTGAGCAGTTCGATGCAGCCAATCTCGATCACCCGATGGCCCTGCGCCGGATCAAGACCGGTGGTTTCCGTATCCAGAACAAGCTGCCGTTCGCTCATGCGCTTAACCTCTTTGCCTGATTCCGCCGCGCGGCACCGCTGAGCGCGCCAGCGCATCGACCCGTTCATTCTCCGCATGGCCGCTGTGGCCACGCACCCATTGCCATTCGACCTGATGCGGCGCCAGCGCGGCATCCAGCCGCTGCCAAAGATCGACATTCTTGACCGGCTGCCGCCCGGTGGTTTTCCAGCCGCGCCGCTTCCAATTCACCAGCCATTGAGTCATGCCGCGCATCACATACTCGCTATCGGTGCAGATGCGCACCGGCATCGGTCGCTTCAGGCTCTCCAGGCCATGAATCACCGCCAGCAGTTCCATACGATTGTTAGTGGTATCCGGATCGCCGCCGGACAGTTCCTTCTCATGGCCGCGATAGCGCAGCAGCGCGCCCCAGCCCCCGGGACCGGGATTGCCAGAACAGGCACCATCGGTAAACAGCTCCACCCACTCCACCGCATCCGCTTCGTTCACATTCACATTCACATTCATACTCATGTTCGCGATCAGGCCGGCAGCGCGCTGTCGCCAGCCGTCTCCAGATTCAGCGCCGCCGCCAGAAGCGCCCGGGTATAGGGATGCGCCGGTTGCGCGAACACCTGCCGCGCCGGTCCCTCCTCTACCACCTGGCCATCCTTCATCACCAGCAGATGATGCGCCAGCGCCCGCACCACCCGCAGATCGTGACTGATGAACACATAGGCCAGTTGATAGCGGCGCTGCAGATCGCGCAACAGATCCACCATCTGCGCCTGCACCGACACATCCAAGGCATTGGTCGGCTCGTCGAGAATCAGCAGACGCGGCTGCAGCACCAGGGCCCGGGCAATGGCGATGCGCTGCCGCTGGCCACCGGAGAATTCATGCGGATAACGGTCCTGGGTATCCGGGTCCAGCCCAACCTCGGTCAGCGCCTGGGCAATGCGCGCACGCTGCGCCAGTCGGTCCATGCGCGGCCCATGCACCTGCAGGCCCTCGGCGATAATCTCGCCTACCGACATGCGCGGGCTGAGCGAGCCGAACGGGTCCTGAAACACGATCTGCATTTCCCGACGCAGCGGCCGCAGTACCTTATCGGGCAGACCGTCGATGCGCTGCCCCTGAAACCGGATCGCACCGCTGCTGGACAGCAGCCGCAACAGCGCCAGACCGAGTGTGGTCTTGCCGGAACCGCTCTCGCCGACCACGCCCAGAGTTTGCCCGGCACGCACCCAAACGTTGACCCCATCAACCGCCTTGACCTGTTCGGTCACCCGCCCGAATAGACCGTGCTTGAGCGGAAACCAGACTCTGAGCAGTTCACCGCGCATGATCTCGGGCGCATCGGCGACCTCCGGCGGCGGCTCGCCCCGGGGCTCGGCAGCCAGCAGTTGCTGGGTGTAGGAATGCCGGGGCGTGGCGAACAGCGTCGCGACCGGACCGGTTTCGACAATCTCGCCATCGTGCATCACGCACACCCGGTCGGCCAGCTTGCGTACGATGCTCAGATCATGAGTGATGAACAGGATCGCCATCCCCAGGCGTGCCTGCAGGTCCTTGAGCAGGGCCAGAATCTGCGCCTGAATGGTGACATCCAGCGCCGTGGTCGGCTCGTCGGCGATCAGCAGGTCGGGATCGTTGGCCAAGGCCATGGCGATCATCACCCGCTGGCGCTGGCCGCCGGACAGCTCATGCGGCAGGGCATTCAGGCGCCGCGCCGCATCGGGTAGACCCACCAGATCCAGCAGTTGCAGAATCCGGGTCCGCAACTGCGCCCCGCTCAGGCCCTTGTGCAGGATCAGGGTTTCACCCAGCTGCCGCTCGATGGAGTGCAAAGGGTTCAGCGAGGTCATCGGCTCCTGAAACACCATGGCAATCTGGTTGCCGCGAATCTCACGCAGGCGTTGCGGTGATGCGCCCAGCAGTTCCTCGCCACGCAGGCGGATACTGCCACGCGGATGACGGGCGTGGGGATAGGGCAGCAGTTGCAAAATGGACAGCGCCGAAACCGACTTGCCGGAGCCACTTTCGCCAACCAGCGCCAGCGTTTCGCCACGATCGAGGGTAAAGGAAACCTGCTTGACTGCGGATATCGCACCAAAGGACACCGCCAGATCGCGCACGTCGAGAAGAGGAATGCTGGTCGCTTCTAACACCGTGGTGTTTAACCTCAGTTCTTGGAATCCGCAGTGGGTGGAGCCGCGTCCGCCGCCAGTCGCTCAGCCGGCGCTGTTGCGGATAAGGTGTGCAACGCGGCCTTGCGCTGTGCGGGCGGCAACTGGCCAAGCGCTTGCGCAGCGCGGTAAAAGGCGGCGAAATCACCCCGCTCGCGCGCGAACAGCGCCCGGAACGCCGGAACCTGTTGATGATAAGTGGTGACACCGGCCAGCTTGGCATTGTTCAGATCCTGCGCAAACCAGTGATCATAGCCGGCATAGCCCGCCCAGTCCTGTTTGAGTTGCGCATAACGCGCCTGCAGTTCCGCCAGAATGCGCTGCTTGGCGGCACGCTTGGCGGCATCGCTGTGCGGCGCGGCATAGACCGCAGCCAGTTGCTCACGGGTGGCAGCGGTCAGCGCCAGAAACTGCTCGCGGCGCTGCACGTCGGCGGCGTATTCGGCCTGCGCGCGCGCCGGGCCGTGCTGCTGCAGCCAGCGCTGTGCGCCCAGTTGTCCGACAGCGGTCGCAAAGGCTTCGTTAAAGGCGGAATCGTCCGGGATGTACAGACGCTGATGGGCCAGTTCATGAAACAACAGTTCCGCCAGACGTCCGGTCGGCCAGCCGATGAAAGTATTCAGCAGCGGATCATCGAACCAGCCCAGCGTTGAATAGGCCGGAATATCGGCAAGATAGACATCATCACCGGCGGCGCGCAGATCCTCAGCGAGACTCTGCGCGGCTTCGGCGTCGAAATAGCCGCGATAACTCAGGCAACCAATCAGCCAGAAACACCAGCGGCGCGGCTCCAGACTCAGTTCCGGCGCGGCGAACACGTTTTTCACCACCCAGGGCCGGCCAAGATCAGCGTAATCGGTATAACTGCCATTGTCGGGCAGAGCCAGTTCAGTGCTGGCAAACGCACGCAGAGCCTGCGCGGTCTGCAGACGCTGACGCAGATGGACTGGCGTGTCAGCAGCCTCCAGCAATTCGGTCACCGGCTGGCGGGCCTGCAGCAGATGCCACTGCCCGGCCGCTGCCTGCTGGTAATAGGCCAGATCCGCACAGCCCGCCAGCGCCGCGCCCACGATCAGCGCGGTGTATCCAGTAATGCGCAGCAGGGTTTTCCAGATCATGACCAGCCGATTTACACGCAAAAATACGCTCCCGGCGCCAGGGCAGCACCTTTGACAAGACCGCTACTTGAGCAGGCAGGAAAAAGGGGCATTACGCCCCTCGTGTGCTGCATCCGCTTAACGGCATCCCATACCCAACCGCTCGCCCGATTGAGAGAGCGGTTTTAACAGTAAAGGCCGGTACCTTGCCTCATTATGGACGTCTAAAGGTCTTGTTGATCTCACTGGCAAATGCGCCATACGCGCGCCAGTTGCGACTATCCCGTCCCGGCAATGGATGCAGATAATCAGTACCGGCGTAATCAATCACCAGTCGCAAATCCACGGGCCGATCCACAATCCAGTCACCTGGTTCCTTTGCTGCGATCACGTCCGCTAGATGCACGCTATAGGACTTGTTCAATGACTTAAAACTGGGATCAAAGCGCGAAAAATCACCACAGCCACCCCAATGCGTCAATCGGGCATCCAGCGTCTGGATATAGCTAAAGCTCAACTGGTCATCGGCACGCGGCGCGGCATCCTTTGAATCAACCCGATAGGCCACGATATTGGTCGCCCGGGTATTTTCACGCAGCAGGCTTTGATATTCACGCGCGCCCTTATAAGCGTAAAAAAAGCTGATACCGTTCCCGTCATGAAAGACATTGGCATAGCTGTTGGGATTCATGGTCACCAGGGGCAATGTCACACCGTTATCGGTAATGATCTTGTGCTCAGCGAGCCGGACACCGGGTTCGATATGCGGCGGAAAGGCCTTGGAGTCCTTGCCATCGCACCTGATATAATTACAGGCATCGGTTTCGTCGCAGAACCCGGAACCAATACCCATCGCCAGATTATGCGAGCCCAGCGCGATATAGCTACCCTCGTAGTAGTTATCCATATTCAGGCGTGTCAGACTGGACCGGTCATCCTTCAAGTCCCGGCCATTAATATAATCGCTCATATCGAAACTGAAGTTGCGATATTCACCTGTAGCCAGATGAACCGGTGCCCGGACAGTCAACTTATTACGTCCACCACAATTTGGCGCAGTGAATTTATCAACTGGAACCAGGAATTTCAAATCCGCCGCAACATTTCGATAATCAAATGAATTATTGCCCTTTATCGCGTCAGACAGGCGATACTGGAATTGCCAGCCAGACTCACCCACATCAGGCGACGCATAGCCATCAAGAAAATGGAATACATCACTCTTATCGCGCAGCAGCGCACCCAAGGTTGCCGGCGAATCGTAGTGACTATCGGTAATATGCGTACCCTTGACATACAGAATTGGACTGCCGTTGCAATCCAGTACTTCAACCGTAGCGCCCTTGGCATCGTTGTAGGCACTGGCTTGCCAATTGCCTGGCATGGAGCGGCCACGACTATTGGTGCGGAAGCGGAATGGCGTGCGGTAATCCAGGGTGACATAAGCCTGGGTAGCCTTGAAATCAGCTGCCGCCGGCACATAGGCGGTCTTGGGATTATTCCTGTCCTTGAGTAAGAGCGGCGTACCGCGATAATGGTTAGCCGCCACCAGTACATCCGACATCAGCTTATTGATATTGGCCAGCGTGGCATCACCGCGGAACGGTGCGTCTACACCAGGACCGACATTGGATGAATAATAGTAATTCTGAGCCATTTGCTGCAGGCTCTCGATAACCCGCTGATAATGCTGGGTCAGCAGCATCACCGCATCAGCATAATAGCGGCTGGAATCACGAATCGCATTGTTATAGGCATCGCCATAGTAGATACCCTTATCCTTGTATTTCTTCTGGAAATCCCGGTATTCGCTAGGCGTAAGATAGGTTTTCTTCAGATCCTGCAGGGCGGCCTGAACAACCCGGTTCTGCTCATTCATCATCAGGTATTTCTGCTGTACCGCATAGGCCAGATTCAGGTGATTCAGCAGCGCCAGATAGGTCGCAGTCGCGGTTTTTGCAATACGATTGACCGTTTGCGGCAAATTATCGTCAACAGTCATCAGGTATTCACCGGTACTGGAATCCTGACGGAATTCGGTACGCAGCGACACCCGGCCGGCAATGTCGATAAACGGTGTCTTGCTCGGCCCACTGCTGTACTGTGCATTCAGTGTATTAACAATTGCGGCGAGCGGTTCGGTAATGCCACGCACGTTCTGATCGGCCAGAAATCCATTGACCACATCGGTCTGCCAGTTTTTCAGGGATTGCGCCGTGCCCTGTTCAAGATCACCGGATTTCAGATAATCCTTTTGATAATCGACTAAACGTTTAGTGGTCGTGGTCGCGGCGGTGATCTTAGCAAAAGGCACAGTATTGAGGCTGGTCAGAACAGTGTTATACGCAGTGCCATCAATCACCACATTGCCCAGTTGACTGACGATAGCATTGATGACGGTGATCTGGCTGGAGATTTTATACAGCTCTTCGTTAATACGCTTGAAGCCTTCGTTCAAGGCGTCCAATACCACCTTGTTCGGATCCTCGGCCGGAAACAGTGCCGCAAAGAGCAGCGAAACGCCAATCTTGGTAAAAATGCCGCCTAGCGCCGAGGAAAATTCAGCCCATTTGGCGAATTCCTTCAGACCAGTCGATACCAGCTCCTTGGCGCCATCGGATACCAGGTCTTTCCACTCCCAATCAAAACCGAGGCTTTGCGGAAACGGCGCGCAGCCATTGATTCCGGCAGCCAGCGCTGCCAAACCACCGCCGTCCATGCCAAGATCAACTTGGTCATTAGTTAGCAGTGATCCGTATACGCCACCCAGGCATGCAGTTAATTCCGGCGGAGCGAAGAGCAGTGAGCCGCGTTGCAGTGCGCCGGCAACCCATAAGGGGTCCAGATTCAGACGTGTGCCCAGAGTCTGGGCCAGTTCAGATTCGCTTTGGGAGCGCGCCATCAACCAGCGGGTTAGATAATCATTCTGCGGATTCAAGTGCAGCGCATAGCCGCCTGCCTCGCCCTGTGGCGTCAGATACGCCAGCAAATTTTCACCGCTATCCAGGCGTTTTTCCACCTGTCCGGTTGCGCGGTTGTAAATCTGCCCATCATGCACCGCCGCCCGGATCTGTGTTGCGGCGATGCTTTGCGGTAATTCAAAATGGAAATAGCCGAGATGATCGGTGGTCACGGTCTGCCAGGGATAGGCGTCGTCACCGACATACAGATCGACGCTGGCGCCTGCCAGACGCAGGCTGTCATCGAGCATGGCGGAGCCGGAAATGGTGATCATTGCTTCGGGTGGGGCATCGCTGTCGTTGTTGCAGGCCGGGGCCAGCATCAGGAGCAGTATCAGCAGGGGCAGATTGAGAAAGGCGCGGATGTTCATCGTTATAATCTCCATCTTCACGCACGGGACCGGCACGGCTGATGTTAAGGCCGCTCATATGCAGTCTACCCGAAACCCTGATAAAAAAAATGGTTATCACCACCCATGCGTGGCAATCGCCTATTATGCCGCCTGCACAATCCAACCCAATGAGCGCAAACAGTCATGGATATTTATCTGGTCGGCGGCGCAGTGCGCGATGAGCTGCTGGGTCTGCCGGTCACGGAGCGTGATTGGGTGGTGGTCGGGGCTACGCCTGAACTGCTGCTCAAGGACGGCTTCCGCCCAGTGGGCAAGGATTTCCCGGTATTCCTGCACCCACACACCCATGAGGAATATGCCCTGGCGCGTACCGAGCGCAAGAGCGCACCGGGTTATCACGGTTTCCAGGTGCACGCGGCCCCGGATGTGACCCTTGAAGACGATCTGCGCCGCCGCGATCTAACCATTAACGCCATGGCCCGCGATGCCGAGGGCCGCCTGATCGATCCCTGGAGCGGCGTCCGCGATCTTGAACAGCGCTGGCTGCGTCATGTCTCGCCGGCGTTCACCGAAGATCCGGTCCGCATCCTGCGCATCGCCCGCTTCAGTGCCCGCTATGCACCACTGGGCTTTCGAATCGCGCCGGAAACGCTGGATCTGATGCAGCGGATGGTCGCCAGCGGTGAAGTCGATCATCTGGTGGCGGAGCGGGTATGGACGGAAATGGTGCGCGCTTTGGGCGAGGCGCAGCCGGAACGCTTTATTGAGACTCTGCGCGATTGCGGGGCGCTGGCGCGCCTCTTTCCTGAACTGGATCGCCTATTCGGCGTGCCGCAACCGCCGGCGCATCACCCGGAAATTGATACCGGTGTACATACCCTGATGGCGCTGGCGCAGGCGGTGCATCTGGGCGCTGATCCGGTGACCCGTTTCGCGGTGCTGGTGCACGATCTGGGCAAGGGCAGCACGCCGGCGCTGGAATGGCCACGCCATCTGGGCCATGAGCAGCGCGGCGCCGAGCTGGTGCGCGTGCTCAGCCAGCGCTTGCGCGTGCCCAACATGTACCGGGAATTGGGCGTACTCACGGCTCGCTATCACACGCACGCCCACCGGGCTCTGGGATTGCGCCCGAAAACCCTGCTCAAGCTGCTGCAGGGGCTGGACGCGCTGCGCAAGCCGCAACGCTTTGCACAGTTCCTGCTGGCCTGCGAGGCGGACGCCCGTGGCCGGCTGGGGCTGGAAGAACGTGCCTATCCGCAGGCGGAGCTGCTGCGGCAGGTACAGCACGCCGCCGCGAGCGTAGCGGCACGCACCCTGGTAGCGCAGGGTCTGAGCGGCCTGGCGCTGGCCGAGGCGCTGTTTCAGGCCCGGCTGGCGGCGATTACGGCAGCACGACGGGCTTTTGCACCTGCTGGCGCGTGAACGGCTGCCGCCGGGCGCTATTGCGCAGGCAAGACAGCCGCCATCGCCCCATCCGGCAATGCCGCATCGCTGCAATCCTTCAGCTCCACGCCGCTCAGACCCAGACGCAAGGCCTCGCGGGCCAGCCAGGTCAGCTTGACTGCGGCAGCGGCATGGCTCAGTCCGGCGGTGCGGACATTGGAAATGCAGTTGCGTTCAGCGTTCTGCCGCCCGGCCTGCGGCGCGAAGGTCAGGTAAATACCCAGACTGTCGGGCGCACTCAGTCCAGGCCGCTCGCCAATCAGGATCACCGCCAGGCGCGCGCCCAGACATTCGCCCACTGCATCCGCCAGCGCCACCCGCGCTTGGCGCGCCAGAAACACGCTCGGACAGACCGCAATGCCCGCTGCCGCCAAACGCGGCAAGGCTTCCGCCAGCAGCGGCAGGGTCTGCCCGGCCACGGCGATGGCTGACAATCCGTCGCCAACCACAAAAACCAGTTCCCCACTGCCGGCCGGCGTGCCGCGCAGCGCTGCCACCCGCGCCTGCGATGGCGCATCAAGCAGGCGGCCATGATCGGGCCGCTTCAGGTAGGCAGCGCGATCGGCCGCCTGGCTGTGCAGCTCGACCGCGTTGCATCCCAGCGCATGCAGGCCCGCGGCCAGCGGTGCGAAATCCAGGGGTTGCAGCACGGCATCGCGCGCCTGGGCATGGGCAAGCTGGAAACGCAGCACTTCATCAACCGGCACGGCGTGTCCGGCACGCCCAAGAGCAATGCGCGCGGTGGTAAAGCGGCGCAGGGACTGCCAGGGATCCGCGTTCAAGGTGCCTCCGCCAGATAGCCGAGCAAGGGACTGGCCGGACCGGGTGCGGTCAGGCAGCCATCGGCGCTGAGAATGCCCAGCCGCTGCAGCCAGGCTTCGAACTCCGGTGCTGGGCGCAGACCGAGTACCGCGCGCAGATAAGCGGCATCGTGAAACGAGGTACTCTGGTAATTGAGCATGATGTCGTCGGCGCCCGGCACGCCCATGATGAAATTGACCCCGGCGACACCGAGCAGGGTCAGCAGGGTATCCATGTCGTTCTGATCGGCCTCGGCGTGGTTGGTGTAGCAGATATCCACGCCCATCGGCAGGCCGAGCAGCTTGCCACAGCAGTGATCCTCCAGTCCGGCGCGCATGATCTGCTTGCCATCGTAGAGATATTCGGGACCGATGAAACCGACCACGCTGTTGACCAGCAGCGGCTCGAAACGCCGGGCGACCGCATAGGCGCGCGCCTCGCAGGTCTGCTGGTCGAGACCGTGATGGGCTTCGGCGGACAGCGCACTGCCCTGGCCGGTCTCGAAGTACATCACGTTATCGCCCAGCGTGCCGCGGCGCAGACTCCGCGCTGCATCAAGCGCCTCCTGCAGCACGGCCAGCGAAATGCCAAAGCCCCGGTTGGCCGCCTCGGTACCGGCAATGGATTGAAACACCAGATCCAGCGGCGCGGCCGGTTCCTGTTCGAGAATCCGCAATTGCGTGGTGACGTGGGCCAGCACACAGCTTTGCATGGGAATCTGATAGGCCTGGCGCAAATCGTCGAGCAGGCCGAGCAGAGTGCGCGTGGCAGCGGGGCTGTCACTGGCTGGATTGATGCCGATCACCGCATCGCCGCTGGCCTGGAGCAGACCATCCAGCACCGCCGCGAGGATGCCGCGCGGATCGTCGGTAGGATGATTGGGCTGCAGACGCGTGGCAAGCCGGCCCGGCAGGCCAATCGTGGTGCGAAACCGGGTCAGTACCCGGCATTTGCGCGCCACCGCGATCAGATCCTGATTGCGCATCAGTTTCGACACCGCCGCGACCATTTCCGGAGTCAGGCCGGGCGCCAGCGCTGCCAGCGCCGCTGTATCCGCCAGCGGACCCAGCAGCCAGTCACGCAGTTCACCCACGCTCAGGCTCGCTACTGGTGCGAAGGCAGCGGCATCGTGGCTGTCCAGAATCAGTCGGGTGACTTCATCAACTTCGTAGGGTACCAGCGGCTGTTCGAGAAAGTGGCGCAGCGGAACCTCAGCCAGCGCCAGACAGGCCGCTGCCCGTTCCTCGGCGCAACTCGCCGCTACACCAGCCAGTTGATCACCGGAACGCTCCGGCGAAGCCCGCGCCAGCAGGGTTTGCAGATCAGCGAAGCGGTAGCGGCGAATGCCAACGGTGTGCATGTACATCGGCAACAGCTCCTAAACACCCCTCTCCAGAGATGGAGAGGAGTTGCGGGGACCCGAGACCGTTCAGGCTTCGACGTCGGCCAGCGCTGGGCGCAACGGCGCAGCGGCCGCTTCACCCCTGGCCAGCGCGAATTCCTCTTCCGGCGACAGCACCAGGCGATGGCGACCCAGCAGGGCAAAGTAGAGAATGCCTGCCGCGTACCAGGCCGCCGCACCCATGACGCCGGCGCGATAGACCGGATCGGCCAACTGCATGCACAGGGTCACGCTGGCAATCAGCAGCACCAGCCAGGCGCCGGTTTCACCCAGCGGACTGACAAAGGGTCGCGGAATATGCGGCAGACGCCGGCGCAGCAGGATGAAGGACACCGCCTGGAAGCCATAGGAGATCATTGCGCCGAACACCGCCATGTTGAGCAGCGTACCGCCAATCACCGCCGCACCCGCTTCACCGCCGGCCACCACCCAGATCACCAGCATCACCGCCAGTCCCATCAGCGCCCCGGTGATCAGCGCCACATGCGGCGTCTGCCGGGTGCCATGGGTCAGCGATAGAAAGCGCGGGAAGTAGCCCGCCCGCGACAGCGAGTAAATCTGCCGGCCAAAGGCGAAGATGATGGTGTGAAAACTGGCGATCAGGCCGATCACCGCCAGCAGGGCCAGCACGCTGGCATAGTCGCCAAAGGTGACGCGGAAGCCATCCAGCAGCGGCTCGGCGGCAGTGCTCAGATAAAAGGCGCCGCTGGCCCCGTCCTTGCCGACCGCGATACCCGAGTTCAGGAACAGCACCATGAAGGCTGAGAATAGCAGGGTAGCAATACCGAGCAGCAGACCGCGCGGCATATCGCGCACCGGATCATGCGATTCCTCAGCGGCCAGCGGTAATTGCTCAATCGCCAGGAACAGCCACACCGCGAACGGCATCGCCGCCAGAATGCCCTTGATACCAAAAGGCAGAAATTCGCCACCCCCGTTGGCCAATTCCACCGGCGCGCCATCGGCCCCAACGCCAATGTTCAGCGCCCAGCGTGACAGGTCAAAGTGCGGAATGGCGCTGATCCAGAACACCGCCAGCACCGCCAGCGCCAGCAGCGTCACCACCAGCGACACCCGGAACGACAGTTCCACGCCCACCAGATTCAGGCCGACAAACAGCGTGTAGCCGGCCAGCCACCACAGCGGCTGCCATTCCGGTGGCGTAGCAAAGATGCTTTGCAGATAGGAACCGATGAAGAACACGATCACCGCCGGCGTCAGCACATATTCCATGTTCTCGGCCAGCCCGGTGACAAAGCCGCCCCACGGGCCCATCGCTGATCGGGCGAAGGAATAGGCGCCGCCGGTATGCGGCAGCGCCGGCGACATTTCCGCCAGACTGAAACTCAGCGCCACATACATCGCGCCAATGATCAGCGCGGCAATCAGCAGGCCGCCAAAGCCGCCGCTGGCCAGGCCCAGATTCCAGCCCGAGAAATGCCCCGAGATCACCGCGCCCACGCCCAGCGCCCACAAGGACCATACGCCCGCGTAACGGCGCAACTGGCGGCGGGCAAAATACCCGTCGTCGACCTGCTCGTAGCGGACACTGCCGACCTGCTGTTTTTCCGTAGCCATCGCCTACCCCGAATGGTTGAAGACATCAGGATTGGCGCGATGCAGCATGCGTGCCGCATGCGAGAATTGGCCAACGGGCAGGCTTTCAGGCGCTTTTGCCATGCGCTGCATGCGCCAGCCACGCGCCGGCGCGGTGCACCAAGCGCTGGGCGCGCACCAGCCTGGCTTTCAGATCCAGTCACCCCACAGTGCCTGCAAGGCCGCCAGCGCCGCCAGTCCAGCGGTCTCGGTGCGCAACACCCGTGGCCCGAGACGCACGCCGCTGAAACCGGCAGCGCGCGCCCGGGCGATCTCCGCCGCATCCAGACCGCCTTCGGGACCGATCAGCAGAGTCACCGCGCCCGTGGGCGGCGTCAGGGTCCGCACGCCCTGTTCAGCCAGCGGATCGAGCAGCAGGCGCAGACCCGGTTCCGCCGCCAGGCGCAGCCCGTCATCCAGCGGCAGCGGTGGCCGCAGCTCCGGCAGGCGATTGCGCCCGCACTGCTCGCAGGCGCTGACGACAATGCCGCGCCAATGCTGAATGCGCCGCTCCAGCCGCTCGCCCTGCAAATCGACTCCGCCGCGACCGGTGAACACCGGCTGGAAGACCGCCACGCCCAGCTCGACTGCCTTCTGCAGAATGAAATCGGTTTTTTCACCCCGGGCGATGCCCTGCACCAGCACCAACCGCAACGGCGATTCCACATCCCCCGGTAGCGTATCGGCCACCTCGGCCCAGGCCGCGCGCTTGCCGATTTCCACCAGCCTTGCCGCACAGGCCGTGCCCTGGCCATCGAATAGCCGCAACGGCGCGCCGACTTTCAGGCGCAGCACGCGCACGGCATGGTTGAATGCGCGCTCATCCAGCGCCACGGTCGCGCCACGGGTGAGTGGTTGAGGCAGGTAGATTCGGGGGATACGCATCAGCGGGTTCCTCGGTCGCTCGCGGACAATTTTGCCAAGCATCGCCACGGCAGCGCCGCGAATCAATCTCTATCCTTACTTCATTCTCATGACTTGCCTGGGAGCACTGCGATGGGCATGACCCTGTGGATTCAAACTCTGGATGATCGCGATTACGCGCAGGACAGTGACGACTACAGCCTGCTGTACCGCTACACCGAACCCCTGGATGCGCTGTGCGCTACGCTCGGCATGGCGCCGCTCTCCAGCTTTTTCGACGACAGCGATCTGCTGTTCAACTTCAGCGAATCGGACGATGACGAGGATGAGGATGCCCGCGAGCTGGACCCGGAAACCGGTCTGGGTTACGGCATCGACGATATGGCCTGGTTCGACGCCGCCGCCGGGCTGGCCACCCTGTGTGCGCTGCGCCAGCACCTGGCCACGGTCGCACTGCCCGATATTCCGGTCGATGATCAGGCTGATCTACTTGAGGAACTCGATAGCGGCATCCAGCGACTGGAAGCGGCAACGCAGCGCAAGGCCCGCTTTCATCTCGCCCTAATTGAATGAGCCGGCGCACGCAGCGCTCGCGAAGCACCGGCTTGGCCGCGCAATTCTGGTAAGCTGCGCGAAAACCGCACTACCCGGCCTACCGATGCTCACGATCGCCACCTGGAACGTCAACTCCCTGAACGTGCGCCTGCCGCAGGTGCTGGACTGGCTGCGCGACCAGCAGCCCGACATCCTGGCCCTGCAGGAAACCAAGCTCAGCGATGCCGATTTCCCAACCCTGGCGATCGCCAATGCCGGTTATCAGACGGTGTTTGCCGGGCAGAAGACCTACAACGGCGTGGCGATTCTCAGTCGTTTGCCGGCCAGCGCAATTGTCACGGATCTGCCCGGACTGCACGATCCGCAGCGGCGGGTGCTGGGTGCGACCGTGGCCGGGGTGCGCGTGCTGAATCTGTATGTGCCCAATGGCCAGGCGGTCGGCTCCGACAAGTACGCCTACAAGCTGGCCTGGCTGGAGAAATTGCACGACTGGCTGCGCGCCGAACAGGCCGCCCATCCACATCTGGTGGCGCTGGGCGATTTCAACATCGCCCCGGAAGATCGCGACGTGCATGATCCTGCCGCCTGGACCGGGCAAATACTGTGCAGCGCGCGCGAACGGGCTGCGTTCCAGCGCCTGCTTGATCTGGGCCTGCGCGACAGCTTCCGCCTGTTCGAGCAGGAGGAACGCAGCTTCAGTTGGTGGGATTACCGCGCTGCCGCCTTTCGCCGCAACCTCGGTCTGCGCATCGATCACATTCTGGCCAGTCCAGCGCTGGCGGAGACCTGTACCGCCTGCATGGTGGACAAGGCGCCGCGGCGACGGGAACGCCCCTCCGATCACGCTCCGGTGATCGCCCGTTTCAACCTTGACCCGACCTGAACGAGCCTCCCATGGAACATCGCCCCCGCAACATCCTGGTGACCGGCGGCGCCGGCTTCATCGGCTGCAATTTCGTCCGCCACCTGCTGGCCAGCGACCCCGCCGCGCGCGTCGTCACTCTCGATCTACTCACCTATGCCGGCTCGCTGGACAACCTGCGCGCACTGCCTGACCCGGCCCGGCATACCTTCGTCCAGGGCGACATCTGCGACCGGGCGCTGATCGAACGCCTGCTGCGCGAACACCAGATCGATACCATCGCCCACTTCGCCGCCGAGAGCCACGTCGATCGTTCCATCAGCGGCCCGGCGGCCTTCGTGCAAACCAATCTGGTCGGCACCTTCACCCTGCTTGATGCGGCGCGGCAATTCTGGCTGGACGGCAGCGACCGGGCTACGCAGTGCCGTTTCCACCATATCTCCACCGATGAGGTTTACGGCACGCTGCAGGCTGACGATCCGCCCTTTACCGAAACCACGCCCTATGCGCCCAATTCGCCCTACTCTGCCTCCAAGGCCGGTTCCGACCATCTGGTACGCGCCTATTTCCATACCTATGGCCTGCCGGTGGTCACCACCAACTGCTCCAACAATTACGGCCCGTTCCAGCACGGCGAGAAATTCATCCCCACGGTGATCCGCTCCTGCCTGCTGCAAAAGCCAATTCCGGTCTACGGCAATGGCAGCAACATCCGCGACTGGCTGTATGTCGAGGATCATTGCCGGGGCATTGATGCAGTGATCCGGCGCGGCACGCCCGGCGAGACCTACAACATCGGTGGCTGTAACGAATGGGCCAACATCGACATCGCCCGGCTGATCTGCCAGTTGCTCGACCAGCGCCGCCCCGCACATGCGCCTCATGAGCGGCTGATCAGCTTTGTCACCGACCGCCCTGGCCACGATTGGCGCTATGCCATCGACGCCGACAAGATGGCGCGGGCGCTGGACTGGCGGCCCCTGGAAACCTTCCAGACCGGCATTGCCAAGACCGTAGACTGGTATCTGGCCCAGCACGCCAGCGATCCCGCCTGGGGCGGCATGGCCGGAGCCTGAGCCCGTGAACCACCTGCGCATTGGCCGCTGGTCGGTGATCATCGGCGTCATCTTCACAATCATCGGCCTGGTGGGCGGTTTTGGCGTCATGTTTGCCGGCGCCCAGGGCAAGGTATTGAACCTGCTGGCCCTGGCGCCGATCGGCATGCTACTGGCTTTCTTCGGCGCGATCCTCGTAGTCCTGACCGAACCGCGCAGCGTCGCGCCCCCGACCGAACCCACGCCGCCACCGGCCCCTGATCCCTGCGAACCCGGCGAAACGAAATCATGAGTCATCCCGCCTTTCAGCATTTGCGCAGCCATCCCGTTCCCGCTCTGCGGCTGGAATTTCAGGAATACCGCCATATCGCCACCGGCGCCCGGCATTTGCATCTGGCCGCCGACGACCCGCACAACGCCTTCATGGTGGCCTTCCTGACCGTGCCGCAGGATTCGACCGGGGTGGCGCATATTCTTGAACACACCTCGCTGTGTGGCAGCCGGCGCTATCCGGTGCGCGATCCGTTCTTCATGATGATCCGCCGCTCGCTGAACACCTTCATGAATGCCTTCACCAGCAGCGACTGGACCGCCTACCCCTTCGCCAGCCAGAACCGCAAGGACTTTAACAACCTGCTCGACGTTTACCTGGACGCAACCTTTTTCCCGCTGCTCGACGCGCGCGACTTCGCCCAGGAAGGCCACCGTTTGGAATTCGCCAGCCCCGACGATCCCGGCTCCGAACTGGTGTTCAAGGGCGTGGTGTTCAATGAGATGAAGGGCGCGCTCAGTTCTCCGGTACAGCGCCTCGGCCAGGAACTGCAAAGCCGACTGTTCCCGACCACCACCTATCACTACAACAGCGGCGGCGATCCGGCGGCAATTCCCGATCTCAGTCATGCGCAACTGTGCGCCTTTCACGCCCGCCACTATCACCCCTCGAATGCCCTGTTCCTGACCTATGGCGACATTCCTGCCGCCGCGCATCAGGAGCGCTTCGAAGCGCAGGCACTCAATCAGTTTCAGGCGCTGCCGCTTGATCTGGCCATCCCCGCCGAACGCCGCTATGCCGCACCGATCAGCGACCAGATCCACTATGCCGTAGACGGCAGCGACGATCTCGATGGGCAAACCCATATCGTGCTCGGCTGGCTGCTGGGCCCGATCACCGATCCGCTGGCCACGCTGCGCGCCCGGCTGCTCAGCGATGTGCTGCTCGACAACAGCAGCTCGCCGCTGCGCCATGCCCTGGAAACCTCGGACCTGGGCGTTGCGCCCTCGCCGCTGTGCGGTTTCGACACCGCCACCCGTGAAGCCACCTTTGTCTGCGGTCTGGAAGGCTCCGATCCTGAACATGCCGAGGCGCTTGAACAGCAGGTGTTCGCGGTGCTGGAGCAGGTCGCCCGTGACGGCGTGCCACAGGAGGCAGTGGATGCAGCCCTGCATCAACTGGAACTGAGCGAGCGCGAAATCACCGGCGACGGTTTCCCCTATGGGCTGCGCCTGCTCATGGAAGCGCTGACCCCGGCAATCCACGGCGGCGATCCGCTGGCGGCGCTGGACAGCGATCCACTGCTGGAACAGTTGCGCACCGAAAGCCGCGCCGCCGATTTCATTCCGCGGCTGGTGCGCGAACTGCTGCTCGATAATCCGCATCGGGTACGCCTGAGCATGGCGCCCGATCCCGCTCTGAGCACCCAGCAGGCGGCAGCGGAACGGGCACGGCTCGCGGCCCTCAAGGCCACACTCAGCGCCGCCGATCAGGCGCGTATTGTGGAACAGGCGCGCGCGCTGGCCGAACGCCAGCAGCGCCAGGACGATCCCGAACTGTTGCCCAAGGTCGGTCTGGAGGACGTGCCAGCGGAACTGAAAATCGCTGAGGGCGTGACCCGGCCGCTGGGCCCGGTTCCGGCCACCTGGTATGCCCAGGGCACCAACGGCATGGTCTACCTGCAGGCGATTCTCGACCTGCCGGCGCTGGACGCCGATGAACTCGACCTGCTGCCGCTGCTGTGCGCCTGCCTGAGCGAGGTCGGCAGCGCTGGGCGCGATTATCGCGCCACCCAGGCACGGCAGGCAGCGGTGACCGGCGGACTGAGCGCCCGCGCCAACGTGCGTGGCGGCGTCGATGACGTTCGCCAGGTCAAGGGCGTGCTGGTGGTTGCCGGCAAGGCACTGGCCCGCAATCAGGCGGCCCTGGCAGAACTGCTCTGGCAGACCCTGAGCGAACCGCGCTTTGACGAATTGCCGCGCCTGCGCGAACTGGTCGCGCAACTGCGCGCCCAGCGCGAGGAAGGCATTACCGATCACGGTCATCTGCTGGCACTGGCCGCTGCGACCGCCGGCCTCAGCCCGGTGGCCGCACTTAATCAGCGCTGGGAGGGCCTGGAGGGCCTGCAGCGGCTCAAGGCGCTGGATGACACCCTGGACGATGCCGGCGCGCTGGCCGCCTTCGCCGGGCGACTAGCGCAGTTGCACGCGCGGCTGCGCACAGCGCCCCGGCAACTGCTGGTGGTCAGCGAGGCCGAGCGGCAGGCCGAGATCGCCAACGCGCTGCGCAGCCACTGGCAGGATGGCCCAGTGACTGCGGTAGCGCCGTTCCTGCTCGATGGTCCGCCCGCGCCGCCCATGCACCAGGGCTTCAGCGTCAACACCCAGGTCAACTTCTGCGCCAAGGCCTATGCCACCGTCGCCCCCAACCATCCCGACGCGCCGGCCCTGCAGGTGCTCGGCGACTTCCTGCGCAATGGCTATCTGCACCGGGCCATCCGCGAACAGGGCGGTGCCTATGGTGGCGGTGCCGGCTATCACCCGGACAGCGGCGCGTTCCGCTTCTATTCCTACCGCGATCCGCGCCTGGACCAGACCCTGGCCGACTTCGACCGGGCGCTGGACTGGCTGCAGCAGCATGAGCACCCGGCGCACACCCTGGAAGAAGCGATCCTGGGCGTGGTCGCCGCCATCGACAAACCCGGCTCACCGGCCGGCGAAGCGATCAGTGCCTTTTTCGGCAGCCTGTTCGGCCGCAGCCCGGAACAGCGCCGCGCCTATCGGCAGCGCATTCTGGCGGTGACGCTGGCCGATCTGCAGCGGGTCGCCGCGACCTATCTGCACCCGGAGCGGGCCTGCTGCGCGGTGCTGAGCAATGCGCGCACTCTCGGCGAACGGGATGGATGGAGCGTCACCAGTATTTAAGTCTGTCAGCCTGGCGGAGCGATATTCATGGAAATCTTCGTCTACCACACACCCGATCAGGTCCCGGACCTGAGCGGCAAGGCGCGCAAGGGCGGTCTGACCCTCGATATGCCAGCCTGCGCCATCGTCATCGACGTGCTGCGCGCCACCACCACCATGGCCACCGCGCTGGAATCGGGTGCGGATGGCATCCAGGTCTTCGACGACATCGATGCCCTGTTCCGCGCCAGCGCGCGCTGGCCGGCGGAACGGCGGCTGCTGGC
>RXIX01000044.1 GCA_003989075.1 Candidatus Competibacteraceae bacterium | reverse complement strand
CATCGGCGGGCGCGCGCAGGATCATGAAGCCTTGCAGGGCGCGGGCGCGGGCCAGGGCCGCTTCTGCCGCCTGCCAGTCGGCATTAGCCTGATCGCGCTCCAGCGGTGAGCCGAGCTTGCGATCGAACAGTGCCTGGGCGCGCTCGAACTGGCTCTTGGCGAAGCGGGCGCGCGCGGCCAGTTCATCGACCGAGCGTTGCAGATCGGCGTCTTCGAGCTGAGCCAACACCTGATCGGCGCGAACCGTGTCGCCCTCATCGACCTTCAGTTCCATTAACCGTCCGGTGCTGCGCGCTGCGATAGGCAGCATCACCGCTGGTTCCGCTGTGCCGGTTGCGTAAACCGCGCGCACTGCTGGGCCGCGGGTGGGATGCGCGGTGACGATGGTGATGGGGCCGAGCTGTCGCCAGGCCAGTCCACTGGCGCCACCGAGCAGGAGCAGAATCAAAACAATCCAAAGCCATCGACGTGATTTCATGACGCAATTGTAACTCTGGTAGCGATTCTCGGTATTGTCCGCTTCAGCCGCGTCGCCAGTCATGGAAGCGTTCGACCCAGGCCAAGAGTCGTTGCGGCGCGTGAGCCTTTTTCCAGACACCCGCGGCGTATTTATTGGCCTCGGCGAAGGTCGGATAGCTGTGAATCGTGCCCAGAATCCGGTTCAGGCCGATGCCGTGGCGCATCGCCAGCACGAACTCGGCAAGGAGTTCACTGGCGTGGCTACCGACCAGGGTGACGCCGAGAATCCGGTCTTTGCCCGGCACGGTCAGGACCTTGACGAAACCGTGGGTTTCCCCATCGGCAATGGCGCGGTCCAGGTCATCCAGCGGATAGACCGTGATCTCGCAGGCGATACCCTGTTCGCGCGCGTCCTGCTCGTTCAGCCCCACTCGTGCCACTTCCGGATCAACAAAGGTCGCCCAGGGCAGCACGGTGTAATCAACCTTGAAGCGCCGCAGCGGCGCGAACAGGGCATTGACGCTGGCGTACCAGGCCTGATGGGCCGCAGCGTGGGTGAACTGATAGGGGCCGGCCACATCGCCCGCAGCGTAAATATTCGGATAGAGGGTTTGCAGGTAGGCGTTGGTTTCGATCACGCGCCCAGCCGGAATGCCCAGTTCCTCCAGCCCATAGCCCTGAGTATTCGCCACTCGACCTACCGCGACCAGCACCGCGTCAAAGGGAATGCGCAGCGTTTGTTCGCCATGACGGGCAAGCAGCACTTTTTCACCCGCCTCGATGAGAAAATGCTCGGCGCGGTGATCAACCAGCACCGTGATGCCTTCGCTGCGCAAGCGCTGCATGATCAGATCAGACACCTCGCTATCCTCGCGCAGCAGCAGGCGTGGCGCCATGTCCATCAGGGTGACCTGCGCCCCAAAGCGGGCAAAGGTCTGGGCCAGTTCGCAACCGATCGGCCCACCACCCAGAACCAGCAGTCGCTGCGGCAGTGTGTGCAGATGCCACACCGTCTCCGAAGTCAGATAGCCGACATCGTCCAGACCGGGAATCGCTGGCACGAAAGGCCGCGCGCCAGTGGCGATGATGATGGCGCGGCTGCTCAGGGTGCGCGTGCCGCTGGCAGCGCTGATCTCCACTGTCCACGGTGAAGTGATGCGGGCGCGCCCCTGCAGCACCTCGACGCCGAGCCCGGTATAGCGCGATACCGAGTCATGCGGCGCGACTGCGCGGATCACGCCTTGCACCCGCGCCATCACATCGGCAAAGTCGAAATCGGCATCAGCTCTGCGAATGCCGAATTCCGGGGCGCGCCGGATATCGGCCAGTAGGCGCGCCGAGCGGATCAGAGCCTTGGACGGTATGCAGCCGGTGTTGAGGCAATCGCCGCCCATATGGGCCTGCTCGATCAGCGTGACCTTGGCCTTGACCGCCGCAGCGATATAGGCACTCACCAGCCCGGCGGAGCCACCGCCGATCACGATCAGGTTGCGATCAAAGTGGCGTGGCCTGGGCCAGCGGGCATGGATGCGCCGGATCCGGAGCAGGGCAATGATGCTCCGGGCGATCAGCGGAAACACGCCCAGCAGAGCCAGGGAGGCAAGTAAGCCCGGCGACAGGATACCGCGCAGGGTGTCGAGTTGCGCCAGTTGCCTGCCGGCGTTGACGTAGACCAGAGTCCCGGCCAGCATCCCCAACTGACTGACCCAGTAAAAGGTCCAGGTGCGAATCGGTGTCAGGCCCATCAGCAGGTTGATGATGAAAAAGGGAAAAACCGGAATCAGCCGCAGGGTGAACAGGTAAAGGCCACCCTCGCGGGTCATACCGGCGTTGATCATCCGCAGCTTGTCGCTGAAACGGGTTTGCACCGTGTCGCGCAGCAGGAAGCGCGCGACGAGAAACGCCAGGGTCGCACCAAGGGTCGAGGCGAAGGAAACAATGACCGTTCCCGCCACCAGGCCAAAGAGCGCTCCAGCCACCAGGGTCATGATCGCCGCGCCGGGCAGGGACAGAGCGGTGACCGCGACGTAGAGCAGAAAGAACATTCCAGCGGTCGCAACCGGCTGCGCGGTGCGATAGGCTTCAAGCGCCGCCTGCTGGCTCTTGATATAGTCCAGGTCGAAAAAGCGCCCCAGATCGAAGGCGAAGAACGCGCCGATCAGCAGGATCAGCATCATCAGCAGAAGCTGTTTGCGAACATTCATATGCGGGTGTCCACGGGTCAGAGTGTGCTTTCGCGGGGGGGCTCGGCCATGCTGTGGGATGAGCACGCGCCGGTGGTATGCGGCTCTGTTTCCATGTGACCGGATATTTTGCGGAGGTTCTCGATGAGCAGGGTGACGCGGTTGCTGATGGCGATGCTGCTGATGGGCCTGATCTCTGGTGCAAGTGCCGACGGCTTGCCAGATTGCTTGAATCGCAGTGCTGAGGCAACGGTGCGTAGCACGCTGCTCGCTACCCGGCCAGCGGCAGTGGAGGTGCTGGCGCGGCTCGCCTACGCCGAGGGGCTATCGACCGGATTTCCCGGTGATGCGGCGGTATACGAGGGCATTGCCTGGGGTGTGATGAACCGGGTACGGCTGGCGGCGGTGTCGCCGAGTCTGCGCAGTCGCTATGGCAGCGGGGTCGAGGGGGTGGTGTTCCAGCGTGGCCAGTTCAATCCGGCAGTGTCGCCGCGTTCATCCTTCGCCCGTGAGTTCCTGTGTCCACGGGTCGCGGCGCATTGGCTACTGGCCTTGGCGGCGGCGCAAACCGCGCTGCGCGGCGAGAACAATCCGCTGATCGAGACGCCCTGGGAGCGGGCGCATGGCCTGTCGCTGGTGGTCAATTTCTACTACCCACGCTCGCCACAGGCCCGAGGGCCGTTGGCGCCCTGGGAATACAGTTCAGCGCTAGCCTTTGTCGGCCCGGTACGCATCGGTGGCGCGCTGTTGCCGGCCGAGCGGATTCGATTTTACCGGCTAAGACAGTTGCCGCGCGATGTGGCTGCCGCAGCCGCGCCGCAACGTCCATGACCGCAGGCCATGGTTATCCACAGATTTTGTGGATAACCGCGTGGCGTGAGCCTGGAAAGTACCGATAACAGTCTGTTCTGCCTTACAGTGCAGATTCTGGTCAAATTTTGCCCACCACGCGCGGCTGTGCCAGCGTCGGGATCAGCCTGGTGGACTTGTCGGAACTGCCTTGCATGAAGGGTAGTGGCGCGGATGAACGGACTGCGATTCAATGATTGATTAAAAACATGTCCATCATGGAGTAGCGGATGTCTGAAATTGAGCAGCTTGAAAGCAGGGTTGTTTATCGGAATCGGTGGATGAATGTCCGCGAGGACGCTATTTGCCGCATGGATGGCTCCCTGGGCGTCTATGGGGTTGTTGAAAAGAAGGATTTTTCAGTTATCGCCGCGGTAGATGGCGATGAGGTTTATATGGTTGAGCAATACCGTTATCCGGTCCAGGCCCGCTATTGGGAGTTGCCTCAGGGAACCTGGGATCTGGATGTAGATGATCCGCTTGCTTTAGCCCGGGCGGAATTGCGTGAGGAAACCGGAGTCGTTGCCGCATCAATGACGCATGTCGGGCGTCTGTATCTTGCATATGGCTTTTGCACCCAGGCTTATAACATCTTCATAGCCCGCGATCTGCAACAGCATGCACCGCAACACGAACCGGAAGAACAGGGGCTATTATCCAAGCGATTTACACTGTCCGAGGTGGATCACATGATCCGCACTGGCGAAATCCTCGATGCAACGACCGTTGCCGCGTTTGGCCTAATGCGCATGAAGGGCCTGTTATAAGTACATCGACCCGTGACCGATTACCTTCCATGTAATCCTATTTTTATACCATCATAAAATGACAAGTAACTGTAAAATAAACCGCTCATCTAATACACCCGAGCAAATCCTTAAACACAGTTTTAAGAGCCAAAGCTAATAATTAGCAACCCACGAAGAATACGGTTGCCACTGTGCCATCCATTCGGGAATCTTCGCCGCCGGCATAGGACGGGCAATGGCGTAGCCTTGGCCCAGTTCGCAGCCCAGTTGCAATAACAGTTCTCCATGAGCTATGGTTTCCACACCCTCAGCAATGACCTGGCGCTGAAAGGATCTGGCCAAGCTAATGACACCGTTCAGAATCACCAGATCATCGGGATCGTCCAGCATGTTGCGCACGAAGCTCTGATCGATCTTGAGAATCTCAACCGGCAGACGCTTGAGGTAAGTCAGCGAGGAATAGCCAGTGCCAAAATCATCAAGCGAGAATCGGATACCCAGTGCCTGACCGGCACGAAGGATATGAGATATCCTGGTAATGTCGTGCAGCGCACTAGTCTCAAGCACTTCCAGTTCCAGATTACCGGGCTGCACAATCGGATAGCGGGCCAAGGCTGCGCGCAGTTTGTCGATAAAATCGGCTTGATCCAACTGTATGGCGACAACGTTAACACTGACCGGCAGCATCACTCCGGCCATGCGCCAGGCAGTCGTTTGAGCGAGTGCGGTTTCAATCACCCAATCACCCAAGGCAATCATCAGAGTGTGATTTTCAAGTATCGGCAAAAAGGCATCCGGCAACAGCAGTCCCTGTTCAGGATGTTGCCAGCGAATCAATGCCTCGACGCCAATTACGCTGCCCCGACGCATATTCACCTTGGGCTGGTAATGCAGCACAAACTCTCCATTAACAAGAGCCTCACGGAGACGCTCAAGACTTTCGTGGCGGCCACGCAGGTCGCGATCATGCGCCGCGTCGAACAGGTGGTAGCGATTCTTGCCAGCAAGCTTGGCCTGATACATGGCCTGATCGGCCTGGCGCAGCAACTGATCGGCATCAATCGGTTCCGCCTGTGGGTAGAAGCTGATCCCCAAACTGGCAGAGACCTGCAGCAGTCCTGCATCGTCGTGCACGGGCTCGGCGGCGGCCTGAAGCAGTCGGTCCAGCCAAGGCAAGCTGGCATCGACACCCGGCAGATCAACCAATACCGCGACGAATTCATCTCCCCCCAGGCGGGCCAGGGTATCGCCTTCGCGCAGGACGTGCTTCATACGATCGGCCAGTTTCATCAGCAGGCGATCTCCGACATCATGACCATGACAATCATTAATGGACTTGAAACCGTCCAGGTCGAGATAGACCACAGCGAGCCATGTACCTCGACGCTGAACTTGCGCCAAGGCCTGATGCAGGCGGTCGGTCAGCAGAACGCGGTTGGGCAGGCAGGTGAGGGGGTCATGGTAAGCGATATGCTCCAACTGGCGCTGGTGTGCCTTTTGCGCGCTGATATCCGAGAACAATGCAACGTAGCGTTGTACTCGGCCCTCGGGATCGCACACGGCGCTAATGGTCAGCATTTCGGCATACACGTCACCATTCTTGCGGCGGTTCCAGATCTCGCCGGTCCAGCCTCCCTGGGCTTGAAGCGTTTGCCACATCCCGGCATAAAAAACCGGGTCATGCCAGCCGGATTTCAGGATGCGGGGATTCTGGCCCAGCATCTCTTCCCGATGGTAGCCAGTGATGCGGGTGAAAGCCGCGTTGACATCGAGGACGCTGCCCTTCGGATCCGTGATGATGATGCCTTCGTTGGCGTGCTGGAACACGCTGGCGGCCTGTTCCAGTTCGGCTTCGACCGCTTTACGCTGGGTAATGTCATCGTAGACGCCGAGTATTCCGAACACGTCTCCTGCAGCGTTGCGCAGCGGTACCTTGGAGGTGCGCAGCCAGATCGTCCTGTTATCCGGCGTGGTTTGTGGTTCCTCATAATCCAGATGCGGCTGACCGGAGTCCATCACGCGCCTGTCATCGGCGCGATAGAGATCGGCCTGCGCCGCCCAGCCCAGCGCAAAGTCGTCGCAACCGATCAGCTCGGATGATGCCTGCTTACCAGCGTCCCGGGCAAAGGCGGGATTGCAGCCGAGGTAATTGAGGTTGCGATCCTTCCAGAACACGCGGATTGGCACTGTATCGATCACTTTCTGCAGCATATAGGTCGATTCCACCAGCTCCGCTTTCATCTTCGAGAGTGCGGACTGAATCGTTTGCCACTCGTCGCGTCCTGAACACTCGGATACAGGAATCTGCTTTCCCGGATTGACTGCAGCAATTTGATCGAGAACCCTTTCAAGCGGCACCCGGATATTGCGGCGGACCACGTGCAGGGCATAGACAATGGACAGTAATGCGATTATCACAGCAAACGCGATAACAGCGTGTTGGGTATTACTCATCGCCCGCCGGATTTGATTGTTCAGCGTTTCAGTATGACTCACTATACTAATATCCAGACGCTGCATCCGCATAAGCAACGTCTCCCGGGCATCGTGGTTATGAACGACTGTTGCGCTGTAGTCTCTCATCTTCGCATTTAGTCGAATCACTTGCTCGCGGTAGGCGCGAATAAGCTCGCTGGAATGCTCGCCAATGTGCGCCATTTCGGGTGACGCTGGGGTAAAACCCTGGATGCGCAGGGCGAGATCGTCGATAGCGGCAATTACGGCAGCTTGCGTGGTATTCGCCGATTGACTGTCGCCACTTTTCATCGCGATTTGCTTGCCGATCTGCAATACGGTTTCACGATAGCCCGAGACCAGTGCAATGATCTGGTTGAGATAATCAACGGGTTTTCCGACCATTGTTTGATCTATCAGTGCCTGACCTGTGAGATTCTCCAGTTTTTCGAACTCGTTCAGCAGATGACGATCAGTTTCTTCTATTGCGGTCAGGATATCGCCAACATCGCCGCATGCATCGAACAGATATTCAGTTTCACGCATCAGGACTCGCATCGATTCGACCAGTTCCTGGTCGTGAGTCTTTCTGACCAGTGTATCCAGTGAATTGCTGATATGAGCGCGTGCCGCACTGAATACCGTCTTATCCCGGCATTTTTGAGTCGCCAGATCAATTTCGGAAAGCGCAGCGGTCAACTCGCGTCCGATAGTGGCATTATCGATAAGCTGTCGCATATGAACCGAGGAAACCTGTACTGCAAGCCCCTCTAGTTTATCGAAGGAGCCGATAGTCAGGACGATGATTGTGCCCATTGCCAAGGCATTAATCACCACCAAAACATACAGCTTGCTTCCGATGCCTTTCGGCCAAAGTGACATAATTCGCGTCTACGGCCTACAATTTCTCGCGCACCAGCGTCGCTCCTTTCAGCACCACGGGCCTCGGGGTAATCCCTCTGCGCTCCAGTTCCGTGACGTTGATGATGCGCTGCCCCTGTACATTTTGCATGATAGGAATGGCCGCCACGGGTTGGCCACGCAGGGCCTGCAGCAGCATTTCCGCCGATTTTTCGCCTTGCTCTTGCCCGGTCTTAACCACGGCGGCCAAGGCGCCCTGTTCAACCTGATAGCGGTTACCCGCTAACAGTGGACCGGGGTAAATGTCCTTCAGTAATTTGCTGATTTCCATATGGGCGAGCGCTTTACCGCTCGGATCCGTCATCCCCTCAAGACTGTCGATGAACAGCGCATCGCATGACGCCTTCAGTGACGGTTTCAGTTCGGCAAGCGCACTCGTCGTAGAAACCAGGTGGAAATCGGAGACCGTCGCCGGATAGCTGTCTTTTTCGCGCAGGACCTGGGCGCGCAGCGCTTGGCCCGGCGGCACATTGTTGGTCAGGAAGCAAATGTTCTGAACGGAAGGCAACAACTGCTTGATGAAGGACAGGGATTCGCGGACATGGGCGCGCTCCAGCACGCCGGAGACGTTGCGCGCCGGAAAACCGTACTGGTCCGGTTCGGCATTAACGCCGTTGAACATGACGGGCTTGTCGGTCTTATCCTTGAGGAAGGGCACCACAAACATCACTTGGGCATCGTCATCGGCTGCGATCACGCCGTCGGGCTGGAACTGTTGAAACAGGGCATAGGCTTCTTCCGCACGCTTCGGTCCGCTGGCGCGATCGGCTTTGGTATTCAGGTAGAAGTAGCGGATATCACTCGACGGGGAGAGCACCCCTTCGATCCCTTCGCGGATTTCCTTAACCCAGGGGTTGTTTTCCTCATAGCTCATGACGACGAGAACCTTGAACTCTGCGGCCATTGCTGGATTGGACAGAAGCCAGGTCATAGCCACTAGCAGCGCCCTGGCAGCCAGCCAGCCCATGATTCTTGATGATTTCTTCATAGATTTTGGTCTATTTGAAATAATTCAGACAGTTACCAGGTGGGAATCGGATGAATCTTCAGATCCTATTGGAAGGTCCTTTTTGAAAAAGGGTAGATTTGATTCTTTGAGCCTGGCGATGGGGACGACATGTCCAGTAGTTTCCGGTGCAAACCGGTGCAAACATTGATTATAGAGGTAGAGATAGTGGGTTACTAAAGTGGACCCCGAAAAATGGACCATGGGCTTAGATAGAAAGCCACGCAGCGAACGAGGAGATCGACGTGGCGAGAAAGCAGTTTAGCAGTGAGTTTAAGGCCAAGGTGGCCTTGGAGGCTCTCAAGGGCGAAAAGACCATCGCCCAACTCTCGTTGGAGTACGGGGTGCATGCGACCCAGATCAATTCCTGGAAACAACACGCGCGGGAAAAGCTGCCCGAGCTGTTCGGGCGGACCGGCGGAATGGACGCCACGCGCTGGGAAGCGGAGCAGGACCGGCTGTACCGACAGATTGGTCGGCTGCAAGTGGAGGTGGACTGTCGACTGGCACAGTCGCCGCGTCCTGGCCTGGCGGCTCTCCAACACGATGGATACGGCGTTCTGCGTGGAGGCGCTGGCAGAGGCGATCCGGCGCTACGGCGCCCCGGAGATCTTCAATACCGATCAAGGCAGCCCGTTTACCAGCGAGGCGTTCACCGGCCTGTTGAAGCAGCACCGAATCCGTATCAGCATGGACGGCAAGGGTCGCGCGCTGGACAACATTTTCGTCGAACGCTTGTGGCGCTCGGTGAAATACGAGGAGGTGTATCCCCGGCAGTATCAAAGCCTGCGCGCGGCGCACGCCGGACTGGCGGCTTACTTTCGCTTCTACAACACCGAACGTCCGCACCAGTCGCTCGCCAATCAGACGCCGGCCGACGTCTACGATAACAGCCAACCGCTCCAGCGTGCAGCGTGATGCGCCGTTTTTAACCCAGCATGGCTTCTATCTTAAATGGCCCGGCCCCTGGCCTTGACTGAGGGGTCCACTTTACTTTTCAACACGCTACTGGATTCCCGCATACGCGGGAATGACGAAAAGCGCAAGTCCCGTATATTAGAAAATCAATGAGCTGAAACACCAAGCGAAAGTCCTGATATAATTCTAATTTGAACCACTACCTAATTTCATCATTGAATAACCGAGTGGTAAAAGTACCATGCCAACATCCTGTGAGAAGACCAGAACTGATTGGTTTGAGTGCATTACAGGCTTTGCCGAAGGTTCTTACACCGAAACACGCGCCCGATTGAAAGTCGATGGCGACAAGCTCATCAACGTCCGGACAGGCCAACGCTACGGGATGGGTCGTCTGGAGGTCATCTCATTGGCCACCCTGCGCGAACGGGTTGGACCATTGCCGCGATCTTCTACGCCGGCAACACTGGGAACAATCCGGGGAGATATTCGCGGACTGCACTTGGCCCCTGAACAGCAAGGCTCTCTAATCCAGGTGGCCTCCCAATTCAACCTGCTGGAAATGATCGGGCCACGCGTTACGCCTGAGGATGGCGTCTCAGGTTATGCCTATGATTCAACCCAGGGTCCGGCCTGTGCAATGGCCGCCGGAGCCGGAACGATCTACCGTAACTATCTGGTTCCCCTGAATGGCGATTTTGGCCAGACCCGTGAGCGACAAATCAATACGTTGGCCGATCTGGGAACCGCGCTCGGACATGATGAAAACCCCCTGTGGGATTGGCGCAATGGCTATGTCCTGTGTACCACTGAAGGTCTTGCGCGTATCCATGCCGTTCTCAAGGCTGCTGATGCAACTGAGCGTGAGCGGCTGCGCGGCCTGTTGCGCATCGGCCTGCATTGGGATGTGGAAGTGACTGATGCGCCGGCCCCCGGTTTGCAGGTGACTCATGCCTATTGCTCGGCGATGCCCGTGGCCTATGGGGTAAGGCCCGGTAGTGCCTGGGAATCCATTGCGCAACTGGTGCTGGAAGCTGCCTACGAGGCGACATTGCTCGCGGGTGTTCTAAACGCCCGCCGTGCGGTCTCCAACCGGGTGCTGCTCACCAGCCTGGGCGGTGGTGCTTTCGGCAATGATAAAGCGTGGATTACTGCGGCGATCAATCGCGCATTGGCTCTGGTCGGTGGTTGTGGGCTGGAGATTCTTGAGGTGAGGCTGCCATAAACAGCACGTCGGGCTGGCTCTGGCGAACCCGGGCTGCGCACTGCCGCGTTGGTATCGGATAGCACGACTGCTAGCTACCGTTTGTCGCATTCTCGACAAGCGGGCTGATCACCTGTTGGAAACCTTGCGCGGCGATCAGCATCCTTTCGATAACTCATTGTTCACAATGGCTATGAATTTGGCATGGCATTTGTAATACCTGAAATCGGCATTTTCGGACACCGCGCGCGAGTGACCACGCCTCTCTGCTCCGCCGGGATTGGCGATACCCTTCTGCACGGTGGCGAACACTCACCCCCGCTGAGATACCTCCATGACCGTATCGAACTTGCATCAGGAATTATCGGAAATGGCTTCGGCCGAGGATTTCCTGAATTACTTCGAGATCCCCTTCGATAGCCGGGTGGTAGAAATCAATCGCCTGCATATCCTTCAACGTTTCCATGATTATCTGCGGCAAACCGATGCCGTAGACTGGGCCGATTATGCCCGTTGCCTGCATCAGGCCTATCAGGATTTCGTCAACTCCGATGCCCTGACCGAGAAGGTATTCAAGGTGTTTCATCGGCATTCGCGGACGCACGAAACGCGCGTGCCCCTGGCCGATATCGGTCGGCCAGCATGATCCTGGATCCGCGCTTTACCCGCGACGATGCGGTACGGGTGATCCGTAACATCCGTAACGACGGCACCTATCCTGGTGAAGTGACCGGCGCGTTGCTGGTGCGGCGCGGCAGCATCGGTTACGTGCGCCATATTGGCGTGTTCCTGCAAGACCAGTTGATCTACAGCGTGCATTTTCTCGAAGCCGGCAACCGCATCGTCGGTTGCCGCGAAACCGAGTTGATCCCGGCGGACGCGCCGTGGGTTCCTAATCGTTTCGAGCGCGGCGACCGCGTCATTGCCAGGCGAGCCCTGGCCATCGGTGGCCAGGTGGTGGCAGTGATCGGCGCGATAGGGGAGATAATGGCGGTTCTGCGTGAACCGGAAACCGCCGCCGACTACCACGTTTTGTTCGGAAAACGGCTGTTGCGGGTACCGGAAGCGGTGCTGGGGACTCCGACGCTGGCGGCTCCGTGTGCCGGGAATGGGGAAAGCGCGCGTTAAGGACGCTGCGAATTCTGCTGGCGATCCGATCCCTCGCCAAGGTCGCGGTGGAAGGCGTTCAGTTCGGCGGTTTCGGGTGGGCGCTTGTGTTCACTGACGAAGACGCGGATGCGCTGGAGTACGATACCGGCCTGGCGGTCGCTCAGGGTAATGCCGAGATCCCGATAGACCCGGCGTACCGCGTGAGTACCGGAGTGCTTGCCGAGCACCAGCCGATGGCCGCGACCCAGCTCGGCGGGGTCCACACCCTGGTAATTGAGCGGGTGCTTAAGCAGGCCATCCACGTGGATGCCGGCCTCGTGGGTGAAAACACCTTCGCCGACCAGGCTCTTGTGCCAGGACAACGGGCGATTGGCGGCGGCAGCGACCTGCCGTGACAGGGCGGGGAAGCGCGAAAGATCGACATCGACCCGAAAGCCGTACAGTTTGCGCAATCCCATCACGACCTCTTCCAGCGCGGCATTGCCGGCCCGCTCGCCCAGACCGTTGACGGTGGTGTTGATGTGCGTAGCGCCACCCAGCGCCGCAGCCAGGGTATTGGCGGTGGCCAACCCCAGATCGTCATGAGCGTGCATCTCCAGTTCCAGATCCACCGCCGCCCGCAGGCGCTGAAAAATCGCTTGTGTACCAAAGGGTTCCATGATGCCAAGCGTATCGGCAAAGCGAAACCGGCGCGCGCCCGCGAGTTGGGCGGTTTCGGCGGCGCGCAACAGGAAATCGGGATCAGCCCGCGAGGCATCCTCGCCGCCGACAATTACATCCAGACCCAGATTCAGGGCCTGAGGCACGCGGTGGCGGATGGCATCCAGTGCTTGTTCGCGGGTCCAGCCCAGCTTGTGCCGAAGCTGCTGATCGGACAGCGGCACCGACAGGTCTACACCCCGCACCCCAAGATGACGGCATAATCGGATGTCCGATTCGCGCATCCTGCTCCATACCAGCAGCGTGGCGTTCAAGCCCAGAGCGACGAGGTCGCGGATGCTTTCCCGCTCCTCCGCTCCCATCGCTGGAATGCCGATCTCCAGTTCCGGCACGCCCAGTGCTACCAATCCGCAGGCGATGGTCCGCTTTTCGTTCTGGGTGAAGGCTACACCGGCCGACTGTTCGCCGTCGCGCAGGGTGGTATCGTCGATCACGAGAGTACGGGGAACCGCGGTCATGGTGGCAGCCTTTCCAGGTAGATTCACCTGGAGATGATCGAACTTGTTGAATCAACCTGCTGAATCACAATCACATCCACGCCGCTTGCTAATCGTCGTCCTCATCCTCGTCCAGCAGGGCGATTTTCCGCTGTGGTACGGTCTTGGGATCGACGGTGATCGGCCGATAGATTTCCACCCGGTCGCCGTCGGCAAGCGGCGTGGTCAGTCTGGTGATCTTGCCGAAGATGCCGACCTTGTTTTTTCTCAAATCCAGACCCGGACAACGCGCCAGAATGCCGGAGCGTTCGATGGCCTGGAGCACCGTGCTGCTCTCGGGCACGTCCAGAGACAGCCAGATTTGTTGCGATGGTCCGGCATAGGCAACGCTGACTTGCATGATCTCCTCCTCATCTTTAATGCGACGTACAGTCCTCATCCCCACCTCTCTTCCAGGACGCGAGGGGCAACAGGGATCAAACGGCGGATGGCGACTGTTGTGCCCTTGTCACAGCCTTGCTCCGACCTGCCGCACGCCGCTCCCAGCGCCGTTCCGTCGCCCGCTTGCCGGCCAGCAGGAACCCGAGCACCAGAAAACCGCCTGGCGGCAGCAGCATCAGCAGAAAGCCCTTGTATTGCGGGATGAGCGTGGTTTCGAGAAAGGCGAAGCCATCGCCCAGCAACAGCGAGGCATGGGCGAACAGGGTGGCGCTGCCCAGAATTTCCCGACAACCGCCAATCAGGATCAAAGCCAGGGTGTAGCCCAATCCCATCGCCAAACCATCCACCGCCGAGGCCAGCACCGCCCGTTTGGAAGCGAACACCTCGGCGCGGCCCAGCACTGAACAATTGACCACGATCAAGGGGATAAACAATCCCAGCACCTTGTACAACTCGTGCAGCCAGGCGTTGATCGCCATGTCCGCCAGCGACACCAGTGCGGCGATCAGCAGCACGAACACCGGAATCCGCACTTCCTGACTGATCAGGTCGCGACAACTGGCGATGACGACGTTAGAGGTGAGCAACACGCCGGTAGTCGCCAAGCCCATGCCGAGACCGTTGGTGGCGGTGGTGGTGACAGCCATGAGCGGGCACAAGGCCAGCATCTGCGCGAAAACGACGTTATTGCGCCAGAGACCATCGACGAAAACGCCGCGATAATTCCCGCTCATCAGTTGTGTCCTCCGCTGGCAGCCGGCTGACCGGCGATGGATCCGGGTGCGGCCTCGTCCAATAGCAAGGCGCGATGGGCGGCGAAGAACTCCAGGCCAGTCTTGACCGCCTTCACTACGGCGCGCGGGGTGATGGTGGCGCCGGTGAACTGATCGAACACGCCACCGTCCTTTTTCACCGCCCACTTGGCCGGCTGCGGATCATTCAGCGAGCGGCCGGTGAAGATCAGAATCCAGTCGGATTTACCCAGTTCGATCTTGTCGCCCAGACCCGGCGTTTCGTTGTGGCTGATCACCCGCGTGCCTAGCAGGGTACCGTTGCGGTCCACCCCGATGGCGATCACCATCGCGGTGTTGCCATAGCCCGGCGCGCTGATCTGATAGCACACGGCTTGAACCTGCCCGGCGCGGCGCGCCCGATACACCACCAGCGGCTGGCCGCCATGGTCGACGGTCACCGTGTCGCGCACCAGATCGTTATCGTAGTAGTTCGCGGGAACCACCTGCTGCAGGGTGACCTGCAGATCCTCTAGTTGACGCTGGGCGATGTCGGCGCGGGTCAGATGGTTGGCGACACCAATGGCGGCGCTCGTCAACAAGGCCACGCCGCCCAGCAAGACCACGTGATAACCCAATCTCTGCCGGTATTCCGGCTTCAGGAACCACAGGTTCATTCGGCCTCTCCGGATTTGATGGGTGGACGCTTGGCGCGCTCGGATACCGGCCGCGACTGACCGCGCCAGGTACGACCGTAGATGCGTGGGCGAACGTAATGATCGATCAGTGGCGTAGCCGCATTCATGAGTACTACGGCAAACGCGACCCCTTCCGGATAGCCGCCCCAGGTGCGGATGATGTATACGAATGCGCCGCAGCCAGCGCCGAAGATCAGTTGCCCCAGTTTCGTGGTCGGCGAGGTCACCGGATCGGTGGCGATAAAGAACGCGCCCAGCATGAGGCCACCCGACAGCAGATGCACCGCCGGGCTGGCGAACCGTTCGGGATCAAGCAGATGCAGACCACCGGCCAGCGCCAGCACCGTCGCCAGCATGGCGACCGGCACATGCCAGGTGAACACTCGCCGCCACAACAGCCATAACCCACCCAGCAGGACCAGAAAATCGGCGGTTTCGCCCAGACTGCCGCCGGTCCAACCCAGCGCGGCGGTCCCGGCATGATAATGACCGGGTAGAATTTGGCTCAGCGCATGGGACATGCCCAGTTCGGTGCGGATATGCCCCAGGATGGTGGCGCCGCTCACCGCATCGATGTTGGGGATGCCGCCAAACGTGATCGCCAAGCCTTCCATAAAACCGGGCGCGTGGCTGGAAAACAGCGGGCGCGGCTCCAGCCAGAACGTCATCTCGACCGGGAACGACACCAGCAAAGCGACCCGTGCCAGCATCGCCGGATTGAAGATGTTCTGACCGATGCCACCGAAAACCTGCTTGCCGACCACGATGGCGAAAAAGCCGCCGACCACGCCGATCCACCACGGCGCCCACGGCGGCAACGACAAGGCCAGCAATATCCCGGTCAGCAGAGCGGAGCCGTCCATCAAAAACGGTCGCACCGCGTGCCCGGCCAGCCGCAGACAGACCGCCTCGCACAGCAGGCACGCCAGGACCGTCACCAGAAACAGATTCAAGGCTGGCCAGCCAAACAGCACGATGCCGTACAGCATTGCCGGCGCCACCGCCAGCAACACCAGGCCCATGATGCGCGGCACGCTGTCGGGCGCGTGTGCGTGGGGCGCGCTGGTCGGAAATATGCTCATGCCGTCGCGCCGCCCTTCATCCTGGCCTGGCGTTTTTCCGCCTGCCGCCGCGCCGCCGCTTCGGCTTTCGCCTGTTCCGCCCGCACCAGCCGGGCTTGCCGCTGTTCCAGCAACCGGCGGGTTTCCCTGGCTTTCTGTTCCGCCCGTTGCCGGGCTTCGAGCGCACCGCGGGCGTATTCAAAATACTGCACCAGCGGAATATGGGAGGGGCAGGCGAAGGCGCAGGAACCGCAACTGATGCAATCGATCAACCCGAACGCCTGCGCGCCGTCCAGATCGTCGTGGCGGGCGCGTTTGGACATTTCCAGCGGCATCAGACCCATCGGACAGGCTTCGACGCAGCGCCCGCAGCGGATGCAGGGCGAAGGCGTCGCCGCTAGCCGCAACTCGGCAGCAGTCAGCGCCAGAATACCGTTGGTGCCCTTGACGATGGGGACCTGAGTGCCGGGCAGCGGATGGCCCATCATCGGCCCGCCCATCAACAGGCGGGCGGGTGCATCCGTCGTGCCGCCACAAAAGGCCAGCAGATCCTCCACCAGCGCGCCGATGGGCGCCTCCAGGTTTTTCGGCTCGGCCACCGCACCACCGGTGACCGTCACAATCCGCGAGATCAGCGGACGCGCCTGACGCAGCGCCCGATGCACGGCGTAGGCGGTACCGACATTATGCACCAGCACCCCGGTATCGGTGCCGCGCCCCCCAGCAGGCGTTTCCAGACCCGTCAAAATCTGGATCAACTGCTTGGCTGAACCGGCGGGATAGCGCGATGGCACCACCACCACCCGGATCTGCCCTTCGTTCTGGCAAGCCGCTTTCATGCGGGCCACTGCTTCCGGCTTGTTGTCCTCGATGGCGATCACGGCATTGGGCGCCTGCAACGCATGGAGCATCAGGCGGACGCCATCCACGATATGTTCCGCCCGCTCACGCATCAGCCGGTCGTCGCAGGTCATGTAGGGCTCGCACTCGGCGCCGTTGACCGCCAGGGTATGCACCCTGGCCTGCCGTGCCTTGCTGAGCTTGACCGCTGAGGGGAAATTTGCCCCACCCATGCCAACGATGCCGGCCTCGCCGATGCGGGCGGCGACTTCCTCGGGTTCCAGCGCGAATGGATCCGGTGGCGGCTCTTGTTCCAGCCATCGATCCTCGCCGTCACTCTCCAGGGTCACGGTCGGCAATGGCAGGCCGGATACGTGCGGTGCGGTGAAATCGCCGATAGCCGTGATGACGCCGGAGGTGGGTGCATGAACCGGGGCCGAAACGCCGCCCTGCTCCTGGCCTAGCAGCTCCCCTTTGCGCACGGTCTGGCCGACCTTGACCACCGCCACCGCCGACCGGCCAGTGTGCTGTTGCAGCGGAACGTGCAGCCGGGATGGCATCGGCAGAATCTGAATCGCTTGTTCGGCGCTCAGATGCTTCTGTCCGGCCGGATGCACGCCACCCCAGAAATCAAAGAGTTTCATGGCATCAAACTCCAAAACCCAGCGCCGGCTTGGGCCAGTGCCAGGTCTTCAGGGCGGGCGCGACGGGACGCAGTTGCAGGCACTCGGTCGGACACACGTCCACGCACAGCCCGCAGCCGATGCATGCATCCTGCATGACACCGTGAATTTGCTTGGGCGCACCAATGATGGCGTCGGTCGGACAACGCTTGCCGCAGTGGGCGCAACCGATGCAGGTCGCTTCGTCGATCCGGGCGAGTAGCGGCGGACCGCTGTGCGATGCGCCGTCCACCGCGACGCCCAGCTTCGCCGCCAACGCCTGGACCAGGGTCGGACCGCCCGGCGGGCAGAGCGTGACGGACGCCTTGCCGGTGGCCAGGGCTTCCGCCGCGCCGCTGCAACCCGGATAACCGCACTGCCCGCAGTTCACCCCCGGCAGCATCTGCTGGATTTCCTCATGCACGGGGTTGCTCTCGACGCGCAGATAACGGGCGGCAAGACCCAGCCCCCAGCCCAGCGCGACTCCCAACAGCGTCAAACTCAATACAGCGGCAATCATCTCAATGTGCTCCCAGAATTTGAAAAGCTGTCCTCACTCTCCTTCCTTTCCAGCCAGGCAACCCGGAGACGGTATCGACACATTGCCCTAGCGCGTCGGCAGGCCCACAAATCCCATAAACGCCAGCGACAGCAGGCCGGCAGCGATGAAACCGATCGGGGCGCCGGCGAAGGCTTCCGGTACGTTGGCCAGCGCCAGCCGCTCGCGCAAACCGGCGAACAGCACTAGCACCAGGGTAAATCCCAGGGCGGAACCGAACCCGAACAACAGGCTTTCCAAAAGGCTGTGCGGCTGCTGGATATTCAGCAGTGCCATGCCGAACACGGCGCAGTTGGTGGTGATCAGCGGCAAATAGATGCCGAGTACCTGATAAAGCATGGGACTGGCCTTGCGGATGAACATCTCGGTGAATTGCACCAGTGCGGCAATCACCAGGATGAAGGCGAGAATGCGCAGGAACTGGATATCGAGCGGCATCAGCACATAGCGCTCCAATAGCCAGCAGATCGAGACCGCCAGGGTCAACACGAAGGTGGTGGCCAGGCCCATGCCCATGGCGGAATCCACCTTGTTGGAAACGCCCATGAAAGGACACAGCCCGAGAAATCGGACCAGCACTACGTTGTTGACCAACGCCGTACCCAGCAGAATGAACAGGTAATCGCGCATATCGGCCTCCGCGTCATGCCCCAGATTTTGGCAGCAATCGTGCCAAAGGCATCAATCCCAATCATTCCATTTTTAATCAAGGCATTATCGACTTCGCCCTGATCCGGAGAGCGAACGGCAGCGTGTAGGGTTTACGACATTGCGGCGCGCGATCCGGTGTCGGTTGTGGCAAATGCGGCACTGCAATCCGGTCGATGGGTTACCGCCGTCGGTCGATCAATCTTTGCGAAATCGTGGAGAAAAGCCGGTCGATTCCAGTCGGCTGTCCCCGATAGTGGCGCTGGTCACGGTTTTGCATGGTGCTGTTAAACCACCTTTTCACTGCAAGCACAGCGCCGAGCACGCCCATGACTACGCATGACGATCAGAAGACAGTCGGCCGCTCTTCCACCACCAAAACCGACGCGAGCGAACCCGGTCCGACCGCCGACAATCTGCCGCCCTGGGTGTTCGCCAAAATTGTGGATCAGTTGACCACCGCCGTTTGCCTCACCGACACCGCCGCCAAAATTCTTTACGTCAATCGAGCATTTACCGATGTCACCGGCTACGCCGCCGGCGAAGTGATCGGCAAAAGCACGTCCATGCTGTCCGACCAGTGCACTCCGCCCCGGGTCTACGAGCAGATGTGGCGCCAGATCAAGCGCGGCCAACCCTGGACCGGGCTGCTGGCCAACCGCCGCAGGCAGGATACGGTGTACCTGGCGGAACTCACCGTGCTGCCGGTGCGCGATGAATGGGCGCAAACCGCTTGTTTTATGGGCATTTATCGCGACGTGACCGCCATGCACCACCTGGAGCAGCAGGTGCATTATCAGAAGGCGCTGATCGAATCGATGGTAGACGCCGCGCCAACGGTGATCGCCCTGCTGGACGAAAACGGGCGGGTGATTCTCGACAACCACGAGTACAAGAAGTTGGTCGGCGACCTGCGGGTGCGCGAGCCGGCAGCGGAATTCCTGCACGCCCTGCGCGAAACCCTGGGCGATAGCTTTCCTTGGGGCGGGACTGAACACGGTTTTCGCGACAAGGAGGTCAGCTTCGATCCGGGTGGCAAGGGGCAGCCGCGCTGGTTCTCCTGTTCCGGGGTCTGGTTTCGCGAGCAGGACAGCAGTGCTGCCAATTTCTTCAAACCGGTGCGGCAAACCTATCTGCTCTTGATGGCCACCGAAATCACCTCGCTCAAGCGCGAGCAGGAAGCGGTCGGCATGAACGCCATGCGCGCTCTGCTGGCCGAGCAGGAACGGGTGCGCAGTATGCGCGAAGCGCTGCAAGCCGCCATTTTTCAGATGCAGGGACCGCTGAACCTGATCGCCGCCGCCCACGATATGCTGGAACGGCGCGGTGTCCAGGGTGATCCGGCTCTGCGCCACGCCCTGCGCCAGGCGACCACGACCGGTCAGGCGGCGCTGAAGCGACTGCGCGCGCTGATCCCTGAAGTGCCGCCGGAAACGGCAGCGCCGGTCAACATCAATCAGTTGTTACGCGAGGTGCTGGAACTGTGCAAACAGCGCCTGTTGGCGGGCGGCATGATCGTGGACTGGAAGCCGGCGCCAATGCTGCCCACCATCACGGCGCGGGCCAGTCGCCTGCGCGGCATGTTCAAGCAGTTGCTCGACAACGCGCTGGACGCCATGGAAGGCAATCGCCACCAGCCCCGCGAACTGCGCATCGTCACCGGTATCCGCGACCAGGCGGTGCAGATCACCATTGAGGACACCGGACCCGGCATACCTCCGGATTTGCACTGGCGGATTTTTGAACCGTTCTTCACCAGCAAGCGCGTCGCGACCCATGTCGGCCTCGGTCTGGCCATGGTGCAGGAGGTGGTCAACGAGCAGCGTGGCGTGATTGCTCTCGATCCCGGCTACACCGCCGGCTGCCGCTGGCAGGTTTCGCTGCCCATCAAATATATCGAAGGCACCTGATCGCTACCGAAGAGACGCCCTCGTGGATCATGCGGAATTGTTGGAGATCGAACTGGCGACCCTGTTCGGGGTGAGCCGGGTTCTCAGCCAGCCCTGCCCGCTGCGGGAAACGCTCGCGCGGATCCTGCAGGTGCTGCACGACCGGGGCGAACTGCTGCGTGGCACGGTGTCGCTGGTGGATCCAGACAGCGGCGCCTTGCTGGTCAGCGCGATCCACGGCCAACACGCGTCACCGGACGATGAGCCGGTGCGCTATCTGCCGGGTGAAGGCTTGATCGGCATGGTGCTGGAACGAGGCGAAAAAGTGGTGTTGCCGCGCATCGCCGATGAACCGCGCTTTCTCAACCGATTGCGCTTGTACGACCGGGACTTGCCGTTCATCGGTGTGCCGATCCGGGCGGGACCGGGGCAATACAGTGGCGTGCTGGCGGCGCAACCGCCCTGCCGCGACCAGTGGCTGCAGGAGCGTGCCCGCTTTCTGGAGATGGTCGCCAACCTGATCGCTCGCAGTGTGCAAACCGCCCGCGATGCAGAGCGCGAGCGCGGCGCGCTGACCGCCGAACGCGACAGCCTGCGGCGCGCGGTGCGTGGCCGTCATGGTTTCGACAGCATGGTCGGTCACAGCCAGCCGATGCAGCGGGTGTTCGAGCAGGTGCGGCAGGTGGCGAAGTGGAACACCACGGTGCTGGTCCGGGGCGAATCCGGTACCGGCAAGGAATTGATCGCCTGCGCCATCCACTACAACTCGCCGCGCGCCGGCGGACCGTTGCTCAAGCTGAACTGCGCGGCTCTACCGGACAATCTGCTGGAATCGGAATTGTTCGGCCACGAAAAGGGCGCGTTTACCGGTGCGATCAACCCGCGCAAGGGCCGTTTCGAGCAGGCCCACGGCGGCACTTTGTTCCTGGATGAGATCGGCGATATTTCTCCGACGTTTCAGGCCAAGCTGTTGCGGGTCTTGCAGGAAGGCGAGTTGGAACGGGTCGGTAGCAGCCAGACCCTGCGCGTCGACGTGCGGATCATCGCCGCCACCAACCGCGACCTGGAAACGGCGGTGGAAGCCGGCGAGTTTCGGGAGGACCTGTATTACCGGCTCAACGTGATGCCGATTTTCATGCCGGCATTGCGCGAGCGCCCGGAGGACATTCCCGATCTGGCACGGTTTCTGGTAGACAAAATCGCCAGGCAGCAGGGCCGTATGCTGACCATCACTGACAGCGCCATCTGTTCGCTGATGCGGCATCCCTGGCCCGGCAATGTGCGCGAGCTGGAAAACTGTCTGGAGCGCAGCGCGATCATGAGCGCCAACGGGGTGATCGCCCAGGACGTGATCGAGCTGAGTGGCCTGAATCCGCGCGGCGCAAGCGCGGTGCTGCCTTCCATGGGGAGCAAGCTCGATCTGGACGATCCTGATCTGGATGAGCGGGAGCGAGTCATCGCGGCTTTGGAGCAGGCCGGCTGGGTGCAGGCCAAGGCCGCCCGCCTGCTGGGCATGACCCCGCGCCAGATCGCCTACCGGATTCAGATTCTCGATATCAAGATGCGGCGGTTGTGACTGCGGCGTCCGAACCCCGCCAGGGAGGGCTGTTGTTCCCTGGCGAGACTCCGTCGACCGCGCCGCGGCCAGCTAAACCGATTCGGTAACGGTTTTGCCGTCGTCGGTGCCCTGCTCGTCATCGGAGCCCGGAACATCGATCCGCATCCGGTAGAAACTGCGGAACACGAACACCAGATTGACCACCAGAAACAGCGCTGCCATGTTGGTAACCAATGCCTGCTGACCCTGGGCGATCAGGCCGACCGCCATTTCCACCGCCAGCAGGCCGAACAGGGTGGTGAATTTGATGATTGGGTTCATCGCCACAGAAGCGGTGTCCTTGAACGGATCACCCACCGTATCGCCCACCACGGCAGCGGCATGCAACTCGGTGCCCTTGGCGTGCAGCTCGGTCTCGACGATCTTCTTGGCGTTGTCCCACGCGCCGCCGGCATTGGCCATGAACACGGCCTGATACAGCCCGATGATCGCCAGCGAAATCAGATAGCCGATGAAGAAAAACGGCTCGATGAAGGCGCAGGCCAGGGTGCCGAAAAACACCGCCATGAAGATATTGAACATGCCCTTTTGTGCATAGATCGTGCAAATCTCCACCACCTTCTTGCTGTCTTGGGCGGACGCCTTGGTGGCGCCATCGAGCTTCATGTGGTCCTTGATATATTCCACCGCCCGATAGGCGCCGGTGGACACCGCCTGGGTTGAAGCGCCGGAGAACCAGAAGATGGTCGCACCACCGGAAATCAGGCCGAGCAGAAACGGCGGATGCAGCAGCGATAGCTTGTCGAGATTTTCGGTCAGGCCGCCAGTCAGCAGCATCACGATCGAGAACACCATGCATGGTCGCTGCGCCGACCACAGCGGTGCCGATCAGCACTGGCTTGGCGGTGGCCTTGAAGGTGTTGCCAGCGCCGTCGTTCTCTTCCAGCAGTTCCTTGGCGACTTCAAAGTTCGGCTCAAAGCCAAAGTCGCGCTTCACTTCAGCCTCAATGCCGGGCAGTTGCTCGATGGTGGACAGTTCGAAAACTGATTGGGCATTGTCGGTCACCGGCCCGTAGCTGTCCACTGCGATGGTCACCGGACCCATGCCGAGGAAGCCGAACGCGACCAGGCCGAACGAGAACACGGCGGCCATGATGGCGGCCTTGGCCGGCACCGGGTTGATGACGGCGGCCAGGTCGTGCTGCGACACGAGGTAGGCGCCCGACATCAGGCCCACGATCACTACGCCCATCCAGAAGGCGGAGAAGTTGCCAGCGGTCACAACTTCGCGGACGTGGCTCGAACGGACCGAGTTGACATCCTCCCCTCCCTGAAGGGAGGGGATTCCTGACTCACTTCAGAGCCAGCGTATGATGCCCCATACGGAGAATGTTCAGTGCCGCGTTCACGTCACGGTCATGGACCACACCGCATTCACCGCACACCCATTCTCTGACCCCAAGACCTTCTCGACCTTTTGGGCCGCCGATGGCACCGCAACCGGAACAGGTTTGGGTTGAGAGTCTCTCCGAGACTTCTCGATACACCACTTTCCGCGCAATCGCTTTATAGGAAAGCAGGTTTTTAAACGTGGCCCAACCGGCGTCATTGACCGATTTGGCCATATTCGTTTTTGCCAGCCGGGCGCTTCCGACATCGCCCACCACAATCAATTCACATTCCTTGGTGAGCCTATCGGATTCCTTATGCAGAAAATCCTTGCGCCGATTGGCAATCTTGGCCTGCAGATTCCGCGCCTGCCGGGAACGCTTCTTGCGCTGATGTTCCGCAATCCGTCGTTGCTGATGCCGATACCAGCGCGGCGCTTCAATCTTGCGGCCATCCGAACAGGTCGCCAGCGTCTTCAGACCCAAGTCAATGCCGATGTGCCTGGTTCCGGTTGTGGCTTCCGCTTCCGGCAC
>RXIX01000043.1 GCA_003989075.1 Candidatus Competibacteraceae bacterium | reverse complement strand
GCGAAGGTCGAGCCGCTGGCGGCGGTGGCGGTGAGGGTGACCACAGTGCCGCTGGTGTAGGGCTCGCTGCAATCGCTGCCACAACTGATGCCGGCAGGATCACTGGTGACCGTACCTGAACCGGTGCCGGTCTTGCTCACCGTCAAGGTGTAGCGGGGTGGGGTGAAGGTGGCGGTGACCGTTTTGGTGGCATCCATGCTCACCGTGCAGGTGCTGGTACCGCTGCAGGCGCCACTCCAGCCGGCGAAAGTCGAGCCGCTGGCGGCCCTGGCGGTGAGAGTGACCGAAGTGCCGCTGGTGTAGTAGATCTCGCTGCAATCGCTGCCGCAGTTGATGCCAGCAGGGCTGCTGGTGACCGTGCCGCTGCCTGTTCCTGCCTTGCTGACCGTAAGCAGATAGGTGGCCTGATGCAAATCCAGAAAGCCGGCGCCGCCTGCACCCAGCGTTTGCACCGGGATCTTGCTGTCGATCACGGTGTTATTGCCCAGTTCGCCATCACCGTTGAATCCCCACGCCCAGACGAAGCTGTTGCTGGCGCTGTTCTTGATGGCGGCGGAGTGATCACCGCCAGCCGCGATGGCAACCACACCAGTCAGATTACTGACCTGCACCGGAGTCTTGCTATCGGTGGTGGTGTTATTGCCCAACTGGCCGTACTGATTACTGCCCCAGGCCCAGAGCGTGCCGTTGCTCTTCAGGGCGATACTGTGCGCATTGCCGGCGGCGATGGTGATTACACCTGTCAGGCTGCTGACTGGAACCGGAACCGGATTCGGATCGTAGCTGGTCGTGCCGTTGCCCAACTGGCCGTAGCCGTTATCCCCCCAGGCCCAAACCGTACCATCACTCTTCAGAGCGAGCGTGTGAGCGCTGCCCGCAGCGATGGCGATGACCCTGCTCAGGCCACTGACCACGACCGGGATCAGGCTATCGTTCAAGGTGCCATCGCCCAACTGGCCGAACCAGTTCTTGCCCCAGGTCCAGACCGTGCCGTTGCTCTTCAGGGCAACGCTATGATGATCGCCGGCGCTGATTGTGATGACACCGGTCAAGCCACTGACCTGCACAGGAATATTGTTATCGGCAGTGTCGTTATTGCCCAACTGGCCGTACTGATTGCTGCCCCAGGCCCAGAGCGTGCCATCACTCTTCAGAGCGAGCGTGTGAGCGCCGCCCGCAGCGATCGCGACCACGCCAGTCAAGCCACTGACCTGCACCGGGATCAGGCTGTTATCGGTCCAGGCGCCGCTGCCCAACTGGCCATAGCCGTTATCCCCCCAGGTCCAGACCGTACCATCGCTCTTCAGGGCGATGCTGTGATAGCCGCCGGCGGCGATGGCAATGACGCCGCTGAGGTTACTGACGCGTACCGGAACCCGGCTGTCAGTGGTGGTGCCGTTACCCAGTTGGCCAAATTCGTTATCGCCCCACGCCCAGAGCATGCCATCCCGCGTCAACGCCACGCTGTGGCCGTAGCCCGTCGCCACGCTCGCGCCGGCAAAATAGGCCGCTACGGTCTGATCCGCCGCGCCGGCCGGGATGGTGCAGGGGCTGCTCGTGCCGCTGCAGTTGCCGCCCATCCAGCGGACGAATCTGGATGCTGTGCCGGCGGTGGCGGTGAGCGCCACCGCTGTACTCAGGCCGTACGTGCCCGTGCAGGTAGCGCCGCAGGTGATGCCGGCCGGCGTGCTGCTGACGGTACCGCTGCCGCTGCCCGGTCGGGCGACGCCGATCACCAGATTGCTGCGGTTAAAGCTGGCGGTGACATTTTTTGCGGCGCTCATGGTGACCGCGCAGGGGCCGGTGCCGGTGCAGGCACCGCTCCAGCCGGCAAAGGTCGAGCCGCTGACTGCGGTGGCGGTCAGTGTCACGCTAGCGCCCGGTGTGTAGCGCTGGCTGCAATCCAGGCCGCAGTTAATCCCGGCGGGACTGCTGCTGACGGTGCCGCTGCCCGTGCCGGTCCTGCTGACTGTCAGCAGATAATCCATGACGTTGAAGACGCCGCTGCCTTCCGCGCCTACCGTTTGCACCGGAATCAGGCTGTTGGTTATGGTGTTATTGCCCAACTGGCCGTCCAGATTGCGCCCCCAGGCCCGGATCGTGCCATCGCTCTTGAGCGCAAGGCTGTGATAGTCGCCAGCAGCAATGGCGCTTGCCCCGGTCAGGCTGCTGACCTGCACCGGGACTGAGCTTTTGGTTGTGGTGTTATTGCCCAACTGGCCGTCCAGATTGCGCCCCCAGGTCCAGACCGTGCCGTTGCTTTTAAGCGCGATGCTGTGCCAGTCACCGGCGGCAATGGCGATCACGCCGCTCAGGCCGCTGACCGGTACCGGGGTCAGGCTGTTGCTTTCCGTGCCGTTGCCCAACTGACCAAAGAAGTTATATCCCCAGCTCCAGACCGTGCCATCGCTCTTGAGCGCGACCGTGTGGTAATAGCCGGCGGCAATAGCGATCACGTTGCTCAGGCTGCTGACCGGCACCGGGATCAGTCTGTCGTTGGATGTGTTGTCGCCTAATTGGCCTTCTCCGTTTCCTCCCCAGCTCCAGACCGTGCCATTGCTTTTGATGGCGATGGTGTGCGCATAGCCGGCGGCAATGGCGATCACATCGCTCAGGCTGCTGACCTGTACCGGTGTCAGGCTATAGTCACGGGTGCCGTTGCCCAACTGGCCACTGCCGTTATATCCCCAGGCCCAGACCGTGCCATCGGTCTTGAGCGCGAGGCTGTGTTCACTGCCGGCGGCGATGGCAAGAACCCCGCTCAGGCCGCTGACCTGCACCGGGACCGGGCTGTCATTGGCAGTACCGTTGCCCAACTGGCCGAAGCCGTTGCGTCCCCAGGCCCAGACCGTGCCATCGTTCTTCAGCGCGATGCTGTGATAGTCACCGGCGGCAATGGCGATCACAGTGCTCAGGCCGCTGACCTGCACCGGGACCAGGCTGCTGGTAGTGGTGCCATTGCCCAGTTGGCCAGCGACATTGTTTCCCCAGGCCCAGACTGTGCCATCCCGGGTCAGCGCCACGCTGTGGCTGGCACCGCCCACCACGGTCGCGCCCGAAAAATAGGCGGCTACGGTTTGATCGGTCGCGCCCATGGTCAAGGCACAGGCGTTGGTCTGCCCGGCGCACGCACCCACCGACCAGCTAACAAAGGCAGACGCTGCACCCGCCGTGGCAGTAAGCGTCACGGCATCACCCGTGCCATAACTGCCCGTACAATCCGCGCCACAGTTGATTCCGGCAGGAGCGCTCACGACTGTACCGACCCCGCTGCCGGGCCGGGCCACGTTCAGGGCCGCTGCCTGGAGGGGCAGAATCACCGCCCAGAGCAGCAGCGCCAGCAGCGTGCCAATCAAGCGCAACAGCCCGGCGTTTCGATGGAATTTAAATGGATATGGCATGAGCAGAGCCTCCTCCATACGGACGGCTTCTAGTGATATAGGCTTTGAATCAGGAGCTTGTGGTCAGGGCGACAGAGCGGCTGGCGATAATGGGCTCATTGTAAAACATGGGTCTGTATCTTCAGTGTGTTCTTTTTGCGCGTCAGGATGAATTTGCTGTTTTTCCTGAACAGGACTTTCGCTTACCTGACTTTTTCCGCCATACCCGCGTATGCGGGTATCCATTCTTTTCAACACGCTACTGGATTCCCGCATACGCGGGAATGACGAAAAGCGCAAATCCCGTATATTAGAAAATCAATGAGCTGAAACACCAAGCGAAAGTCTTGCTGAATTTAAACTGAAAAGTCCTGTTGTAAAAGCAGTTGTGATGGTGCGCCGTTCAGGCATGTTGCAGCGACGCCGTGTTTATCGCGGTGCCTCCGGCTGGCGCTATAATCGTGCCACTTCCGCAACCCCAGGATGGCGACGACGCCCCATGCAGATCCACGACGACAAGCTCCAGGAACTGGCCCGCGCCACGCTCGCCATTGAAGCCGAAGCGGTGCGGCAGCTTAGCACGCGCATCGATGAGCGGTTCGTGCGCGCCTGCCGCTACATGTTCGCCTGCCCGGGTCGCATCGTGGTGCTCGGCATCGGCAAATCCGGTCATATCGGCAGCAAGATCGCTGCCACGCTGGCCAGCACGGGCACGCCGGCCTTTTTCGTCCATCCCGCTGAAGCCAGTCACGGCGACATGGGCATGATCACCGCCCAGGATGTGGTGATGGCGCTGTCCAATTCCGGTGGCACCGAGGAGATTCTCACCCTGCTGCCTTTAATCAAGCGGCTGGGCGTGCCGCTGATTGCGCTGACCGGCAATCCGGATTCGCTGCTGGCTCGCGCCGCTGATGTACATCTTGATGTCAGTGTCGCCCAGGAAGCCTGCCCGCTGGGTCTGGCGCCGACCTCCAGCACCACTGCGACCCTGGCCATGGGCGATGCTCTGGCAGTGGCGCTGCTGGAGGCGCGCGGCTTTACCGCCGAGGATTTCGCCCGCTCGCATCCCGGTGGCCGCCTTGGGCGGCGCCTGCTGTTGCTGATCGACGATGTCATGCATGCTGGCACACAGATCCCGCGCAGCGCCCCTGCCGATCTGCTGCGTGATGCCCTGCTGGAAATGAGCCGCAAGGGCCTGGGTATGACCGTGGTGGTCGATGCGGCGGACCGGGTGCTGGGCGTGTTCACCGATGGCGATCTGCGCCGCGCCCTGGATCGTCAGGTGGATCTGCACAGCGCTCATGTCACCGAGGTGATGACCCGCAACTGCAAGACCATTGCGCCGGGCACACTGGCCGCCGAGGCCCTGCGCATGATGCAGGAGTACAAGATCAACGCCCTGCCGGTGGTAGACTGCGAGCGGACGCTGCTTGGCGTCCTCAATATGCACGACCTGCTGCGCGCCGGCGTGCTCTGATTTCCGCAAGCGGATAAACGACAAGCGATGCGCGATCTTCTGGACAGGGCCGCCGCGATCCGGCTGGTCATTTTTGATGTCGATGGGGTGCTCACTGATGGCCGCCTGTATTTTGCCAGCGGCGGCGATGAGCTGAAGGCTTTTCATATCCGCGACGGCCTCGGTATCAGGATGTTGCTTGATGCCGGCGTCGGAGTGGCGGTGATTTCCGGTCGCCGCGCCGCGTCGGTGGAGCGACGCCTGGCTGATCTGGGCATCGTCCATGCCTATCTTGGCGTGCACGACAAGCGTGTCGCCTTTGCCGAACTGCTGGCGCGGCTCGGGCTGGACGCCAGTCAGGTGGCCTATGTCGGTGATGATCTGATTGACCTGCCGGTGATGATTCAGGTGGGCCTGGCGATTGCCGTGCAGGATGCCGATGCCTTCGTCCTGCAGCACGCCCATTGGCAGACGCCCAGCCGTGGTGGTCATGGCGCGGCCCGCGAGGTTTGCGAACTGGTGCTGGAGGCGCGTGGCCAATTGACGGCGCTGCGCGAGCAGTATCTTTGCCGACCGTGAAATCCCCTCCCGGCGTGACGCCGCGTGGCGTTCTGCTTCTGGTTGGCTTAACGGTGCTGGCCGGCGCCAGCTATGGGCTGTTGCGCTGGGTGGAATCAGCCCTGCGCCCACCGGCGGAGGCCCAGAGTCAGGCGCCGCTGCTGGTGGTTGAGCGTTTCCGGGCCGTGCGCCTGAATATGACCGGGCAGCGTGAATATGTCATCGAGGCGCCGCGTCTGGAGCAGTTGCCGAGCGAGCAGGGTACGCGCATTGTCCAGCCGATGCTGGACTGGTACCGCCCCGATGGCCAGACGCGCCAATGGCGCCTGCAGGCTGAACAGGGCTGGGTGGCGGCGGATCAGAGCCTGCTGCGCCTGGACGGGGCGGTGACCGTGGAACGTCTGGCCAGCAGTGGCCAGACTCCGGTAACTCTGAACACCCGCGATGTCCTGGTGCATCCGGGCGAACGCTATGCCGAGACCGCCGCGCCGGCTCAGGCGCTGACACCGGGTGGCGAGCTGCGCAGTATCGGCGTGCGTGCCTGGTTCGATCAGGAACGCCTGGAACTGCTTTCCGAGGTACGAGGTATCTATGTCCCCCCCAAGCCCTAAACTTGCCCTGGCCCTGGCCCTGGTGGCACCGCTGGCGGTTGCGCTGCCGGAGGATCGCAGTCAGCCCATTCAACTGGAGGCCAGCCGTGGTCAGCTCGACCAGAAAACCGGAGTCAGTGTCTATGAGGGTAACGTGATTATCAGCCAGGGCTCGATGCGCCTGAATGCTGATACCGCCACGGTTTACGTCAAGGACAGCAGCTTTCAGCGCATGGAAGCAGTTGGTAATCCAGTCAATCTGCGCTACAAGCCCAGCGCCGATAAACCAGAGATTCAGGGTACCAGCAAGCGCGTCGAATACGATGTCGGTACCTCCCAGGTGGTGATGAGCGGTAGCGCCCGCCTGGTGCAGGGTCAGGATGTCTTCACCGGCGAGCGCATCGAATACGATCTGAAAAATGACGTGGTGCGCGCCCGTGGCGCCGGCAACAATGGCCGCATTCAGTTCACCATTCAGCCGCGCAACCCGGATGGTGCGCCGGCGGCGGCACCGCGGAAGCCCTGAGATGGCAAGGCTGATTGCCAAGGAAATCGTCAAGCGCTATCGCCAGCGGCTGGTGGTCGATGCCGCTTCGCTGACCGTTGCCAGTGGCGAAGTGGTTGGCCTGCTCGGGCCCAATGGCGCCGGCAAGACCACCTGTTTCTACATGATGGTCGGTCTGGTGCCCTGCGACGAAGGCCGGGTGCTGCTCGATGAGCGTGATCTGACCCACCTGCCGATGCATGCCCGGGCGCGGCTGGGTGTGGGCTATCTGCCGCAGGAGCCGTCGGTGTTCCGGCGCATGACCGTGCTGGAAAATGTGCTGGCGATTCTCGAAACCCGCCGCGACCTGTCGCGGGCGGAGCGGCGGCCAAGGGCCGAAGCGCTGCTGCAGGAACTGCATGTCGGCCATCTGCGCGATAGCAGCGGCCTGAGCCTGTCGGGCGGCGAGCGGCGTCGGGTTGAAATCGCCCGCGCCCTGGCGGCGCAACCGGCGTTTATTCTCCTTGATGAGCCCTTTGCCGGTGTCGACCCGTTGTCGGTGCTCGATATCCAGCGCATCATCCAGCACCTGTGTGAGCGCGGTATCGGCGTACTGATCACCGATCACAATGTTCGCGAAACCCTGGGTATCTGCGATCGTGCCTACATTCTCAACGAAGGCCGCGTGATTGCCGAGGGCGATCCGGCGGCGATTCTCGCCAATCGCCAGGTGCGCGAGGTCTATCTGGGCGAGGCCTTTCAGTTATGAACCGACGGAACGCGCAAAACCTTCCGGGATGCTAGGATTAAGCATGGAAAACCGCCTTTCAGCGGCACGACGCAGGATTGAATGCCGATGAGACAGACATTGCAATTGCGCCTGGGGCAGCAACTGACGATGACGCCGCAACTGCAGCAGGCCATCCGTCTGTTGCAGCTCTCCAGCCTCGATCTGCAGGTCGAGGTGCAGACCATTCTCGATTCCAACCTGATGCTGGAACGGGCCGACGATCTGCAGGACATGCCGGTGCAGCCCGAGACACTGGCCTCGCAGGCCGCCGCCGAGACCCGCGCCGAGACCGAGATCGATGCCGCCGCGCGCGATACCATGCCCGACGAGCTGCCGGTGGACAGCGCCTGGGAAGATGTCTACGGTGCGGAGGATGGCGCGACCCCCTATTCGCGCGGCGAAGATGAGGACTGGGATCCCTACGAACGTTATGCGGGCACGGGCGAATCGTTGCGCGATTACCTGTACTGGCAGATGCGCCTGACTCCGTTCAACGAACGGGACATGGCGATCGCCACCGCCCTGATCGACGCCATCGACGAGGCCGGCTATCTGACGCTGTCGCTGGAGGATATCTGCCAGGGTCTGCGCGAGGAATTCATCGTCACCCCGGCCGAGGTCGAAGGGGTGCTGCGCCAGGTGCAGCATTTCGACCCGCAGGGTGTCGGGGCCCGCACGCCGGCCGAATGCCTGCTGCTGCAACTGGAAGCCCTGCCGGCTGATACACCGGCGCTGGCCGGCGCGCGCCGCCTGGTCGAAGCCCATCTTGATCTGCTCGCCGCCCGCGACTTCAGCAGCCTGATGCGCCGCCTTAGGGTCACGCGCGAGGAACTGCAGGCCATCATTGCCCTGATTCAGTCCCTGGATCCGCATCCAGGGGCGCGCCTGTCCAGCAGTACGCCCGACTATGTGGTGCCCGATGTGCGGGTCTATCGCCAGCGCAACACCTGGCGGGTCGAGCTTAATCCCGAGAGCACGCCCAAGCTGCGCATCAATGCCCGCTACGCGGCCCTGGCGCGCAAGGCCCCCCAGGCCGGTGATTCCGCCTATCTCAAGAATCACCTGCAGGAAGCGCGCTGGTTCCTCAAGAGCCTGCAAAACCGCAATGAAACCCTGCTCAAGGTTGCGACCTGCATCGTCGAGCGTCAGCGGGAATTCCTCGAACGCGGTGATGAATACATGAAACCGCTGATTCTGCGCGACATCGCCGAAGCCCTCGGCATGCATGAATCGACCATTTCCCGGGTGACCACCCAGAAATACCTGCACACGCCGCGCGGCATCTATGAACTCAAGTACTTTTTTTCCAGCCACGTCGGCACCAGCGACGGCGGCGAGTGCTCCTCGACCGCGATTCGCGCCATGATCCGCAAGCTGATCCAGGCGGAAAATCCCGGCAAACCGCTCAGCGACAGCCGCATCGCCGAGCTGCTCGGCGCTGAAGGGATTCAAGTTGCACGGCGGACAGTGGCAAAATACCGCGAGGCGATGGCTATTTCGTCTTCCTCGGATCGTAAACGCCTCGTCTGAACGACGAGGGCTTCCGCCCCACGAGGGGCACGCAGCGGTAGCGGGGACAGGGCCATGCCCGACGACGGTTGGCAACAACCCCATTCGGGCAGGCATCATGGCTGATTGTGTACAGGATCAGCCCGACTATCCGCTGCAGCAGGACCCTGCCAGCCAGGAGCATGCCATGCAAATCAAATTAAGCGGACATCACGTCGAGATCACCCAGGCCCTGCACGACTACGTGCATGACAAGCTGGAACGTATTGAGCGGCATTTCGATAACGTGACCAGCGTCCAGGTGATTCTCAGCGTTGAGAAACTGCGCCAGAAAGCTGAGGCAACCATCCATGTGGCCGGAAACGAGATTTTTGCCGATGCCGTCGAGGAGGACATGTACGCGGCGATTGATGCTCTGAGCGACAAGATCGACCGCCAGATCAAGAAGCACAAGGAGAAGCTCACCGAGAAGCATCGCGGCGATAAGGTCCGGGCGCAGCCCGAATCCTGAGCGAGGCCGCGCGACGATGGATATCTCAGACCTGATCACGGCCGAGCGGATCATCTGCGACAGCGAGGTGACCAGCAAGAAGCGGGTCATCGAATTGCTCAGCGAGCTGCTGGCCACGGGGCAGGCCGACCTGACGGCTCGGCCGATCTTTGACAGTCTGCACAACCGTGAACGGTTGGGGAGCACGGGTCTGGGTCATGGGGTTGCCCTGCCACATGGCCGGTTCAGCCAGAGCCAGAACGCCATCGGCGCCTTCATCAAGCTGCGTGCGGGCGTGGATTTTGACGCGATCGATCGCCAGCCGGTGGATCTGGTGTTCGGGCTGCTGGTCCCGGACCATTACACCGATGAGCACCTCAAGATCCTTGCCCACCTCGCAGAAATGTTCAGCGACCGTGTCTTCTGCCAGCAGCTGCGGCAGACTGATTCCAGTGCCCAGCTGTTTGCGCAGCTGCGGGACTGGGCGCCCGCGCTGCCTGCGCCATGAACCGGCCCCTGTCCGCCCAGGCGGTTTTCCATGGCCTGGAAATGCTGCTCGATCTGCGCTGGGTCGCGGGCATGGCCGGTGCCGAGCGCATCCTGTGGCTGCCGGTCGAGGCAGGGGCACCGTTCTATGGTCGCCTGAACTGGGTGCATCCACCGCGTCTGCAGATCTGCGGCGCCGAGGAACGCGCCTTTCTCGATAGTCTGGAGCCGGCGACCCGCGCAGCGCTGCTGCAGGCGCTGTTGGGCGCGGCCGCCGGCGCGCTGCTGGTGTGCGGTGATCCAGCCTGGGTGGATGCGCTCGGTGCGGCCGCCGAGGCGGCGGGCGTGCCGCTCTGGCACACACCCTTCACGCCGGGCGCGGTTGCCGAGCGCCTGTATAACTACCGCCACAGCCTGGAAGCATCGACCGTGGTGCATGGCGAGCTGCTGGAAGTGTTTGGCATGGGCGTGTTGATCACCGGCAGCAGCGCGATCGGTAAAAGCGAGCTGGCGCTGGAACTGATCAGCCGTGGTCATCGCCTGGTGGCTGATGACACGCCCACCCTGACCCGGGTGGCGCCGGAGATCCTCGAAGGCAGTTGCCCGCCGACGCTCGCCGATCTGCTTGAGGTGCGCGGGCTGGGTATTCTCAACATTCGCCGCATGTTCGGCGACAGCGCCATCAAGCGTAACAAGCGGGTGCGCCTGGTGCTGCATCTGGCCAAGCTGGAAGAGATCAATCCGCCCGCCGAGGCGCGCCTGCAGGGCCTGCGCGACACCCGGGTGATCCTCGGTGTCAACGTGCCGGTGATTACCCTGCCCATCGCTCCGGGGCGCAATCTGGCGGTACTGGTGGAGTGCGCGGTGCGCGATCATGTCCTGCGCCTGAGTGGCTATCGCGCCGAGCAGGATATGATGACGCGCATGGAGCGCAGCATGGCGAGTGCAACCACATGCGAATCGTAATCGTCAGCGGCCTGTCCGGGTCGGGCAAGACCATTGCCCTGCAAACCCTGGAAGATCTGGATTATTACTGCGTCGATAATCTGCCGTTCAAGCTGATTCAGCCGCTGGCGCAGGAGATCCTGGCCGCGGGCACGACGCCTCTGCCCCTGGCGGTAGGTGTGGACGCGCGCAATTTCCTGGATGAAATGGCGCGGTTTCCGAGCGCGCTTGCCGAGTTGCGCAGCCATGGCCTGACCGTGGACGTGCTGTTTCTGCAGGCCGAAGACGAGGTGCTGCTCAAGCGCTATAGCGAAACCCGGCGCCGCCATCCGCTGCATCTGGGCGATGTGCCGCTGCGCGAGGTGATCCAGCAGGAACGGCGTCTGCTGGAGCCGATCGTCGCCCATGCGGATCTGATCATCGACACCAGCGCCACCAACCTGTACCAGTTGCGCGAGATGATCCGCGCCCGGGTGCATGACACGCCGCACGAGGCGATGTCGCTGCTGTTTGAATCGTTTGGCTTCAAGAACGGGGTGCCGGCCGATGCCGATTTTGTCTTCGATGTGCGCTGCCTGCCCAATCCGCACTGGGAGCCGCAGTTGCGCCCTCTGACCGGGCGCGATCGCCCGGTGATCGAATTTCTGTGCCGGCAGCCGGAGGTGATGGACATGATTGCCGATCTGCGCCGTTTCCTCGAAGCGTGGCTGCCACGCTTTGAAGCCAGCAACCGCAGCTACCTGACTGTAGCGATTGGCTGCACCGGTGGCCAGCATCGTTCAGTGTTTATCACTGAAGCGCTGGTGCGCCATTTCAATAGCATTCGCCGCCATGTCATGGTCTGCCATCGTGAACTAAAATGAAGGAACATCAAGCCCAGCTGCCGTTGGAGCAATGTGGCATGACGGGGTCATCGGGGTGCTGAAACGGGACATCATCATTATCAACCGGCTCGGGTTGCACGCCCGCGCTGCGGCCAAGTTTGTGACCCTGGCTTCCCGCTTTGATGCCGAGATCCGCCTGGCGCGTGGCAGCCGCGAAGTCAACGGCAAGAGCATCATGGGGGTGATGATGCTGGCGGCCGCCTGCGGTACGCATCTGGAACTGCAGGCCGCCGGCCCTGAGGCCGAGCAGGCGCTGTCGCATCTCGAAGAACTGGTCCGGCGCCGTTTTGACGAGGACGAATGAGAGGCTTGCCGCATGCCGTTTTCGCTGCAGGGGATCGGGGTTTCCCGGGGCTACGCCATCGGCAGGACATATCTGCTGCAGCGTAATCAGCTCGAAATCACCGAGTACACCATTCCCGAAGCCATTGTCGAGGACGAAGTCCAGCGGTTTCTAGGCAGTCTGGATATCGCCCGCCGGCAATTGCGCGATATCCGCGTGCGTATTCCGGCGACCTCCTCGCGGGATGTGGCGGCGTTTATCGACACCCACCTGCTGATGCTGGAGGATGCCACCCTCACCGAGGCGCCGATTAAACTGATTCGTGCGCGGCGCTGCAACGCCGAGTGGGCGCTGAAGATCCAGCGGGATTCTCTGGTGCAGGTCTTCGAGCAGATGGACGATCCCTATCTGCGCACCCGCAAGGACGATGTCGAGCATGTGGTGCGCCGGGTGCAGCGCATCCTGGTCGCCGAGGATCCGACCTATCTGAACGATCCCGATTACGCCGAACTGGCTACCAGCCGTCTTGAAGGCCGCATCATCGTTGCCGACGATCTGACCCCGGCGGACACCATTCTCATGCAGCATCAGGGGGTGCTGGCCTTTGTCACCGAATACGGCGGCCCGCTGTCGCACACCGCGATTCTGGCGCGCAGCCTGGGTATTCCGGCGGTGGTGGGCGCGCGCAGTGCCCGCGCCTATCTCGGCCATGACGAGCCCGTGATCATCGACGGTCGCAACGGCGTGATCCTGGTCGGGCTGGATGAGCGCATCCTGCGCTATTACCGCCACCGGCAGAAGGAAGAACGCCGCGAGCTGCGTGAACTGAGCAAGCTCAAGGGCAAGCCGGCGGTGACCCGCGATGGCGTAACCATCGGCCTGCAGGCCAATATCGAGCTGCCCGAGGACGCGGCATCGGTGCGCGAAGTGGCCGCCGATGGCATCGGTCTGTATCGCACCGAATTTCTGTTCATGAACCGCAGTGACGCGCCCGATGAAGAAGAGCATCTGGCCTCGTATCTGCACGTCATCAAGACCCTGGAAGGCAGCCCGATCACCATCCGCACCGCCGATCTGGGCGCCGACAAGCAGGTGGATGGTGGTCGTGGTGGACCGGTGTGCACCAATCCGGCTCTGGGCCTGCGCGCAATCCGCCTGTGCCTGAAGGATCTGGGCATGTTCCGCCCGCAGTTACGGGCTATCCTGCGCGCTTCGGCGCACGGGCCGGTGCGGATGATGATTCCGATGCTGTGCTCGGTGCAGGAGGTCTTCCAGGTACTGCGCCTGGTGGCGGAAACCAAGCAGGAACTGCGCGAGCGTGGGCTGGCCTTTGATGAGCACCTGCCTGTGGGTGGCATGATCGAGATTCCGGCAGCGGCGGTGTGTGCCGACCTGTTCGCCCGCTACCTGGATTTCCTGTCGATCGGCACCAACGATCTGATCCAGTACACCCTGGCCATCGACCGGGTCGATGACGAGGTCAACTACCTCTACGATCCGCTGCACCCGGCGGTGCTGACGCTGATTCATAACACCATTCGCGCCGGCCACAAGGCCAATATCCCGGTCAGTCTGTGCGGTGAGATGGCCGGCGATCCGCGTTATACCCGCCTGCTGCTGGGGCTGGGCCTGACCCAGTTCAGCATGCATCCTACCGGCCTGCTGGAGATCAAGCGGGTGATCCAGAACAGCAATGTCGCCGAACTCAGCGAGGCGGTCCGCCATCTGCTGCGTGCTACCGATGCCGAGAAGTACGCGGCCGCACTCAAGGGCATTGCGCAGAATTGAGCGACCGGCTGGCTGCTGCGATGTCGCCGCTCCCGTTTCCACCGCTGCACATCATCTACACCCGTTCAGCGCTGTTTCTGTCGCGCAAGGTCTATGCCTCGTGGTGGGTAATCCAGGCCGAGTTTGCTGATTACCAGACCTCGCTAGGCCCCTGGCCGGCGGAGGAGGTTGTCGATTTTCTGCGTGGGGAATATCCGGACCTGTGGCCGCCGGCTGCGGCGCAGGTCGCGGCGCTGCTGGCCGGTGACGCCGAGCAGGTCGCCATCCGCTTTGCAGTGCCGCGCTGAGTCCGGCGTCAAGGTTTAACCGCCATCCGGCCTGGACGTGGCATCGGCAAACAGCAGTGTGTTGAGCAGGTTCAGCTCCGATGAGGCCATGAAGTAGCGATCATCCAGGGCGCGCTCAAGATCAGTGGGGTCACCAGGCACGATGATGACCAGGAAGGGCATCTCGCGATAGGGCGGCAGGGCGGGAAATACGCTGCCCGGCATGCGCACTGCGGCCACCGCCCGGTACAGAGCCTGCCACCAGCGCTCATCATCGCGCGCCGCATCTGCAATCCCCAGCGAGGGGGTCGCTGGTGTAGCGGCAGTCCCATCCAGGAAGCGTGGATAATCCACCGGCAGGACAATCCAGGTTCGGCTGGCCGCTACGCTTTTTGCTGTCGTGTAACGCCTGTCGGGCGGCCCGGATGCCGTGTCATCAGCCTCCTGTCTGCGGTGTTTGAGCAGGGTATGCAGGGCATCAGCATGTGCGCGCAGCTTTCTGGGCAGATTCTGATCCTGATTGATTCTCCAAAGCTGTCCCAGTAACTGCTGCGCCTCGCGTTCCCGTGCCGGATCGCTCAAATCGAATCGATAGAGTTCCTCGGCGGTACTGTGGTCCTGGCGTTCCAGCCACAGTGGACCGACGCAATAGAGATTGTCGGGCAAAGTCCATTCTGCAATCTCGCCGGCCAGGGGCTGCGCGCTGGCGGTCAGGCTGCGGCTGAGCCGGGTGACCTTGGCGCGATCGGCCATCACGGAATTCCACTCCCGGTAGGTGGCGTTGCGAAACAGGCGTTGCACCCGGTCCAGCGCTGACTGGAAACGTCCCTTGTCGGTCACGGTGCGGTTGGCGATCAGTGCCTGCATTTCGCGCTGGAAGCCGGGCAAATGGTCGGCCAGGAAGGTATGCAACTCATCATTGCCGATGCAGCCCACCGGCGCCACGCTCAGCATTTGCCCGGGCATGGCGGCATCGCCGGACAGGCGGGTGTGAATCGTGGCACGCAATAAAATCAGGAAGGTCAGCAGGTCCAGTGCCTGTCGAACCCATTGGCGGTCACGTTCCTCGGCCGGGGTATCGGCATCGTTGACGATGAAATCCCGCACCATGAAAGTCAGGGTGCGGCTGGCATGATCGCCACTGATCCGGTGTCCGGGCCGCTGGGGATCGTCATAGTAGCCGCGGCCGCGGTAGATCAACTGTGCCAGCTCCATTAGCCCGGTTTCGACGCTAAAGCGCGGAACCACGGCGATGATATGGGTTGCGCGCGGAAAGGAAATCCCGCGCGAACCCGAGGACGTCATCAGCACCACCCGGAAGTGATCGCGAATGGCCGGCAGCGCCAGCCGTTCCCGTTCCTGCGGAGGGGTGTCGCTGTGCAGGGTGGTGATGGCCGTATCGGGAAACGGCTGGCCGTTGCGGGGATCGGCCCTGCTGGCCAGGTTCTCCGCCAGCGTTTCCAGGAAGGCGCGATCCTGGGCGAAGAACAGCACCTGGCCTTCGCTGTCGCGCAGGGCATCGCTAATGATGCGCAGCGCATCCTGCTGTAACTGTTCAGCCGTGGCTTTACGGATGAGCTGATATGGCCTGAGCGGCAATTGGTTGTTCGAGGCCGCTGGGCGCGTCAGGGGCAGCAGGCTCAGGTCGTAGCGCAGGGTGAGCGGCGCGCGTGCCGGGAAACCATCGGCCATGATGTGCAGCGCCGAACAACGTCGTGCGCCCAGGTGCAGTTTGTCGGCAGCCAGACGCAGCGGTCGTGGTCCATTGCTGGATGCGATCAGAATCCTGTCTGGCGTGTCCTTGGCGCTCTCCAGGTAACGCTTGAGCACCGTGGCATGACCGAGCGAGGCATCGGCGACCACCAGAATTAACCGGAAGGGACTGATTTCGCCGTTATCGTTAAACGGCGTCAGGAATTCCTGATCCAGCCAGCGACTGATCTGCTGTGTCAGGACTGCGCCTGCGCTATCACCGGCGATTTCATCCACCATGACGATTACCGTCGGCAGGCGTGCCGCCATAGCCTGGCGTTCGCGGCGGCCAGATGCAGTGTCGGCTTTGTGTTGGAAAATCTTCGACAGGCCAGCGATGGTGCTGCGCGATTCGTCCAGCTCCCGGTAGGCCTGGACGGTGGCGGTCAGGGCAAGCTGGTTCAGCGTTGGGTTGGCCGCCAGAGCATGGCGGGCTGCGGTGCCAAGAGTACGGAAGACACCCGGTAGCGCTTTGTTACGAATCTCCCCGCGGTTGGCACTGACCAGGCTCTTGTGGATTCCGGCGCGGGTGTGGCGCGCTTCAAGTTCCTGGGCTGCGCTGCTGCTGAAGAAACGTGGCGCGCGTGCCGGGTCCGGGATCACGAATGCAGGGGTGGTCCCCGCGAAGATGACCGCGCCCTGATAGGCGGCTGCGCCGGGGTGTTGCTTCTGCTGGTGGGGAGCGGCGTTGATGATGAGCTGCTGGTTGCTGGTCAGGGTCAGGATGCCGCTGGGTGCGGATGGCACTGTCGATAGCGGTTTGCGCTGCGCCAGATCGCTGAGCACGCTGCTGTTGATCAGCACCCGCGGGCTCAGGTAGACAAACAGAAAGCCGCTGGTTTGCGCCTGCAGCCAATCCCTGACCGCCGTGGTCTTGCCAATTCCGGGATGGCCTTCCAGCGCCAGCACGGTGAGTGCGCCGGGGCGCGCTGCCTGGAGTCCGGCGCGCACCGCTGCCGCGTGCACATCGCGCAGGCAGGGATTTTCAGCCCTGCCGATGGCCTGCAGGGTGCTGTGGATGGCCTGGCGTGGCGCTGCGCCCAGGTGTGCAGCCAATGCGTCGTCGTCGTCGATCCAGCCCATGACCGTATCCAGGCTGAGGGGCTGATCGGGATTACAGAAATTGTGCACAGTTTCGCTGAAGGTGCGGGTCAGGGGCTGTCCGATGGGTGCCGTGGCCAGGTAGTTGCCCAATTCACCGCGCAGTGCCGGTGGCAAGGCCCGTGCTACCCGCCGAAATGCGCCCTGCAGTTCGATCTGCAGCGCTGCGCCGTCCTGGAACGGGGTCTTGTGCAGTTGTCGGTAGGTATCACCGAGTGCCTTGAGTAGACGGGTGCGCGGATCGGTGTCGGGCGTGCCGAAGCGGGCGGCCAGCCCTTCAATGCCGGCCTGGGTGAGGGCCAGAACCTGAACGTGCAGCGCATCCAGGCCGGGCGTGTCCTGGAGCAGGCGTGGCGCCAGCCGGCTGACATAGGCGCTGCCCTGGCAGAGTTTGAACAGCGGTTTGTCCTGACTGCTGAACACGCCCAGGTAGTTGGCCAGCCCGATGCCAAGCTCAAAGCTGTCGCCGGTGACTTCCGCATTCAGGCGGCTGAAGACGCCGCGATTTTCCACCCGGCGCACATAGCGTTCCAGCTCGCGCAGGTGGGCCTGATCATCGCTGAAATCATCCGGGTGCTGCGGGGCATTCAGGGAAAATTCCAGGCAGAGCAGCTCGCGCCGCTGGTCGCTCCGCAACAGCAGGAGAAAGTCGGCGCGGGCCGGTTCGCCCCGTCTGAGCCAGGCCGGATCGACCGGACCGCTCAGGTGCAAGGCGTCCCAGAAGGCCCGCAGACTGTCCATGCGATCCGGTTCCTGCTCGGCGTAACCGGGGCGACGATCACGCAGAGTGAGCGGGCACCAGAGCGCTTCCAGGCGCGGTTGCTGTGCGCGAGTGCGGTCGGGAGGGTTCATCAGGATCTCGCGCAGGCAGGTCCAGCCCAGACCATGGCCATTGACCAGCAGGTGATCGAGCCAGCCTTGCGCGCGCTGCAGGTAATGCGGATCGGTAGCGCTCAGTTGTGCATCCAGGTGGTTGCGCAGATCGCGCACCGTTTGGCGGCGCCATGCCTGCACCTGTGGATGGTCGCCAGCCACCAGTTGGCGATGCAGCAGATAGTTGAGCGCGCCACGCTTGACTGCGATTTCAAACAGATCACCCCATAAATCCTGATGTCCCGGTGTTGTGCTCATGGCGCGGTATCCGTGCGCGGCGCCGGGGACAAGTCCAGGACCTCGGTGACCCGCGCCAGAACCGCCGGCAGACTGAGCAGCACCTCGCCGCTGCCGCTGCTCGGGGTGCGCGGATGCACGGAGACTTCGCCGATCGCAGCGATGTTGGCCGGTTGCAGTGCGGTGTAGGGATCGAGTACCGGCGGCACGTAATGGGGCTTTTTGGGGGTGGATGGCGCGTCCTGGCCGGATGACGACGGGTCGCTACGGGCAGGCGCTTTGCCTGGCCGGGCGGGTGCTTCGCTTTCCAGGTAATGCAGGCTGCGCAGCACCGCGATCAGATCATGGCGCCGCGGTGAATCGGCGCCGATCCAGTCCAGACGCTTGCGGGTTTCCTGTTCCAGAGATTCCGGTGTGGCCTGGCTGAGCAGGAAATAGATGGCAAAGCCCGATTGCGGTCGCCCGGCCTCGCCGTCCTCGTCGCTGATCACATGCAGGGTAGCAAAGGTATAGACCGGGATCAGATCTTGGTCGCGCGGTGTCGCCAGGTCCAGATTCCAGTACGGCAGCGAGGTGTGGTAATCAGGAATTTCAAAGGCATCTTCACTGCTCCCCCGGGTGCGCAGTCGAGTGGCGGGAAAGACGTCACGCACCAGCGGGTAGACGCACAGGTCGGGAAAGCGCCGCTGGATTTCCGCCAGAAAGAGCGGCTGTTCATGGTGGCGATGCGGGGTGCGCGCCCGGCCAACCTGCCGCCCGCCGCGCCGATGGCCCATGTAGAGCAGATAACGGCAGCCCTTTTGGTAGAGGCGCTCGATGGCCTTGAAAATCGCCGGCGAATCGGTAAAGACCTCGCGCCCGGATTCCAGGGCCAGCAGATTCGGGCCGCTGGCCAAGCGATAACCCGGTAACTGTGGATTGGCCTGGGCGATATAGCTGCGGCCGAGCAGCACGAAATCGCGCTGCTGGTCCTCGCTCAGCGCTGGGTGATCGGTGGCCGGGCGGGAGACGAAGGTCAGTACACCGATGCGGTCCAAAGTCGGTGCGCTGGGCGTTTGCATCTGCAGTGGCAAGGCCGAGAGCAGCGCGTTGAAGCTGTTGCGCGACTTGAACTTCCACTGGGAATCCTGGGGATTATCGGCGCCGGTTATGCCTTGCATGCGCGTGCGCAGGTGCTGGCCGAGGGCGTGCTCAATCGCCTGCGCTGCCGCATAAAGGCCCTGTTCGCCGCTCAGATCCTGTTCGCCGGCGCTGCGCCCCTGCTGCTGAAAGCGCAGCATGAGTGCGATCATCTGGGAACCGCGCTGCGGATCGCAGGCAATCAGGCGTTCACACAGCACTTTCAGGGCGATATAGACCAGTACGGTAAACGCGACGCGGCGCGCGGCGAGGTGCTGGCGCTGCTGCGGATTGGGTCGGCGTGAATCGGCAATACCGAGCAGCTCCGGGTCATAGTGCACGCGCAGACTGCTTGCCAAGTGCCAGTTCTTGATCGGCAGTTGCGCGGTGATGGTGCCGTCGGGTTGCCAGAGAATCTGCACCAGGGCCTTGGGCGGTCGTCGCTGGACCCGATATTCGCTCGGCGTGCTGTGGGGCATGTGCAGCAGGGATTCACCAAGTTTTACGCTGACGCGCAGCGAGAACAGAGCGTCCGGCAGCGGATCGGCGGTGGTGACCTGCAGGCAGTTGAAAAACTCGATGCGTTGATCCTGGCCGGGTGCTGGCTTGACCAACGGCTCGGGCTGGCCCTGAAACGCGCGCTCCCGGTTCAGGATGCCGCGTAGAATATTCAAATAATAGCTGCGGGGCTGGCAGGCCAATTCATTGAACAGCGGTCCTTTCCTTTTCAGGATGCCGATCACTGCGCTGGCGATGCGCTGCATCACGTCAATGCGCTTTTCCAGGCTTGCGAGGATACTGCGTGTTGCGTCCTGACCGTTGTCGTTGAAGTATTTGATCGCCTCGTGGATTTTTTTACCTACATCTGCATTCAGTTCCGCATCTGATGTATCCCGTGGCACCACGATCGCCAGGACCAGCAATTGAACCAGTGATCGCGCCAACCCGCTCCGGCGCTCCGATTCTGTTTCCGGCAGCAGGGTTTCGCGCAGGCGGCGCAGGCGCAGCTCGAAGGCGGATTCCCGCCGCTCTGGATCGCGCCCGTTAATCCTGAAACGATAGCCAAGCAGCCGGATCAACCGAGGCTGCCCCTGGGTATCGGTCGCCGAAGCTTCCAGCAGCGGTGTGTTCCAGTCGCACCACACCGGCAGGCAGGAATAAAACGTGGCTTTCATCAGCTCGGTCGAAAGCAGAATGTTGCCGCCGGCGCTCGGGCCATAGTGGCTATCCAGGTCCAGCTCACGCTCGTCATGATTGGGATTGCTGAAGTAATCGTGCAGGAATAGCACCCGGCGCAGGTATTCAGCAGCGAGTTGGGCGTCGGCACTCTTTTGCTGACGTTCGGCGCTGTGCTGGATGGCGGTCATGACATCGCGGGCTACGGTGGCACGGATGCGCGCGAGCGCGTCCTCGGCGAGAAATATGTCAATGAATTGTCGCAACTGCGCATCGCCCTGCTGGTAGTAGCTGCGCAACTCATTCTGGGTCCGCTGGATTTCATCCGTGGACCATTCCTCTGAGCGCTGTCGCATCAGCCGACCGATGGCGTCCAGCAACAGCGTCAGGCTATCGCCGGTTTCAATGATTTCAGTCGCACAGGTCACCCGCCCAACCTGGTTCAGGTCGGGCGTGGCAGCCCGGGATTCAGCAAAGGCCATGTGCTGCACCCGGGTCAGGGCGTTACTTTCCAGCCGGTCGAGATAGCCGCCCACCTTTTTGCCTAACGCCTGCAGGGCTGGCTCGGGGTGGTCAATGATGAACTGTTGCGGTTGCAGCGCCTCACGAGCGCACAGCTCATCGAATTCCTTGCCGATCTGGTTTGCCAGGGCGAGGAGTGCCTGCTGCAGGGCTTGACCGCTGCCCTGGACAATGCGCCCACCCACGCGGACGGTTTGCCAGGCGGGCGGGCCTGGGTCAGCGTCATGCAGAAAATGCTCGATGGTCCCGAGACGGTTCAGCACCGCTGCGGTGTCGAGGCGCAGGCTGTTACAGTGGCGATCAAAACTCAGAAAGGCTGTTGTGCTGCCGGATGGCTTTGGGGTGAGCGCGACGTGCAGGGCGCGACTGAGCGCAGCCAAGTCAAGAGCAGGTGTGAAGGCTTCCGATTGCAGGCTGGCGCCGGTAGTGGGAGGAATCATGGCTTTCCGATCCAGGAGACAGGTATATCGGAAATGATAGCCAGGATTCCCCTGCTGTCACGTCATTCAGCCAGTGGTCGCTCCGGCCGCCTGCCGTAACTCACCGATCAGCTGATCCTTGTCCGTCCATATCTGCCCGATCCACTGCTGCATCGCGTCGCGGAACTGCGGGTCGTTGCGGTAGTCACCGCCGAGCAGTTCGGCGGGAATCGGCAGAGTGCGTACGCGCACGATCACCCGGCGAATGCGTCCGATGAGTAGATCCAGAAAGGTCGAACGGCCATCGGGATAAACCAGGGTGACATCGATGAAGGTGTGCAGACGCTGGGGCAGCGCTTCCAGCACGAAGGCCAGACCGCCGACCTTTGGGCGCAGCAGGTGGCGATAGGGTGATTGCTGGCGGGCGTGTTTATCCGGCCGGAAGCGGGTGCCTTCCAGGAAATTGAGAATCGTGGTCGGAAAGCTGTGAAAGCGCGCACACACCCGGCGGGTGGTTTCCCAGTCGCGGTCGCGATCCTCGGGATGCGCGGCCAGATGGGCGGCCGAATGGCGCTTCATGAAGGGAAAATCCAGCCCCCACCAGACGCCACCGAGCAGCGGCATCCAGATGAGCTGCTGCTTGATGAAGAATTTCAGGAACGGGATGCGGTGATTGAACACCCGCTGCAGCACCACGATATCCACCCAGGACTGGTGATTGGAACCGACGATATACCACTGGTCGAGGCGCAGACCGTCGAGGCCCTGTACGTCCCACTCAATGCGCTGGGTCAGGTCGATGATCCCGTTGTTGATGTCGATCCAGGTATTGGCCACCCGGATCAGCAGGCGCGAATGGAACTGGCGCCAGCCGGGCTGAGGGATGATCAGCTTGATCAGCATGATCATGTAAAACAGGGTGCACAGGCACACGGTGTTGAGGATGAACAGGAGAGACGCCAGAGCACCGCGGATCGGCCCCGGCAGGAAGGCGAACATGGTCAGGTTATCCTTATGAAATTGGAACGGGGAAGAGAAGGGTCAGAGCAACAGGCGTGTTGCCAGCCAGTCGCGCACCGCCAGACCGGTACCGAAGTTCCAGGCCTGCAGGCGCTCGATGGGTACACGCTTGATCGCGGCCAGTTCCTCGCCCAGGACGATGTCGCCCGTGGCCGGAACATGAAAGGCCAGAATCAGCTGATTCTGGGCGAAGAACGGGTAATAGCCGATGAAGTGTGCGGCGGTGGCGCGCAGGCCGAGTTCCTCCCACACCTCGCGCAGCACTGCATCCTCGGGGCTTTCGGCTTTTTCCAGGAAGCCGGTGATCAGGCCGTACATCTTCTCCGGCCAGTCGCGGTTGCGCGCCAGGATCACCGCATCGTCCATTTCGACAATGGCGGCGACTACCGGCAGTGGGTTATCCCAGTGCACATAGCCGCAGTCGGCGGCGGTACAGCGCGGGCGCGACTGACCGTTAAGCGGCAGGACCTGCAGGGCCTGTCCGCAGCGGGGACAAAAACGGGCGTCCATGATGACGGTATCTCCGGTGCGATGGCGCGGGCCGTGGACGAGCGCAGGTGGAAATCGGCGGCGCGTCTGGTCAAAATTTCATTTATAATAACCGGAGCGGCAGCTTGCTTGAGAGCTGCCGTTTTGGTTTTGGAGAACGGCTTGCGAACGGTTCGCGTTGCTGCGCGTGCGGTCCGCAAGCCGGCGGGCGACCACCACCCGGATTGCCAGCAATTCGGGCTCTTCACGCGATCATATTAAATGAAACAACGCCACTTTCTCAGCCTGTTCGACCTGACCCCGGCGGAGTTGCGCGCCCTGTTGCAGCGTGCTGCCGAACTAAAAACACTGCATCGGCGGGGGGAGCGTTACACGCCTTTTCCACAGAAAGTTCTGGGCATGATCTTCGAGAAGGCCTCGACCCGCACCCGGATCTCCTTTGAGGCTGGCATTGCCCAACTCGGTGGCAGTGCCATTTTCCTGTCACCACGCGACACTCAGCTTGGGCGCGGCGAGCCGATCGAGGACACCGCGCGGGTGCTGTCGAGCATGGTCGATCTGGTGATGATCCGCACCTTCGAGCACGAAAAGGTCGAGCGCTTCGCCGCCTATTCGAGCGTGCCGGTCATTAATGGCCTGACCGACCACAACCATCCTTGCCAGTTGCTGGCCGATATCCAGACCTTCATCGAGCATCGCGGCGATATCCGCGGGCGCACCGTGGCCTGGATCGGCGATGGCAACAACATGTGCAACAGTTATTTGAGCGCTGCCTGCCAGTTCGATTTTCATCTGCGCATCGCGGTGCCGCCGGGCTACGAGCCGGATACTGAGCTGCTGCAGCGGGCTGCTGGCCATGTGGTGCTGCTGCGCGATCCGCGTGCCGCCGCGCGCGGTGCTGATCTGGTGACCACCGATGTCTGGTCGAGCATGGGCAAGGAGGAACAGCAGTCGCGGCGGATGCGCGATTTCGCCGACTATCAGGTCGATGCTGACGTGATGGCCCAGGCCCGGCCGGATGCGCTGTTCCTGCATTGCCTGCCGGCGCACCGTGGCGAGGAAGTCAGCGCCGAGGTGATCGACGGTCCGCAGAGCCGGGTCTGGGATCAGGCTGAAAACCGTCTGCACGCGCAAAAAGCGCTCATGGAATTCCTGCTGCTCGGTGGCGCGGCCACGGCCTGAATAGCGGCTCCTGGCCGGTCGCGTCCTTTCAATCATTCCCCATCCCGCTGCTGCGCACCGGTCGCGGGATTTGCCACTCTCTGTCGCTGGCAGGATGACGGCCGATTGCTCAGTCTGATAGATTGATGGCGGATCTGATGTTGCCAATCGTCATGGCGATACCACGCCCCGCGTGTCCACACTTGCGTATTCCTCCTGCCTGAGCGCTGCGCGTCATGAAAGAATATGCCTTGATTCTGCTCGGGACCATTCTGGTCAACAACTACGTGCTGGTGAAGTTCCTCGGTCTGTGTCCCTTTATGGGCGTTTCCCGCAAGCTGGAAACCGCCATGGGCATGGGCCTGGCGACGACCTTTGTGCTCACCCTGTCCTCGATCTGCGCCTATCTGACCGATCATTACCTGCTGACGCCATTAGGTCTGGAATATCTGCGTACTATTGCCTTCATTCTGGTGATCGCCGTAGTGGTGCAATTCACCGAGATGGTGGTGCATAAAACCAGCCCGCTGCTTTATCAGGCGCTGGGCATTTACCTGCCGCTGATTACCACCAACTGCGCGGTTCTGGCGGCGGCGCTGCTGAACGTGCAGGCGCGGCATGATTTTATCGCCTCGGCGCTGTATGGCTTTGGTGCTGCGGTGGGCTTTTCACTGGTGATGGTGTTGTTCGCGGCCATGCGCGAGCGTATCGCGGTCGCGGATGTGCCGGTGCATTTTCGCGGCCCGGCCATCACCTTGATCACTGCGGG
>RXIX01000042.1 GCA_003989075.1 Candidatus Competibacteraceae bacterium | reverse complement strand
ATATGGAAGCGGGACAGATCTATGTGCCGTTCACCAACTGGACGCTGTATATCGCGGTCATGGCCCTGGTATTCGGCTTCCAATCCTCAAGCAATCTGGCCGCCGCCTATGGTATTGCCGTAACCGGCACCATGATGATCGACACCATCCTGGTTTCCTTCGTGATCTTCCTGGCCTGGCGCTGGCAGCCCTGGCTGGCCGTGCCCCTGCTGGGCGCGCTGCTGCTGATTGACATTGCCTTTTTCTCCGCCAACGCCATCAAGCTGATGCAGGGCGGCTGGTTCCCGGTGGTGATCGCGCTGGCCTCCTTCACCACGCTGACCACCTGGCGGCGCGGCCGGCATCTGCTTTTCAAGGAAATGGGCAACCTGACCATGCCGCTGGATCAGTTCATCCGCTCAATTGAAGGCGCAGCGCTCAAGCGCGTCAGCAGTACTGCGATTTATCTGACCAGCCGGCCCGAAGGCGCGCCCTCGGCGCTGCTGCACAACATCAAGCACAACGAAGTGCTGCACGCCCGCAATGTACTGGTCACGGTGCAGACCGCCGAAGTCCCCTATGTGGCCGATCAGGACCGCATCGAAATCAACGACCTCGGCCACACCTTCTACCGGGTGTTCATCCGCTATGGCTTTATGGAGCAGCCGGACCTGCCCCTGGCCCTGCAAAGCTGCACGGAAAAGGGCCTCGACTTCGATCTGGATAAAACCTCGTTCTTCCTCAGCCGCGAGGTAGTGGTGCCCAAGCTGGCCCCACCGATGATGCTATGGCGCGAATTGTTCTTCATCTGGATGCTGCGCAACGCACAAAGCGCCACCGATTTCTTCCGCATTCCCACCAATCGCGTCGTCGAACTGGGTACGCTGGTTGAAATCTAGACCCGCCATCAGGCCACCAGCACCCGGCCCATCTGCCAAGCGGCCATTCCCATCAGGACCAGGCCGGTCGCGCGGTTAATACGCCAGCGCCAGCGCAGATCAATGCGCTGGCGCAGCGCCGCCACGCCGATCGCCAAGGCCAGCCACCACAGCGCTGAGCCGGTGAACACACCCGCGACCATCCAGGCCGCTGCGGCGGGCGTAGTTGCCATGCCGCCGCCGAGACTGGCGAACACCGCGACGAAGGACAGGATGGTCAACGGATTGGTCAGGGTCAGAGCAAAGACCGAGGCAAAGGCAACAGGCGCGGATAGCGTTGCCACCGTAGTCCCGGTCGTCGTCGCCGGTACGGTTCGCCACAGGCGCAATCCCATTACGGTCAGGAATAATCCCCCAGCCCATGCCAGCGGCTGCGCCAGAGCCACGAAGGTTTGCGTAATCGCGCTGACGCCGAATGCACCGAGCGCGCCATAACAGGCATCAGCACTCGCCGCGCCCAAACCGCTGAGAAAACCGATCCACGCGCCATGTCCCAGACTGCGCTGCATGCACAGCAGGCCAATGGGTCCCACCGGCGCGGCGATCGACAGGCCAATCAGAGCCGCCTTGAAAAACAACAGACTCTCCACAACTGCGCTCCCACATATCGCTTACGATGCTGACCAGGTGGCGGCTTAAATACGCTCCCCGGACAGCAACTGCAACCCTCTACGGCTGCATCCCGGCGCAATAGGCACGCAGCGCGGTACTGATCGCCGTGGCGATGCGCTGCCGATAGGCCGGTTGGCGCAGGCGCGCTTCCTCAGCACGATTGACAATCACCCCCGCTTCCAGCAGCACCGCCGGCATGGTCGCACTGCGCAGCACCACCAGTTCATCAAAGCGGTAGATCCCCCGTTCCGCATCGAGCAGCTTGCGTCCTTCACCGGGAATCGGCTCGGCGTGATGCAGGGTCGGTGTTAAACCCGCCGCGCGCAGGGCGCTGCCAAGCTGCATGGCCAGGGCCCGGCTGGCGGCGGCTGTTTCGGCGCGAGCTGGCACGGTGGAAATGAACAGCGAGTAGCCGGCAAAGCGGTCGCTGTAGTGCTCGGCGTGACCGTCGGGCGTGAGCCACGGCAGCAGGTAGCGCGGCTGCACCGAGTCATGATGCAGGGACAAAAACAGATCTGCCTTAAAAGCAGCGGCGCGGCGGGTGCGCTCGGTCAGCGTGGGCTGCTCGTCGCGGCGGTTGACCGGCAGCACCGTATAGCCCTGCGTCCGCAGTTGCGCGGCGACCACCTCGGCCAGGGCAACATTGAACTCTACCTCCGGCAGACCGCTGGCACTGCGCGCGCCCGGCCGGGACTGGGAATGGCCAGCATCCAGGGCAATACGCAACGCCGGACAGGCCGCCTGCACCGAACCGGTCAGCCCCCAGACCAGCATCAGCACAACGCTGGTCGGCCGGCGATTTTGCAGCATGGCGGCCACTAGCAGATGCGCGGCAGCAGTTCGCCGCTCGGCCAATCCACCAGCCGCCGGCCACCGAGCAGCGTTTCCATATCAACGAACCGGTCCTCATCGGCGACCACCTCGCCAATTAACATCGCCTCGCTACCGAGAGGATGCGCGCGCAAGGCTGCCAGCACTGCCGGCGCCGCTTCCGCCGCGACAATCGCCAGCAGCTTGCCCTCATTGGCGATATAGAGTGGATCCAGGCCGAGAAACTCGCACAGCGCCCGCACCGGCTCATGCACCGGAATGGCCGCTTCGCGCAGGCGCATGCCAACACCGGATTGTCGGGCGATCTCGTTCAGCGCACAGCCCAGGCCACCCCGGGTCGGGTCACGCAGACAATGCAACCCATCCGGCGCGGTCACCAACAGCGCCGCCACCAGACCATGCAGCGCCGCAGTATCGGACAGGATCGGCGTCTCAAAGCGCAGGTTCTCGCGCTGCGCCAACACCGCCAGACCGTGATCACCAAGCGCACCGCTGAGCAGAATGAGATCGCCCGGCTGTGCCCGGCTGGCGGAAATCTCCAGGCCATCGGCCACCACGCCCACGCCGGTGGTGGTGATGAACACGCCATCGCCCTTACCACGCTCCACTACCTTGGTATCGCCGGTGACAATCGCCACACCGGCTGCTCGCGCTGCCTGCGCCATCGAGGCCACGATGCGTTGCAAATCTGCCAGCGGCAGACCTTCTTCGAGAATAAAGCTGGCGGCCAGATACAGTGGTTGTGCGCCGCGCATGGCCAGATCGTTAAGCGTACCGTTCACCGCCAGGCACCCAATATCGCCGCCGGGAAAGAACAGCGGCGACACCACATGACTGTCGGTGCTCAGCACCAGTCGGCCGGCTGGTCGCTCCAGGCAGGCGGCATCCTCGGCCAGCGGCGCAGCTCCGGGGTCGAAAGCGGCCATGAACAGCGTTTCGATCAGATGAGTCATGGCACGACCGCCACTGCCGTGGGCCTGTTCAACGCGACCCTGGCGCAGATCAAGCGCGGCGGCCAACGGTGCTGGACGCGGCCTCATGCCCGCACCGATCGGGCGCGACCGTGCTGGTAATGTGCGGCGCAGGCGCCCTCGGCAGACACCATGCAAGCGCCGAGCGGATGATCCGGCGTGCAGGCGCGGGCGAACAGTGGGCAATCCTGCGGCTGACGCTGGCCGCGCAACACCGCCGGGCACTGACAGGCACCGACCTCCGCCACTGCCGCAGTCCCGCTCAGGTCAAAGCGGCGTTCGGCATCCCAGGCGGCGAACCCGGCACGAATCGCCAGCGCGCTCTCTGGCAACTCGCCCAGTCCGCGCCAGGCAAAATGCGCCCGCGTACCGAACACCTCGGCCAGCAGGGCCTGCGCCTTGCGATTGCCCAGCGGATTCACCACGCGGCTGTACTCGTTTTCCACCCGTGCCACCCCGGTATTGCACTGACGCAGCAGCATCAGAATGGCCTGCAGCACATCCAGCGGCTCGAAACCGGCGATCACCAGCGGCCGCAGGTATTCAGTCGCGACAAAGGCATAGGGCTGGCTGCCGATAATCGTGCTGACATGGGCCGGACCGATGAAACCATCGATGCGCGCGGCCCCGTCATCCGCACCGGCCAGCAGCGCACGCAGCGCCGGCGGTGTCAGCACATGATTGCAATAGACGCTGAAATTGCCCAGTCCTTCACGCTGCGCCCGCAGCAGGGCGACGGCAGTCGATGGCGCGGTGGTTTCAAAACCGATGGCGAAAAATACCACCGGCCGCCCGGGCTGGGCGCGGGCCAGGTGCAGAGCATCATCGATGGCATAGACCATGCGCACGTCGGCGCCGCGCGCCCGGGCCTTGAACAGGGTATCGCCCCCGGCGCCCGGCACGCGCAGCAGGTCGCCATAGCTGCACAGGGTCAGCGGCGCGCCGACCGCCAGATCAATGGCGGCCTGCAGACGTTCACCCGGCAACACGCACACCGGACAGCCCGGCCCATGCAGCAGCCGCACATTCTCCGGCAGAACATCGGCGATGCCATGGCGGCAAATGGCGTGGGTGTGGCCACCACAGAATTCCAGCAGCTGATAATTGCGGCGCGGATCAGCTTCGCGCTGGATACGGGTCAGCAGTTGTTGCGCCAGGTGCGGATCGCGGAATTCATTCAGATAGCGCATCGGCATTCCCTTCGGCTGTGCCGGAGGCAAACAGGCGCAGGGTCGCTGCCGCTTCCGCTGGATCGAGGCGTTCCAGGGCATAGCCAACATGGACGATGACGTAATCACCCACCGCCACCGTATCGAGCAGCGCGGTGGAAATACGCCGCCGCACACCATCCATGTCGACGATCGCCTGCTCGGCATCGATCAGTTCAATCACTTGCGCGGGAATGGCCAGGCACATGGGAGGAGACTCGTGACACGGCACGCTGCCGGGGATTGCCGAAGGTATAGCGGGCTAGGCGCCGGCGCGCCAGTGGCAGCGCCCGTTGTTCAGGCGGAAACCGTCTCGCCCAGATAATGCCGCACCCGCGCCAGGGCCTGCGGCAGACTGGTCGATAGCAGCAACTGGCCGGGCACATTGCGCAATCCCGCTCGCCGCATCAGCAGCGCCGGCTGGCCATGCACCCCGGCGACCGCCACCAGAATGTTAGCGGCGCGCAGCCGTTCAATGGCCGAATCCAGCGCGACCAGCCCCGACACATCCATGATCGTGACCCCTTCGATGTTGATAATCACCGCCCGCGGCCGGGCGCCGATATCGTGCAGGGCGCTCATCGCCTTTTCCGCCGCGCCGAAGAACAGCGAGCCGGACACCTCATACAAGCGCACCCCGTCCGGCAACGGACTTTCCAGATCCAGATGAGAATGATCGTCCGTTACATGCCGACCGCCGGTCAGTTCCGCTATCCGGTTTATGAACAGCAGCGCGGCCAGCACCACCCCAACGCTGACGGCGACCACCATGTTGAAAATCACCGTTAGCCCGAAGCAGACCAGCAGCACCAGAATATCGCTGCCAGGCGCGATCTTGAGAATATGGCGGAAATGGTTAAGTTCGCTCATGTTCCAGGCCCCTTGCAGTAACAGCGCCGCTAGCGCCGCCATCGGCAGATAACCCAGCAGCGGGGTCATCGCCAGCAGGACCAGCAGAATAAACAAGGCCTGGAACACAGCGGCCAGCGGGCTGCGCGCGCCGGCCCGGATATTGGAAACGGTGCGGGCCAGCGCCCCGGTTGCGGCAATCCCACCGAAGAACGGCGCGACGGCATTACCGATGCCCTGCCCGATCAATTCGGCGTCGGGATCATGCTTGGTCCCGGTCATGCCGTCGGCAACCACTGCGCATAGCAGGGCTTTAATCGCGCCGAGCAGGGCTATTGCCATGGCCGGACCCAAGAGTTCCTGAATCAAACCCAGCGATAGACCAAGCGGTTGACCCTTCGGGCCGGGCAACTGCCACGGCAGCGTCAGGTGCGGCAGCACTGGCGGAATGCCGGCCAGAGTCTGCCCCTCTTTCACATAACTGAAACGGGAGGCGATAGTGGCGACATCAAAACCAGCGACAACACGGCTGAGCAACCAGGCCAGCACGGTTCCAACGATGATGCCGATCAGCGGCGCGGGCAGGCCGGTTTTCAGGCGTGGCCATAGCAGCAGCACGGTGAGCGTCGCGGCACCAATGAGCAGATCGGGAGGGTGAAAACCGGGCAGCGCCTGACTCACCCGCCAAAGCCGGTCGAAAAAGTGATCCGGTTGCACGGCCAGCTGCAAGCCGAGAAAATCCTTGAATTGCAGACTAACGATGACCACTGCGCTGCCGGTGGCGAAACCGGTGGTGACCGGATAGGGAATAAACTGGATCAGCTTGCCCATCCGCGCTACGCCCATGGTGATCAGCATAAGCCCGGCCATAAACCCGGCTGTCACCAGTCCGCCAAGGCCGTACTTTTCCGCAATCGGATGCAGGATGACGATAAAGGCGGCGGTCGGCCCGGACACACTGAAGCGGGAACCGCCCGTGAGTGCAATGAGCAGACCGGCGACAATCGCCGTGTACAAACCATATTGCGGGGGTACGCCGCTGCCAATCGCTAGGGCCATGGTCAGCGGCACCGCGACGATTCCCACCGTGATACCGGCCAACAAATCAGCTTGCAGCTTGCTCAGGTTGTAGCCGCCGCGCAGTTTGTCGCGCAGCGCAGTAGCAAACGGCAGATACAGCGGGTGTTCACGGTCAGGTTTCATTAATATATTCCGCGAGAAATTCCATCTTTTAGTGCTGAGTGTGGATAAGTAAAACGATGATTTTTACTATTTAGTTTTTTATATAAGCTGCAAGCGCATCTAATTCATATCCATATTCTTGCGCCATTCTTTGCTTTTACATGCCAAAATTCTTGGATCATTTGATCAGTCATCAGTAAATATTCCCAGAAACTTGTAGGGTAAAATATTGGTTTTTGGAATTCCGATTCCAGTGAAACCATGCTTCGCTAACCTGCGTTACACATTACTTTCTGAGCCACTGAACAATCAACACCACACAGATTTTTTATACCCGCTTAGGACGGGAGTGGATGGTGGCGGCGATAATGCGATTATCACCATAACCTTAAATTGATCTCCAACCAAGTCTTGGTCAACGTCTGGGGCGACAATCACCAAATCATCATTTGCTGGTCTTTTCCAAACATCCCGGCACACGTTATAGATTGCGTCGAAGTGTGTAATTGGAGGATATTGGTTCAGTTTTATGTTGCTCGGCACTGAATTATCTTCCATCGGAAAGCTGACAATAACCAGCACGCCATAAGCTTCGTCGGATTTAAGACCTTGATTGGAAAAGTCCTTGACAATTTTTTCAAAAATCTGGTTGGCAGCGATCTCCGGCTGATCTCTCAGATGGGCCGCGGCGCTAGCTAACCGTATCTGCGCTGGCGGCCATTGCCACCCAAATAGTTTATGGTAATCGTCACCATCAATACCAATGGCATCATCACGCAGGAACCGTAATAAAAAAGCTTCAGCCTTAGAAAAATCGCTTGGATCAGTGATTTCAAACATGGTAAACCCTTAATGATCTAAGCTGATGTTGATTGATAAGGGATCATGGAGCTGGTTCCTGTGCGCCAGTCTTTTTCAGCAGTGAGATAATTTCTTTCAGATATTCGATTTCCTTGTCTTTCTTTTCCAGTAATACCCGGTGTTGCTGTAATTCCATCATCAAAGTCTCCGATGATGCATTCAGGGCTTGCAGCACATGCTGGGTATTGTCTCCAGAAAAATACAAAATATTCCTCTCACCAAAACTCATCAGTTCCATAAGGTCTATGCCAAAAATTTTCGCAATCTGTTCCAGTCGGGAAATCTGTACATTCGTTCAATCTGCGTTTCTTGATTACTGGCAGATCACTCCTACTGAGCCTGCAACAACGCCAGCAAACCTTCCAGCAGTTGCATCGGACTCGGCGGGCAACCGGGTATATGCAGATCGACCGGGATGACCTCGGCCACGCCGCCAACGCAGGCGTAGCTCCCGGCGAACACCCCGCCGTCCCGTCCGCAATCGCCGACCGCCACCACCCATTTCGGATCGGGCGTGGCGGCGTAGGTGCGCTCCAGCGCTTCTTTCATGTTCACCGTCACTGGACCCGTCACCAGCAAAACATCGGCATGGCGCGGCGAGGCGACAAAATGCAGCCCAAAGCGCTCCAAATCATAAAAAGCGTTATTGAGCGCATGAATTTCCAGCTCGCAGCCATTGCAGGAACCAGCGTCCACCTGCCGAATCGCCAGACTGCGCCCCAAGCGTTGCCGCGCAGTCTGATCTACCCGTGTCGCTAGTTCCGCCAATGCGGCTGCGGACGGCTTTGGAGCCGGCATGGTCAGTGGAGACCGCAACACATTCCGAAATAACCACGTGCGCATCGCGACCCGCCTTACAGATCGTGGCCCGAATACGAGCCGTTAAATGACTTATTGCACAGCGGAAAATCAGCGACGATGTTGCCCTCGATCGCCGCCTCCAACAGCGGCCACTGGAACCAGGATGGATCACGCGGATGACAGCGCGCCACCGTGCCATCGGCATTCAGCCGCAGCCAGACCAGGATATCGCCGCGAAAGCCCTCGATCAGGGCCATGCCTTCACCAGCCTGACCGGAGCGGCTCACATCCACGCGCACCGGCCCGATTGGCAACTGATCCAGAATCTGCTCAATCAGCGCCAAACTCTGCCCGACCTCGCCAATCCGCAACCACACCCGGGCGTTTACATCGCTGTCGGTGCGGGTCAGGGGTGCAAACCCCAGTTGCTCATAGGGCGGATAAGCGGACGTGAAACGGGCATCGAATGCCCGGCCTCCCGCACGGCCAATCGGGCCACCGCAGCCGAACTGCTGGATCAAGACCGGCCGGACGAACCCGGTACCGACGGTGCGATCCTGCAAGGATGCGGTGTTGTCGTACAGTTCAACCAGCGGCGCGAACTGGCGACGCAGATCGGTGACCAGCGCGCGCAGCAGATCGACGTCCGATGCGGCCAGATCCCGCGCTACACCACCCGGCACCACCACATCCATCAACAGACGGTGACCGAAACAGGCCGCGCTGGCGCGCAGCACCTGCTCACGCAGCACCGCGCAATGCGCCAGCATCAGCGCAAAGGCGGCATCGTTGCAGATCGCGCCGATATCGCCGCAGTGATGGGCCAGCCGTTCCAGTTCAGCCATCAAGGCCCGTAACCAGTGGGCACGAGTGGGAATTTCGGTTGCCGTCGCCGCTTCGACCGCCCGGGCAAAAGCCAGCGCGTAGGCCACGGTGCTATCGCCCGACACCCGTCCGACCAGACGCGCCGCCTGTTCGAGCGATGCACCGCTCAACAGATGCTCGATGCCCTTGTGGACATAGCCCAGCCGTTCCTCCAGGCGCACCACAGTCTCGCCATTGGCGGTAAAGCGGAAATGGCCAGGCTCGATAATCCCGGCATGCACCGGCCCTACCGGAATCTGATGCAGGCTTTCGCCCTCGGCCGGCAGAAAGCGGTACGGCGGTAACGGTTGAGTGGGTGCGCGGGCATTGCCGAGCGGATGGCGCAGCGGCCAGCGGCCATGATCCAGCCAAGGCCGCGTGTCCGGCGCAGCAACCGGCTGCAGACCAACCAGATCGCTGATAGCCCGCTCCAGGCGTTGCGCTGGCGGATGCAGCCGGCCCAGCGCCGGAAAGCGCCCCTCGGGACAGGCCAGGCTGGCCACGCCGATGAATCCGCTGGTGGATTCATGCAGCGCCAGGTGAACCCAGCCGACCTCACCCCACAAGCCGAGCAGGGTCCACGCCCCACCGGCCAGTCCGCTGCCCAGCACTGTCCAGGTTTCGGCGGTCACGATCACCCGTGGCCAGGGGCGATGTGCGGCGACGGCTTGTCCGTTCTCCAGCACGGTTTGCAACACACTCACACTCATCAGTTCACGCCACCTTTCGCTTTAACCCAGCAGGGCCGCAACATGCTGGAACCAGCGCACCAGCGGTTCCGGCAGCCAGATCCCGGCAACCAGCACCAGCCCCAGATGCAGCAGCAGCGGCAGGCTGCTGGAGCGCACCGGGGTATTCGCGCCCTGCGATTCGCCAAATGCCATGCCGTGCAGCCGCCACAGCAGCGTACCGAATGCCAGCAGCAGGCCAAGCACCAGCAACAGCGCCAGCAGCGGTTGCCGGGCGAACGTGGAACTGACCACCAGGAACTCGCTGGTAAAAACCCCAAACGGCGGCAGGCCGGCAATCGCAAGCACGCCCGCCACCAATCCCCAGCCCAGCGCCGGATGCGTTGTGGTCAGGCCGCGAATCGTGGAAATGCGTTGCGTGCCGCGAGCCTGGGCGATATGGCCGACGGTGAAGAAGATCGCCGATTTGGTCAGGCTGTGCATGGCCATATGCAGCAGCCCGGCAAAGTTGGCCAGCGGCCCACCCATGCCAAAGGCGAAGGTGATGATGCCCATGTGCTCGATCGAGGAATAGGCGAACAGGCGCTTGATATCACCGCGCCGGTAGAGCATCAGTGCCGCGAACAGCAGCGACAGCAGGCCCAGTATGATCATCAGCGGCCCCGGCGCCAGCGCCGCAGGATTGGCGCTCATCAGCATCTTGAAGCGCAGCACCGCATACAGGGCCACGTTCAGCAGCAGCCCGGACAGCACCGCCGAAATCGGCGTTGGGCCTTCGGCGTGGGCATCGGGCAGCCAGGCATGCAGCGGCACCAGACCGGCCTTGGTGCCATAGCCGAGCAACAGGAATACGAAGGCCAGATTCAGCAGTGCCGGATCGAAGGCGGCGGCATGCGCCAGCAACTGATCCCAGGCCATCGCCGGCAAACCCTGACCGATCACCGGTTGTGCCGCCAGATACACCAGGATGGTGCCAAACAGCGCCAGGGCGATGCCGAGACTGCCGAGTATGAAATACTTCCAGGCTGCTTCCAGCGCGGCGCGGGTCCGGTACAGGCCCACCATGAGCACGGTGATCAGCGTCGCCAGTTCAATCGCCACCCACAGCAGGCCGATATTGTTCGCCAGCAGCGCCAGATTCATGGCGAAGATCAGCGCCTGATACATGGCGTGATAGAAGCGCAGGTACTGGGGCGTCAGCCGACCGCTTTCCAGTTCGTGGGCGATATAGCTGGCGCTGAACAGGCTGGTGGTGAAACTGACCAGATTGTTCAGCACGATCAGGTAGAGATTGAAATCATCCACCCGCAGGTAGGCATTGGCCTCGGGGCGCGCCCCGAACAGGCTGAGGGCCGCCAGCAGGCTGAGCAGCGTCGCGCCGACGTTCAGCCGCGCGCCCAAGCGGTAGCCGGGCACCAGCACCAGCAGCAGCGCCGCACCCGCCGGCACGCCCAGCAGCGCGGTCATCGCAAGCATGCCCAGTGCATTCATCGCCGCCGCTCCTCGCGAAACGCATCCATCGCCTGCATGTCTACGCTGTCGAAGCGCTCGCGGATGCGGAACAGGAAGATGCCGATCACGATCAGCGCGATCAGCACCGAGAACGCCACGCTGATTTCCACCGCCAGCGGCATGCCGCGCGCGCCAGCTGCGGCCAGCACCAGTCCGTTCTCCAGCGACATGAAACCGATCACCAGGCTCACCGCGTTCTGACGGGTGACCATCAACAGCAGGCCCAGCAGCACCACGGCCAACGCGAAGGCCAGATCCTCGCGCGCCAGCGGGTCCGCAGTCGCAGTCACCGGCAGCATCACCAGGATCGCCAGCGCCACCAGCGCCGCGCCCGCCAGCATGTCACGCCCCACGCCACCGACTACTTCCAGGGTGCGATGAATACCCAGCCGCCGGACGATGCGGTGCAGCGCGGTTGGAATCATCAGCGCCTTGAAGACCAGCGCGATCCCGGCCGTGACATAGAGATGTGGCGCGTGCTGAATGAATGCCTGCCAGCCAACCGCCAGGGTCAGCACCAGCGAGTGCAGCGCGAAGACGTTGATCAGCGCCGACAGGCGCGCCTGATACAGCAACAGGAAGCTGGTCACCACCATGCCGCCGGCCAGGAAATGGGCGATATCGAATCCCAGGTCGTGCATCACAGGCTCCGCGAGACAAACAGCAGCAACGCGCCCAGCAGGCCGAGCATCAGCGCCGCGCCCAGGAACTGATCGACCCGGAACACGCGCATCTTGGCGACGCTGGTTTCAAACAGCGCCAGCAGGAATCCACCCAGCGCCAGCTTGGCCAGATAGGCCGCGACGCCGAACAGATAAGCCATCAGGCCCGCCCCGGCGGTGGCCATGCCCCAGGGCGCGAAGATGCACCCCAGCAGCGACAGATACAGCAGCAGCTTGAGCGCAGCGGCCAGTTCGATCAGCGCCAGATGCCGCCCGGAATACTCCAGCACCATCGCTTCGTGCACCATGGTCAACTCCAGGTGTGTGGCCGGATTATCCACCGGGATGCGCGCGTTCTCGGCGATCGCCACCATCATCAGCGCCAGCAGCGCCAGCGCCAGCGAGACCCGCAGGCCCACCTCGGCGGTGAGCATGAAGTGCGCGACCGTCGATAACTGGGTGGTCCCGGCCAGCAGCGACAGAGTGAACACCATCATCAGCATGGCCGGTTCCGCCAGCGAGGCGATCATCATCTCGCGGCTGGCGCCAATGCCACCGAAACTGGTGCCCACATCCAGCCCGGCCAGCGCCAGGAAAAAGCGCGCGGTGCCGAGCAGGGCGACAATGGCGATCAGGTCTGCGGTCCAGTTGAACAGCAGGCCGCTGGCGAAGGTCGGCACCAGTGCCGCTGCCACCCAGATCGCGGCGAAGATCAGATAGGGCGCAACCCGGAACAGCCAGGAGGCGGATTCGGCCAGCACCACGTCCTTGCGCAGCAGCTTGAGCAGGTCGCGATAGGGCTGCAGCAGTGATGGACCACGCCGGCGCAGCAGGCGCGCCTTGATCGCGCGTACCCAGCCGGTCAGCAGGGGCGCCAGCAGCAGGATCAGCAGCATCTGCCCGCCTTGGACCAGATAATCGGTGATCAGCGCCATAGCACCATCCCCAGCAGCAGCAGCACCAGCGCGCCAAACACCAGACTCAGGTAGCGGCGAATCGTCAGGTATTGCAATACATTGAAGCGGGTCGAGACCGCGATGACCGCAGCGGTGATCGGTGCGTAGCCCAGATCCCAGACCGGATCTTGCAACTGCACCTCCAGCCTGGCGGCCCGTGCATCGCCGGGCGGTGGCATCGTCACCTGCTCACGGGCCTGGAACACCACACTGCCAAATACCCGGCGGATCGGCTGAGCAAAACTGCCGGCGGTGTATTGGGTCATGGGACTGGACTCGGGAAAGCCGCAGTCCCAGGCTGGCCCGCGCCGCGCCACATCCGAGGCCAGGCGGTGAATCAGCAGCACGGCCAGGCTACCGGACAGCGCCATGAACAGCAGCACCAGCAGGCCGTTGTAACTGCTTTTCACCTCAGCCACCGGGGCCAGGGTCAGCCAAGGCTGGCCATGCTGCGCGGTCAGGTGGGCACCACCGTTGAGCAGCCCGACGATCGGGGCCAGTCCGTCCACCACCAGTCCGGGCAGAATTCCGGCCAGCAGGCACAACGCGGCCAGGATGAACAGCGCGGCCAGCGAATAGCGGTCCGTTTCCCGCGCCTGGGCGGCAGCCGGTGAACGCGGCCGGCCGAGGAAGGTGATGCCAAAGGCCTTGACGAAGCAGGCAGCAGCCAGCGCGGCGGACAGGGCCAACAGCGCGCCCACCGCCGGGGCCAGAAACTTGAGCATCCATTGCGGCAGTTCCGGGGTCAGCAAAATGGCCTGAAAGGTCAGCCATTCCGAAACGAAGCCGTTAAGCGGTGGCAGTGCGGAAATCGCCGCCGCGCCGATCAGAAACGCCAGCGCGGTCCACGGCATCGGATGAATCAGTCCACCCAGCCGTTCCATGTCGCGTTCACCGGTGGCGGTCAGCACCGCACCGGTCCCCAGAAACAGCAGGCTTTTAAATAGTGAGTGATTGAGAACGTGGAACAGAGCGGCAGTCAGCGCCAGCGCGGCACTGGCGTACATCTGATTGGCTTGAAATGCCAGCGCCAAGCCCAGACCGATAAAGATGATGCCGATGTTCTCGACCGTGTGATAAGCCAGCAGCCGTTTCAAATCATGCTGCATCAGTGCATACAGCACCCCCAGCACCGCGCTGACCCCACCCAGGCTCAGCACCAGCCCGCCCCACCACCAGGCCATCGGCTCGCCGAGCAGGTCGAAGACAATGCGGATGAAGCCGTACACCGCGACCTTGGTCATTACCCCGCTCATCAACGCCGAAACGTGGCTGGGCGCGGCGGGATGCGCCAGGGGCAGCCAGACATGCAGCGGCACCAGACCGGCCTTGGAGCCTGCACCGAGCAGAGCCAGCACCAGCGTCAACGCGGCCAATCCGGGGGTCAACTGCGCGGCGCGCATGGTGGCAAAGTCGTAGCCACCCTGCGGACCGGCCAGCAGGCCAAAGCTCAGCAGCAGCGCCAGGGTGCCAAAGCAGGCCATGACCAGATAGAGATAGCCAGCACGGACATTGGCCACCTCGCGATGATGGGCCAGCACCAGCGCCCAGGAACTCAGCGACATGAATTCCCATGCGAACAGGAAAATGAAGGCGTCATCCGCCAGCAGCACCAGATTCATGCCAGCCAGAAAGGCGGGAAAGAACGGCAGCACCCGTTCCGGTGCCGGTTCATGCTGGCCATAACCCAGAGCGAACAGGCTGGCGACCGCACCACCGAGATTGACCACGACCAGAAAGAACGCCGCCAGCGCATCCAGACGAAAATGCGCGCCCAGCCAGGGCAGGCCGATCGGCAGGGTCAGCGTGGCCGGCGTGTGCCCCCCAAGCCAGTGGATCAGCACCACGCACAGCGCGACCGTGCTCAAGACCAGCGTGGCCGAGTAAATACCGCGACTGCGGCCTGGGTGGCGGTGGGCGAAAACTGCCGCACCGCTGACGGTCAGCAAGGCCACCGGCAGGCTAAGTAACAGGGATAGGATCATCGGAAACTACGCTCGCTCGCGCGGTTCAGCGTTTCAGCCGGACACCACGTCCGCCACCCTCGCTGAGCGCGCCTTCGTTAATCAACTCCACGCCGGCGGCCTCCAGCGCGGTAATCAGCTTGACCAGGGAATCCACGTTGCCGCGAATCGTGCCCTCGCTCGCTTCCATGCGCTGGATGGTCGGCAACGATAAACCGGACGCTTCAGCCAGCATGCGCTGGTCCATGCCAAGCAGCGCACGCGCTGCCTTCAACTGTGCTGCTGTGATCATGTGGGCATATTCTGAGTGTTGAGTTTTCTATTAACAAGTATTTTAATTTAGAAGTGATGTTAAATACATAAGCTGTTTCATGATTTCACAATCCGCATTTCCCTGTCCGCGTGGAGAAAGCGGCGTACCCAGCACCGTCGACAACGCCGCAATCAGCACCGCCAGGATGCGGTACCACGCAACGCAGGCGGGAATTGGTTCTCTCAGGATGCGGTGAATGCGCGCCAGAGCTGCGCACCAAGCATGGCGACGGCCACGCTGATCATGGCTGCGGCGAACAGTTTCTGCAGCGTTGGTCCGGCCAGGCGCCGGCTCAGGCGCGCGCCGAGCAGCATGCCGCCCAGGCCACCCAGAACGAACAGGACGGTGATCGTCCAGTCCAGGGTATGGCCGGCCAGCAGATGGGCGACGCCACCCGAGGTGCTGATGATGGCGATGACCAGCAGCGACGTCGCCACTGCGCGCTGCATCGACAGGGACGCCATCAGCACCAGAGCCGGGACGATCAGGAAGCCGCCGCCAACGCCGAACAGGCCGGACAGCGCGCCGGTGAGCAGGCCACTGAGCGCCAGAACCCGCGCGCAGCGCGAACTCAGAATCAGGCCGCCGGCTGGATCGATCCGGCAGGCTGGACCGGAACCGGGCGCAGCACCTGCACCGACACTGGCGCGCACCACCTGGGTTTCGCCAGGACGACGCAGCGCCTGTCGCCACATGCGCGCCGCAACCAGCAGCATCAGCACGGCAAAGCCGCTCAGCAATCCACCGGGCGGCAGCTTTGCGCCCAGAGCCGCGCCGAGAGGTGCACCGAGCATGCCGGCCACGCCAAACAGGAGCGCCGCCCGCAGGTCCACCTCGCGCCGCCACAACCGGACAATGGCCCCGCCCAGAGCAGTTGCGCCCACGGCGAATAATGAAACGCCCACTGCCTGGTGCGCCGGCAGCGCCAGTCCATACACCAGCAGAGGCACCGCAAAGATTGAACCGCCGCCACCGGTCAGGCCCAGCGAGAATCCAACAATCACACCACACAAAAGGCTTATCACAGACTCACCGTGTCGAATCCGGAAAGAGGGGAGCCATCACGCCTTGGCGACATGACCAACGGTCACGCGCGGCGGCGCGCCTAATGATCGTGTGCATGCGGGTGGGCATCATCATGGCCGTGGTCATGAGTGCATGCGACCCCGCGCGGTGACAGGGTGCCCTGCAAATAGGCGGCAACCGCCTGGTCGGGATCGGTCTCCGCCGTTACCAGTGCGATGATACCCTTGGCGGCCAGGCGCTGTTGCAAACCCGGGCCCATGCTGCCAGCAATCAGCACCTGCACAGTGTCCAGTGGATGCGCCTGTTGCGGCGGGCTTTGATGAAAGGATTGCTCGATCGGCAATTCCAGCAGCGTCCGGCCGCTGATTCGGTTCTGTTCAATGTCGTAGATCCAGAACTTGCGGCATTTGCCGGCATGTTCGGTGATGTTGCGACGATTCTGGCTGGTCACGGCGATTTTCATAGTGGTAACAACCTGTCATTCAGGAAGAAGGGTGGGTCTGTACATACGGATGTTAGGTTAGGCTGCCACCCCTGCGGCGCGGATCGCACTGCGGATTCGCATTTTATCCCCGGCAGCGGCCTGTCCGTTGCCCCCTATGTACTGCTGTGAGGCATGGTGTCATGTTTGCAAGTGATTGTTGCGACGATCATGATCGTCTGCTGACCCTGGCCGAGGCGCTGGAGCGTGCTCTAGCTCTGATTGAAGCGCTGCCGGAGATCGAATCGGTCAATCTGCAGGATGCCGATGGCCGGGTGCTGGCCGCCGACCTGCCGGCCCGACTGGATGTGCCACCCCACGATAACTCAGCGATGGACGGCTTTGCCCTGCACCACGCCGATCTGTGCAGCGACGGTCCTACCCGTTTGCCGGTCATCGGTCAGGCGCTGGCCGGGCATCCGTATGTGAAAACGGTCCCGCGCGGTGCGGCAGTACGCATCACCACCGGCGCGATGACGCCGGCAGGACCGGATTTGGTGATCATGCAGGAGCATTGCCGCATCGATCCGGAGCAACACTGGATCGAAATCGACGCAGCCCATGCTGCAAAGCTCAAGCTGGGTGAAAACATCCGCCGCTGCGGTGAGGATGTCCACGCTGGCGCGCTGCTGTTGCCGGGTGGACGGCGCCTGCGACCGCAGGATGTGGCGCTGGCGGCCGGTCAGGGCATGGCTACGCTGACGGTGCGGCGCCGGTTGCGGGTTGCGGTGGCTTCAACTGGCGATGAGCTGCATGAGCCGGGCGTGCCCTTGCCACCGGGTGCGATCTATGAATCCAATCGTTATACGTTGCTTGGCCTGCTGCGGCGGCTGGGTTGCGCGGTGACCGATCTGGGCATTCTGCGCGATGAACGGGATAGCCTGTTGAGCGCTCTGCGGGATGCGGCGGCACGTCATGATGTGCTGTTGACTTCGGGCGGCGTCTCGGTGGGCACCGCGGACCTGATCAAGGAGGTGATCGCCGAGCTGGGCACGATTGAATTCTGGCGGCTGGCGGTCAAGCCGGGCAAGCCGGTGACCTTGGGGCGGATTGGGGATTGCCAGGTGCTGGGGCTGCCGGGTAATCCGGTTTCGGTGATGGTGTCGTTTCTGCTGTTTGCCCGGCCTGTGCTGCTGCGGCGCATGGGCATAGCGTCGGTCGAGCCGCTGCGTGTGCCGGCCCGGGCGGATTTTCACCTGCGCCGCAAACCGGGCCGCCGTGAGTGGCTACGGGCGCGGTTACGCCTGGATCCGGCCCAGGGCCTGCTGGCTACGGTGTATCCAACCGCCAGTTCCGGGGCGCTGTCGTCGCTGTGCTGGGCCGAGGGCCTGGTGGAACTGGCCGAGGATTGCGCCGGTATCGCGCCCGGTGATGGGGTGCAGTATCTGCCGTTTGGCGAGTTGGGCGTGGACTAGTCTCCCTTCAGTTTTAGATGTCCAGCGAGACGGTCAATCAAAACATCGAAATGGAGTTAAGTCATGCTCGGATTGACGCTACGGGATGAATTTCGGGGCAAACGCCTTAAAGGGACAACCATTGAGCTTTCCAACGACACGAACACTGGCGCAACGCAGATCGCGGCGCAGCAATTCCTGGAGATCACCTATCCGACCCACGATTTGTTAAAGGGAATCGAGGCAGTAGGCCCTAATCAAGGGCGTCCAGTCGTGGTAATAGGCGAACGGGGCCTCGGTAAGTCGCACGTGTTGGCCGCGCTGTACCACGCAGTAAATGATGCACCTTCGACGGGTGCATGGCTGAACTCATGGGCCACCACGCTGGGTGATCCGCAGATTGGCAAGATTGGATTACGCAGCGGAATGACGGTCATCGGTGAGAGCATGCACCGCCAGCGCTACAAGTTCCTGTGGGATTTGCTGTTCGAGCGCCATCCCTACGGCACTTACATCAAGGGCAAGTGGGATGGCATGGGGGCGGCCAAAACCGACATCCCATCCGACAAGCTCATTGTCGAGCTGCTGGGACACACGCCAACGATGCTGCTGCTGGATGAATTCCAGACCTGGTACGACGGCCTGACCAACACCGAACAGTATCCCTGGAAGAACTGGGCGTTCAACTTCATCCAGATTCTTTCGGAGATCGCCAAAGAGCGGCCTGATCTTCTGGTGCTCGTGATCTCCGTTCGCAATGGCGGCAGCGATGCCTATCAGCAGGTACACCGCGTCAATCCAGTCGCCATCGACTTCAAGGCGGGGGGCAACCCTGAACGGGTACAACAGGATCGCCGCCGCATGCTGCTGCATCGTCTGTTCACCAACCGTCTGCAGATCACCAAGCCACAGATTGCTTCGCTCATTGAACCTCATGTGACCGAGAGCCTGCGCTTAATGGAGGTGCCTACCGCTGAGCACGAGCGCAAACGCAAGGAATTTCTAGTCTCTTGGCCGTTTGCACCACATCTGCTGCGCCTGCTTGAGGAGCAGGTGCTGATCGCCACTGACGCGCAGGAAACGCGCGACATAATTCGCATCCTGGCCAACCTCTACAAGAGTCGTGGTGAGGTGGCCCCGATGCTCACGGCTGCAGACTTCCGTCTGGATGACGATGCGTCAGGTATTGGCGCGCTGCTTGACTCGGTCTCTAACGAGCACCACCGCGCCCTACGCGCGAAAGCCCAGCAGAACATTATTTCAGTCACCGAGGCGGTGTCCGACCACACGAACCTTACTCCTCACCTACAGGAAATTGTGGGTGCACTGTGGCTGCGATCGATTGCTGTCGGCAACTTGGCTGGTGCCGAACCGGCAACTCTGCAGATCGACATCACGCGCAACAAGGCCATCGACGACAACGCCTTCCAGGTCGAGCTGGCGACGATTGTCGAGAACAGCTTCAACATTCATCAGGATGGCCTGCGCTTGGTTTTCCGTGAGGAAGAAAACCCGCGTGCCAAATTGATGGCCTGTGCCCGCAACGACAAACTGTTCACGGACGGTTCCGATCAGATGCAGTTGGCTAAGCAGGTTCGCTACATCATTGGCGGCAGTGAAGATACCGCTGGTAAATTCCGCGTCATCGTATTGCCGAAAGCTTGGCAGACCGATCCATGGTCAACGCTGGATGGAGCCGAGCAGCCCGAGCGCTGGGATAACCGTTTGCCGATCTTGGTACTGCCAGAAGAGCCGGAGAAAATCGATCAGATGCTGGGCCCTTGGCTCAAGGATCACCTGCAAAAGCGTCGCAACACCATTCGCTTCCTGCTGCCCAGATCTGGTTCCACCAATGCCTTCCTGGATCGAGACCTGCTCATTCTCGCGCGCGCTGAAATGAAGGCGCAGGAATGGAGCGGCCAGAACCCGGAATACAAAAAGCTGCACAAAGAGTTCGAAGGCACCCTGCGTGACAACCTGAAGAAACGCTTTGACCGCTTTGCCGTCCTGCACCGCTACGACCACCAGAACCCGCAGCAATGCCTGTTCAGTGTTGAGCACCTGAAAAAGCAAGGCGCACAAATCCCCGAAAGCATCGAGGCAACGCTGGCCCACGATCTCTTCGTTCCTGAAGATTTCGAAGACCTCGTGCTCGAAGCGGCCTCGGAGAACACGACCCTTGGCAAGCTGCTGGGTGAACTACAGGAACCACGTCCAGCAGGTCAGGACTGCATTCCCTGGCTGGGTGAAACCGCGATGAAGGAGCGCATCCTGCGCTTGTGCGCACGCGGCAAAATCGCCATCAACCTGCGCAATCTGGAGTATCTGCAAACCCACGCAGGCGAAGACGAGGAATCCGCGTGGCAGCGCTTGCGGCCCAAACTTCCTTATACCGGGCGTCAGCTTGATGAGGTGTTCCTGATGGCACCCTCGGCCGTACCCACGACCGGTGGCACTTCACCATCGGTGCTGCAGCCATCTTCTAATGGTGGTGCTACAGATCCCGTCACTGATGTGCAAAAGACGCAACCCGGCACGTCGCCCAAGCCAGTTCCAACGCCAGGTGGAATTTTCGGCGGCACTGGCAGTACTGCCAAACCGCGCATCCCGCTCTCTAACCCGCCCACCTCCCCGCTCAATCTGATTGGCAAGCTTGAAGGTTGGGGTATTGGCCCGGCCACGCCTGTGGCAGAAGTTTCGATCAAGGTGTCTGCTGCCACCGGCGCACAGCTCAAGGAACTGCTCAAGAAGCTGCCCGATGGGATGACTTTTGAGCTGAGTCTTGAGCTTGAGAAGGAGGACAAATGATGGCGCTCGATGCAGCAATATTGCAGCGCTTGACTCAGGGCACCGCTGCGGATGCGTGGCGTTTCATCATCGAACGGACGCTAGACATTGCCGCACGACCATTGGCCGAGGGCAATGCTCCGGGCGAGGTCGTTAAGCGCGACCGCGAGATCGGCGAACTTGATCTGTTTCTGGCGTCCAGTGGCTGGGATCTGTGGCAATACTTCGGCCAGCCGGAAATTAGCGGCGTAGAACGCAGCTCGGATCGCTTGCTACGCTGGTGGGCCGAACCTTTCAGCGCCAAGGCGGTGTTGATCCTAGACGGCCTTTCCTTACGCGAACTGCCCTGGTTGTTACAGGGAGCCAAAGAGCGCGGTTTCACCCTGCAGGGGGTCACAGCCACCGCCTCCGAATTGCCCGGCGAAACTAACGAGTTCGCCCGTGCACTGGGTTTGGCCAGCCGCAGCCAATTGCAGGCCAACGGTGGCGGCTTGGCGCACAAGCTGCAACCGGCGCAGACCGAAACCATCGATCTGCCGTGGAAAGACTGCGAAGGTCTGGTGGGCAGCGCCTCGGGCGCGAAGAACTGGGTGTTCTGGCATCACTGGCCGGACGCCAAGTTGCACGACTACGGCGCCGGCCAAGGGCTGGAACTGTTGACCAAGGATGCCGCGCAGCAGCTTTCCAGCGACGACTTCTGGGCTTTTGTTGAGCGTCTCGCCACCGGGCGGCGCTTGGTTATTACATCGGATCACGGCTACGCCGCTACTGGCTACTTCCCTGATGCCGAGGGTGAGGTTGCCACCCACCTCAAGCAGACGTTTGCCAGCGGGCGCAGCAAGGCAGGTAATGGTGACCCAGGTCCCTTCGTGCCTCCGGTGGCGTTGCAAATCGACAGCCCGCATGGCCCACACCTGATGGCGCTGGGCCGCAGAAAGTGGCGCAGCCAAGGCGGTTACCCGACGCTGACGCATGGCGGCCTCTCGCTGCTGGAGGTGTTGTCGCCGTTTGTTGAACTAGCCAGAACGGGGGGCTGAAATGGCTGCCACCAACTTCAACACGGAAAATCGCACTTATCGGCAATTGTTGGGCAATGGCCTGACGTACCGCATTCCGCGCTTCCAGCGTGATTACTCTTGGAGCGAAGAAGAATGGGAAGACCTTTGGGCCGACATTCAGGCCACCTTGCCTGCCGATGGAGAGCCAGCCCACTACATGGGCTATTTGGTGCTACAAACCGCAGATAATCGCGTTTATGAAGTGATCGACGGCCAGCAGCGGCTGACCACGATCAGCCTGATCGTCTTGGCCTCCATGCGGCTCCTCGGCAAGCTGGCAGGCGAAGGGAAAACGCCGGATGAAAACCGCAGGCGTCTGGAGCAACTGCGTGCCACCTATATCGGTTACCTTGACCCGGTCACCCTGACCACTCGCAACAAGCTTTCACTGAACCGCAACAACGACAGCTACTACCGCGACTATCTGGTCGCACTGGCCGACCACCTGCCGCAACGCGGTTTTCCTGCCTCCACGCACACCATGCGTAAGGGCTTTGAATGGTTCGAGCGCCGCTTGCGCGAGCAGATTAAAGGCGTGTCGGATGCTGGTATGGCGTTGGCACAATTTGTTGAAACCATCAGCGACAAGCTGTTCTTCACAGTTATTACCGTTGCCGACCAACTCAATGCCTACAAAGTTTTTGAAACCCTCAATGCACGGGGCGTGCGTCTTTCGGCGACTGATCTGCTGAAAAACTACCTGTTCTCCGTCTTGGCGCGCGGTGAGGAAGCCACGCATGAAATGGATGAACTCGAACGCCGCTGGGAACTGATCGTGGATCGCCTGGGCAGCGAGAGCTTCCCGGATTTCCTGCGGATGCACTGGAATAGCCGCCAGAGTTTTGCGCGGCAAACCGAGCTGTTCAAGGTCGTGCGCAGCCGTATTCAGGCCCGCGAGGCGGTTTTTGCCCTGTTGCGCGAGATGGACGAAGACGTCGACACCTATCTGGCGCTCACCCAGCCCGAAGGGGCGCAATGGCTTCCCGCTTGGAAACAAAGCGCACAGGAACTGCGCATGTTCTCCGTGCGCCAGCCTTACCCCATGCTGATGGCTGCAAAGCGCAATTTGCCTGATGCCGACTTTGGCGACCTGTTGCGCGCCACGGTCATCATTGCTTTTCGTTACAACGTGATTGGTGCGCAGCACACCGGCGAGCAGGAGCGGGTTTATCACGCTGCCGCGATGCAATTGCACAGTAAGGAGGCGACCAATCTTGCGCAGGTGCTTGCCACCTTGCGCCAGGTTTATCCGGGTGACGACGCCTTCAAGGCGGATTTTGCCGAAAAGGTCATCAAGACCACACAAAGCCGCAACGCCAAGATTGTGCGCTACATTCTGTGCAAGCTGGAAAAACAGGCCGGAGGCATCGATTTCGACGCCGATTCCCCCAGCTACACCATCGAGCATGTGTTGCCGCAATCACCGGAGGCCGGTTGGGATGCCTTCAATGACCGTGATCTGGAAACCTTCGTGTATCGGCTGGCCAATATGACAATGCTGGAGGCGGGCAAGAACAAGGATATCGGCAACAAGCCTTACGTTGAAAAACGCCCTGTGCTGCAACAAAGCAGCCTGCATCTGACCAAAAAACTGGCGGAAGAAAATACCGAATGGCTGCCCGAACGATTGGCAGCCCGGCAAAAACAACTCGCCAACCTTGCGATCACCGTGTGGCGCATCGCTCAGCTTTCTTGATATAAATCAATGGCCACTAAAAAAGAACAACTTGCTCAGGAAGTCGCCAAGGCCGTCGGCGCAGGCAAGGCGGTAGCACTCGAAACCGTCGATTTCAATGATCCGAACCGCCCCAAGACTTGTCTGGAGGTGGACTTTCCGATCCTGCCCGTCAATCAGGTGGCGATCATCGAAGGCAATGCGGGCAAGCCGATCTACCAGATGTCGAAGTGGTGGGCGCGGCGGCGTTCCAGCGTTTTCCGGTCGATGCTAATCGCGGCAGCCACCAAGGCCCCGGAAGATAAATCGCACGCGGCGAAACTGGTGTGGGACAACTACTACGCCAACCACCAGAAAAAAGGCGCGTTCAAGCACCTGAAGGTGGCCGAAATCTTCATGGGCGGTGGCACCACACTGGTGGAAGGCTCGCGCCTCGGCATGCAGATGGTCGGCAACGACCTCAACCCGGTCGCTTGGTTTGTGGTCAAGCAGGAACTGGCCAATGTCGACCTGGAGCAAGTGAAAAAGCTGCTCGCCGACATCGAGGCCGAGGTCAAGCCGCAGATCATGCCGTACTACACCTGCGATGGCCCGGAGGGTGAAAAAGGCACGTGGACGCATTTGCCGACCAGGAAGGTGATGCCTGCCGATTTCGACCCGCTGACCATCCCGCGCGACGAGCGCAAGGATTACCGCTACGAAGGCCCGGAGATCATCTACACCTTCTGGGCCAAGCACGGCCCTTGTCAGGTGACGGGCTGCGGGCACCGCACGCCGATCATGAGCAGCCCGGTGATGGCGGTGAAGACGCTCAGCGTAAAGCACTGGGAACACACCTGCGGCCAATGCGGCGGGGAATTCCACGTTGAGGAGGACGCCGCGCGGATGGCCCCGGATGCACCACTTTATGTGGCACCTTCCGAGCATCCGTTTTCCGTGCTCGACCGCCGGAAGGGCGTGATCTGCCCGCATTGCCAGGCACAGATCAGCAACCCGACTACCGGCAAAAAAGGCAAGAACAAGAAGGTC
>RXIX01000041.1 GCA_003989075.1 Candidatus Competibacteraceae bacterium | reverse complement strand
TACCCGCGAAAGCGGGTATCCATTCTTTTCAACAAGCTACTGGATTCCCGCATACGCGGGAATGACGAAAAGCGCAAGTCCCGATAGTTTTTAAATGATTATTTTCTATAGTGCTCAAGCCTTGCGCCTGATAGAAAACCCGATTCCATGCGGGCTTTCAGCGTATTGACAGCATGTTGTGGAACAGTCAGGAAGGCTTATTATTTTCCGATGCAGAAACGACTGAAAATAACGCCAAGCAGATCATCGGAAGTGAATTCTCCGGTGATATCCGCAAGGGCATTCTGAGCCAAGCGCAATTCCTCGGCGAACAGCTCCAATGCCGGACAGGCACCAGCCACTTCCGCCCGCGCCGCCTGCAGATGCCGCGCACCGGCTTCCAACGCCTGTAAATGCCGCTCCCGGGCAATAAACACATCCTCGGTCTGCTGCCAGCCCGCCACATCCAGCAGGGCCTGTTCCAGCAGTTCCAGACCAGCCCCGGACTTGGCGGAAATGGACAAGGCGATATCCGAACCTTCCGGATGGCGTTCCGGCTGTTCGCCGAGCAGGTCGATCTTGTTGCGCAGCGTGATACGGCGCAGACCCGCCGGCAGTCGGGCCAGAATCGTCCGATCCGCGTCGGTCAGGCCCACGCGCGCATCGAGCAGCAGCAGAACCAGATCAGCCTTGCCAATTTCCTGCCAGGTGCGGGCAATACCGATCTTCTCCACCTCATCCTCGGCATCGCGCAGACCCGCCGTGTCGATGATGTGCAGGGGAATGCCCTGAATCTGGATCGAGGATTTCAAAGCGTCGCGGGTCGTGCCCGCGATGGGCGTGACAATCGCCAGCTCATCACCGGCCAGACGATTCAACAGCGAAGATTTGCCAACGTTGGGCTGACCGATCAGCACCACCTGCAGACCGGCCTGCAACAGCTTGCCCTGCCCCGCCCTGGCGCGCACCGTGGCCAACTGGGCATCAAGCCGGGCCAACCGGCCGCAGGCATCCGCTGCCTGCAGGAAATCAATCTCCTCCTCGGGGAAATCCAGGGTAGCCTCCACCAGCATGCGCAGATTGATCAATTCATCCACCAGGATATGGATAGCCCGGGAGAATTCACCCTGCAGCGAACGCAGCGCCGAACGGGCCGCCGCCTGGGTAGAGGCATCGATCAGATCGGCAACAGCTTCCGCCTGGGCCAGATCAAGCTTGTCGTTAAGAAAGGCGCGGCGGGTGAATTCGCCCGGTTCCGCAAGGCGCGCGCCCAGCTCCAGGCAGCGGCGCAACAGCAGATTCAGCACCACCGGACTGCCATGGCCGTGCAGTTCCAGCACCTCCTCGCCGGTGTAGGAACGCGGCGCCGGAAAGTACAGCACCAGCCCTTCATCAAGCACGGTGCCCGCGTGGTCGCAGAAGCGGTGCAAGGCGGCGTGGCGGGGCGGGGGCAGTGCGCCTAACAGAGCCTGGGCAATATTCGGCACCGCCGGCCCGGACAGACGGATGACACCAATGCCGCCACGCCCTGGCGGGGTAGCGATGGCGACGATGGTATCGGAATCAGGGAAAGGGTTCATGCACGGAAGGCGCGCTTGCGCGCAGCGGCTGGATACCCGGACGAAATGCCGGATATCCAGCCGCAAACCACCTACTTCTTACGCCGGTTGGTGCTGGAATCCGGCAGCGACTTCTTGGCCAGATCAACCAGCTTGCGGCCCTGCTCAGCCCACTGGCGCGCCCGCTCGGCCAGGCCCGGTCCTTCGCTGGCCTTGGCAGCGCCCGGCGATTTGGCAGCAGCCTCGACCCGCTGGGTAATCACCCACTGCTGGGCAATCGACAGGGTATTATTCACTACCCAGTACAGCACCAGACCCGCCGGGAACCACAGGAACATGAAGGTGAACAGAATCGGCAGCGCCATCATCACCTTGGCCTGCACCGGATCGGGCGGCGCCGGACTGAGCTTCTGCTGAATGAACATGGTCGCGCCCATGATCAGCGGCAGCACATAGTACGGATCGGGAATCGCCATATCCTGAATCCACAGCATGAACGGCGCCTGACGCAACTGCACACTCTCCACCAGCACCCAGTACAGGGCGATGAACACCGGAATCTGCACCAGGATCGGCAGACAGCCACCGAGCGGGTTAACCTTCTCCCGCTTGTACATGGCCATCATCGCCTCGTTCATCTTCTGCTTGTCATCGCCGTACAGATCCTTCAGGCGCGTCATTTCCGGCGCCAGCCGGCGCATGTTGGCCATCGAACGGTAGCTGGTCTCGGACAGCTTGTAGAACGCCAGCTTGATCAGCACAGTCAGGAAAATGATCGCCCAGCCCCAGTTGCCAACGATGGCGTGAATCGCCTTGAGCAGCCAGAACAGCGGCTCGGCGATGACGGTCAGCTTGCCGTAATCGACGGTCAGTTGCAGGTTGGGGGCGATCTTTTCCAGCACATCCGGCAGCTTTGGGCCCACATACAACTGGGTGCGGAAATCACCACTCGCCCCGGCAGGCACGGTCTGCATCGCACCGGTCATGCCCACCACATAGCGATCACTGCCCACTGACTTGGTGTAGAAGGTATCCGTCTCGCCCGCGCCAGGAATCCACGCACCGAGGAAATAGTGCTGGATCATCGCCACCCAGCCACCAGTAACCGATTGGCTTAATGGCTGCTTGGCGATCTGGTCGAAGTCAATTTTCTCGTAGCGCTGGGTCGGGGTGGAAATCACCGCCCCGGTATAGGTGATCACGCCGCCGCCAAAGTAGCTGTTGCTGGTTTTCGGCGGGGTGCGCTGGAACTGCCGGTACTGGCTGCCCTGCCAGTCGCTGGCAGTGCCATTTTCTACCCGCTGGTTCAGCTCGACCAGGAAGCTGCCACGCTGGAAGGTGTAGATCTTGGTCACCTTCACGCCGCTCGAATCGGTCCAGGTCAGCGGCACATCCAGCCGGTCCTGACCATCAGCCAGCCGGTATTCCGCTTGCGCCGCGCTGAAGGTCGCGTAATGGGTCGGGGCCGGACCATTGTTCAGCGCTACCAGACCCGATTGGGCGATGAACAGGTCCGGGCCACTGTCCTTGAGCAGCATGAACGGCTGGTCGCGGCGCTGAATCGATTCGGGATAGGTGCGCAAGCCCACCTGACGCAGATCGCCACCGGTGGTGTCGATCTCCGCTTCGAACAGGTCGGTGACCACGCGCACCCGCTGGCTGGAGCCAAGGTTTTGTGCACCTGGGCCGCTCGCCGCAGCAATATGGGGTACATCCTGGCCACCGGGTACCGCCGGTATCGTGGAGACTGCGGGCGCCGACCCACCGGACAGGGTTGCCACCGGTGGCGCTGGTGGCGGGTGTTTGGCGGCCTGGAACCCCATCCAGTTCTGCCAGAGCAGAAACAGGACGAACACCAGGGCGGCGACGAGGATCAAGCGTTGGTTTTCCATCATCGGTCCTTCGCAGAAGGTTCAGGAACAGGATCGACGCCACCCGGGTGCCAGGGATGGCAGCGCAGCAGCCGCCGCACCGCCAGACCACTGCCGCGCAGGACTCCGTAGCGCTCGATCGCCTCGCGGGCATACTGCGAGCAGCTTGGATAAAAGCGGCAATGATTGCCCAGCAGCGGGCTGATCAGGAGTTGGTAGGCGCGGATCAGGGTAATCAGGAGGGTGCGCATGTTGAAACAAGCCTCCGCCAGTGCCGCTGCAGCGCAGCTGCGAGCACAGCGTTATCCTGCTGCGCCGCTGCAGCGCGGGCCAGCACCACACAGTCCAATCCGCGCAAGCTGTCCTGATGATGCCGGAAACTTTCGCGGATGATCCGCTTGATGCGGTTGCGCATCACTGCGGATTTGGAAACCTTGCGGGAAACCGCCAGACCCAGACGCGGATGGACCAGCGCATTGGGATGGGCGAGCACGGTGAAGCAGCGATCGCTGGACTTGACCGGCCGGGCGAAGACGCGGGCAAAGGCCTGCTGGCCGGTCAGCCGGGCGCAGCGCGGAAAGCGTGCGCCACCAGCCATGCGCTCAGGGCGCCAGGCGGACGCGGCCCTTGGCGCGGCGGGCATTCAGAACGAGACGGCCACCCCGGGTGGCCATGCGGGCACGAAAGCCATGCGTGCGCTTGCGGTGAATGATACTGGGTTGGAAAGTCCGCTTCATGGCGATTCCTTGAAAACGATTGGCAGCAGTACGGAATAGGGGAGTAGATTTCGATTTTTAAATCAAACGATAAAGTTACTGATTAAGAGGCAAATCTGTCAAGTGCCGGATGACAGGCGACTCGCTGTACTCGGGTGGATATGCCGCCGATGAGCCACTACACTGGGCAGCCCGCCGCGCTCCCCCGAAGAGACCTGCTGAGAATTGCTCGTGGAAGAGACCCTGTGGAAAGCCTGTCTGGACTGTCTGGAACGCCAGCTGTCCGAACAACAGCTCAGTACCTGGATCCGGCCGCTGCACGCGCTGGAACAGGACGGCGCGCTGCGTCTGCTGGCACCCAACCGCTTCGTACTGGACTGGGTACGCAAGCATCACCTGGAGCAGATCCGCGCGGTGCTGGCGACGCTGCGCCCGGAACAGCCACCACAGGTTCTGCTGGAAATCGGCAGCGGCGCACCGCCGGTCGTACCGCCGACCGAACCGACACCGGTCGTACCGCCGGCCGAGCCCGTCGTATCCCCGGATGCCGGCGATCTGCTCAAGAGCGGCGCCCTGAACGCGGATTTTACCTTCCTGACCTTCGTCGAGGGCAATTCCAACCAGATTGCCCGCGCAGCCTGCCTGCAGGTCACCGAAAATCCCGGCCGCGCCTATAATCCGCTGTTTATCTATGGCGGTACCGGGCTGGGCAAGACCCATCTGATTCACGCAGTCGGTAATATGCTGCGCGAGCGCAATCCCGAGGCGCGCGTGGTTTACCAGAACTGCGAGCATTTCGTCGCCGACATGGTGCGCTCGCTGCAGCATAACGCCATCAACGAGTTCAAGCGCCGCTATCGGGCCCTGGATGCACTGCTGATCGACGATGTGCAGTTCCTGGCTGGCAAGGAGCGTTCCCAGGAGGAATTTTTCTATACCTTTAACAGCCTGCTGGAAAGCCGCCAGCAGGTGATCCTGACCTGCGACCGCTATCCGAAGGAAGTAGCCGGCCTGGAAGACCGTCTCAAGTCGCGCTTTGGCTCCGGCCTGACCGTGGCCATTGAGCCGCCAGAGCTGGAAACGCGGGTGGCGATCCTTAAGAGCAAGGCCGAGCAGGCCAGCATTGCCCTGCCGGATGAGGTGGCGTTTTTCATCGCCCAGCGCATCCGCTCCAACGTCCGCGAACTGGAAGGCTCGCTGCGCCGGGTCTACGCCAATTCGCAGTTCACTGGCCGGCCGATCTCGCTGGCCTTTGCCAAGGAAGTGCTCAGCGACCTGCTGACCCTGCAGGACAAGCTGGTCACCATCGAGAATATCCAGAAGACCGTCGCCGATTACTACCGGATTCCCGTCAGCGATCTGCTGTCCAACAGCCGGCTGCGCAGCCTGTCGCGTCCACGACAGATGGCCATGGCACTGACCAAGGAACTGACCTCGCTGAGCCTGCCGGATATCGGCGAAGCCTTCGGCGGCCGTGACCATACCACCGTGCTGCATGCCTGCCGCAAGATCCGCGAACTGCAGCGCGGTGATCCGCAAATCCACGATGATTACATCAACCTGTTCACAACCCTGACCAACTAGCAAAAATGCTTGTGGATAACTCTGTGGATAAGTTGAATAACTTTTCAAACGCTGTTCAAAAACGATTTTTCCAGGTCTGTAAATTTTTCATAAAATCCACTATAATCAGACGATTAAATCGTAAAAAAATCCTATTTTCATCATTTTTGCGTAAATAAAATAATTAAAATCGTTAAATTAAGTAATTTCAACAGGATGATTCGTAAATTTATTTTAAAAACGGTTTTTGATACTATTGTTTACCGTACTTGAAAAAGTGCCCAAAAACAGCCTGTGGATAAGTCTGTGGATAACTTTGGCATTTCTGTGGATAAGTCGGCAAAACCTGTGGATAAGTCTGTGGATAACTTTTGGGCCAAAAAAAGTTATCCACAGGAAAACCGACTTATCCACATTTTATCCACAGACTTATCCACAGGCAAAACGCTTGCAGCTTATTGAAAATAAACAACAAAAAAAAGTTATCCACAGAAAATGCCCTACATAATAATAATAATCTTTTTTTATTTATAAAAAGATCTTCCTATTGTTGGAGGCGGCCGTAATCGAGGGATGTGCACCAACTAAAATTTTATTTACCCTATGAATAAGTAGGACATTACCCCCCGCTCCGGAACAGGGCGGACGAGTCAGTACTGCGGAGAATCTGATGAAACTGGAAGCCAAGCGCGAACAACTCCTCAAGCCCTTGCAGCACGTCATTGGCGCGATCGAGCGGCGCCAGACCCTGCCGATCCTGAGCAACGTGCTGGTGGTGGCGAGCGAACAGGGGCTGTCCCTGACTGCCACCGATCTGGAGATGGAGCTGTCGGTGCGGCTGGAACTGCCCGTAGACGTGCCAGGCTCGATTACCCTACCGGCGCGCAAGCTGCATGACATCCTGCGCGCCCTGCCCGATGACACCACTGTGACCCTGAGCGTCGAGGGGGACAAGGCTACGGTGCGCTGTGGGCGCAGCCGCTTCACCTTGGCGACTTTGCCAGCGGCGGATTTCCCGAACCTGGAAGATCTGCCGTTCGCCGATGACATCCGGGTGCCGCAGGACGTATTGCGGACGCTGATCGAGCGCACCCACTTCGCCATGGCCCAGCAGGACGTGCGCTATTACCTCAACGGCCTGCTGCTGGATGTGCAGCCCGGTGCGCTGCGTCTGGTCGCTACCGACGGCCATCGCCTGGCCTTTCAGGAACTGCCCATCGAGGCCAGCATCAGCGAGCCGCGTCAGGTGATCGTACCGCGCAAGGGTGTGACGGAGCTGATGCGGCTGCTGGCGGACCATGATGCGCCGGCCAGCCTGCAGCTCGGCGCTAATCAAATCCGCCTGGTGCTGGGTGATATCCGCTTCACCTCGAAGCTGATCGACGGCAAGTTTCCCGACTACCAGCGGGTCATCCCCGAGGAAGGCAGCCGGGTAGTCATCGCCGATCGCATGGTGCTGCGCAGCGCCCTGGCCCGCACCGGCATCATGCTGAGCGATAAATCCCAGCTTATCCGCATGCAGTTCGAAGACTGGACCCTGCGCGTGCAGGCGCAGAATCCTGAAAGGGAAGAAGCCGAAGAGGAAGTCGAAATCAACTACAGCGGCGGCGCCATGGAGATCGGCTTCAACGCCAGCTATCTGCGTGATGCCCTTGGCGCGCTCGGTGGCGAACTCGCCAAGCTGTCCTTCGCCGACGCATCGAGCAGCTGCCTGATCGAGGAAGCCGAGGGCCAAGGGGGTAAGCACGTCATCATGCCGATGCGCCTCTAGTCGCCGGGTGGAGCTGCGCGGCTGAATCATGCACGTTGCCCGTCTCGACATCAGCGGCTTTCGCAACCTGCGTCAGGTACGCATCGAGGCCTCGCCGGGTTTGAATCTGCTGATCGGTGCCAATGCCGCAGGCAAGACCAGCCTGCTGGAAGCGCTGTACCTGCTTGGCCGCGGTCGGTCGTTCCGCACCCGTCAACCGCGCGAACTGATCCAACAGGGCGCGCCCTGTTTCCGGGTAGTGGCGCTATTGCACGGCAGTGCCGGCCAGCGGGTATCGGTCGGCATCGAACGCGGCCCGCATGAGCTGAGCGCCCGGGTTGCCGGACAGGCGACCCGCTCGCTGGCGGTGCTGGCCCGGCAGGTACCGGTGCTGCTGCTCAACCCCGACAGCCATCGCCTGCTGGAGGATGGCCCGCAGCAGCGGCGGCGTTTCATGGACTGGGGCCTGTTCCATGCTGAGCCGGGGTTCCTGGATGCCTGGCGCCGCTATGACAGCGCCCTGCGCCACCGCAACGCCGCCCTGCGCATGGGGGCCGCCGATCGGGTAGTCGATGCCTGGGATGGCGAGCTGAGCGCGGCAGCGGCCATGCTCGATACCCAGCGTCAGGCCTTCTGTAAGGCCCTGGAAGGGGCCTTGCAGCCCTTGACGGCGGCAACCCTGGCGCAGATAGGGGTCCGGGTCGAATATCGCCGTGGCTGGCCTCTGGAGCCGTCTGGTGATGATTTCGCATCGTGGTTGCGCGCCGGGCGCGGTACCGATCGTCAGCAGGCGCATACCCGCCTCGGCCCCCACCGGGCCGACTTCAGCCTGCGCCTGGATGGCCGGACGCCGGGCATGGCGCTGTCGCGCGGTCAGCAGAAACTGCTGGTCGTCGCCCTGGTACTGGCGCAGGCGGCGCTCTACCGCCAGCACACCGGCGAAGCCTGCATCCTGCTGGTCGATGATCTGCCAGCGGAACTGGACCCGGACAACCGCGGCCGGGTGATGCGTATTCTGGCGGCACAGGATGCACAACTGTTCGCGACCGCTATCGAAGGCGGGCTGCTCGATCAGGCGCCGTGGCGGATGGCGCGCTGTTTTCAGCTTGCCGACGGCACCGCGCGCGAAATGGTATAATCCCGCGTCTTTTGCGGATTTCGGGAAGCGGCAGTCTCATGAGCGATTCGTCCTACACATCGTCGAGCATTACGGTCCTGGAAGGGCTGGACGCCGTACGCAAGCGTCCCGGCATGTACATCGGCGATACCGACGATGGCACCGGCCTGCATCACCTGGTGTTCGAGGTGGTGGATAACTCGATCGATGAGGCCCTGGCCGGCTATTGCACCGAGATCAGCGTCACCATCCACGCCGATCAGGCTGTCACGGTGGTTGACAATGGCCGCGGTATTCCCACCGATGAACACTCCAAGGGCCGCTCCGCCGCCGAAGTGATCATGACCGTGCTGCATGCCGGTGGCAAATTCGACGACCGTTCCTACAAGGTTTCCGGTGGCCTGCACGGCGTCGGTGTGTCGGTGGTCAACGCTCTGTCGGAAGCGCTGCGTCTGACCATCCGCCGCGATGGCAAGATACACCAGCAGGATTACTGCCTGGGCACGCCGCAGGCACCGCTGCGGGTGATCGGCGACACCGATCAGACCGGCACCGAGATCCGCTTCAAGCCCAGCGAGACGATTTTCACCAACATCGATTTTCACTACGACGTGCTGGCCAAGCGTCTGCGCGAGCTGTCATTTCTGAATTCCGGGGTGCGCATCCAGTTGCGCGATGAACGCAGCGGCCGCGCCGACTGCTTCGAATACCAGGGCGGCATCAGGGCCTTCGTCGAGCACCTCAATCGCAACAAAAATCCCCTGCACGACAGCGTGTTCTACCTGAGCACCACCCGTGACGAGGTGCAGGTCGAACTGGCGATGCAGTGGAACGACTCCTATCAGGAAAGCGTGTTCTGCTTCACCAACAACATCCCGCAGCGCGATGGCGGTACCCATCTGGCCGGCCTGCGCAGTGCCCTGACCCGCACCCTGAACCAGTACATGGACGCGGAAGGGATTCTGAAAAAGGCCAAGGTCGAAACCAGCGGCGATGACGCCCGCGAGGGCCTGACTGCGGTGCTGTCGGTCAAGCTGCACGATCCCAAGTTTTCCTCGCAAACCAAGGACAAGCTGGTGTCCTCCGAGGTCAAGCCGGCGGTCGAGGCGGCGGTGGCCGAGAAGCTGCAGGAATACCTGCTGGAAAATCCCGGTGAAGCCCGCGCCATTACCGGCAAGATCGTCGATGCGGCCCGTGCCCGCGAGGCCGCGCGCCGCGCCCGCGAGATGACCCGGCGCAAGGGCGCGCTCGACATTGCCGGCCTGCCCGGCAAACTCGCTGATTGCCAGGAGAAGGATCCGGCGCTGTCGGAGCTGTTCCTGGTCGAGGGCGATTCCGCCGGTGGCTCGGCCAAACAGGGCCGCGACCGGCGCTTTCAGGCCATTTTGCCGCTCAAGGGCAAGATTCTGAACGTTGAAAAGGCCCGCTTCGACAAAATGCTGGCCTCAGTCGAAGTCGGCACGCTGATTACCGCGCTTGGCTGCGGTATCGGCCGCGAGGAATTCAATCCCGATAAGATCCGCTACTTTCGCATCATCATCATGACGGACGCGGATGTGGACGGCTCGCATATCCGCACCCTGCTGCTGACCTTCTTCTACCGGCAAATGCCGGAACTGATCGAGCGCGGCTATATCTACATCGCCCAGCCGCCGCTGTACAAGGTGAAAAAAGGCAAGCAGGAACAATACGTCAAGGACGATGCCGAGTTGTCCGCCTATTTGCTGGCCATGGCCCTGGATGGCGCTGCGCTGCGTGTGGCAGCGGATGCGCCCGCGCTCAGCGGCACAGCCCTGGAAACTCTGGCCCGCGACTACATGGCGGTGATGGCGATCGTGCGCCGTCTGGCGCGTCGCTACGATGCCGCTCTGCTGGAACAACTGCTGTATCAGCCACCGCTGGCGGTGACCGATCTGACGAACGCGGCCCGGCTGCGCGTCTGGGCCGATGCGCTGCTGGCGGCGCTGCAGGCCCGGCAGCCCAGCGAGGGATCGCTGTACGACGCCAGCATCGAACCGCGCGCCGATGGCGAGGGACACAGCATCGTCATTGCCCGGCGCACCCACAGTCTGGCGCGCTATTGCCGGCTGGGCGCCGAGTTCCTGGCCTCACCGGAATACACCGCCATGGCCCGGTTGGGCGCACGGCTGAACGGGCTGTTCACCGATGCGGCCGAGGTGAGCCGTGGCGAGCGCAGCCAGCCGGTGCGCGATCTGAGCGAGGCGATGCGCTGGCTGCTCGATGAGGCCCGGCGCGGCCAGCACGTCCAGCGCTACAAGGGCCTCGGCGAGATGAATCCCGATCAGCTCTGGGAAACCACCATGAATCCGGCCAGCCGCCGCCTGCTGCAGGTGCGCATCGAGGATGCCATCGCTGCCGACGAGGTGTTCACTACCCTGATGGGCGATCAGGTCGAACCGCGCCGTGACTTTATCGAGCAGAACGCGCTCGACGTGCTCAACCTGGATATCTGAATCCTGATGAACCGCAGCGGCGCGGTGCTACTGGTACTCGCGCCAGTACTCCGGCTGCGGATCGCGGCAGCCGTGGGCGAGATGCTGGTAGCGGTTCAGGAACACATCCTGGCGCGTCAGCTCGCAATCCTGGGTGATGGCCAGATTTTCGCGCTGGGTCTCTTCGGCGTAGTGAAACAGGGCCCGCTTCAGCTTGCATAGCAGGCTGTTATCGAGGTGATAGCCGAGTTCGCCCAGGGCACGTTCCAGGCAGCACAGGGTGATCTGGCGCAGGTCATAGATCACGCTCAGGGCATGTGATGACAGCGGCTGCGCTCGCTGCACGCCCTTTATGCCGCTCAGCCAGAGTGCCGCTGAGCGGGCCTGTTCGGGATCGGCGTGCAGGGGGCAGAATTTGATGGTGCGCTGCTTGTACAGCTCTTCTGGATCGGTATGCATGATGCTCTCCGCCATGGCTGTTTTTTGCGGGGATTGTCCGTTGTGGAACGGGCCGTTTCACAACCGTAGACCCGCCCGCCCCTGCTTGCAAGCCTTCACACCGACCAGCATCAAGCCTTTGCCCAGCAAATTCAGACGACGCTGGAAGTAAAGCCGGAAGGCGCATTGGCTTGCCGCGCAAGGCCGCGCCCCAGCCCTATCCCGGCGTTGAGCTAGGCGACAGCCTGTATATCCACCACCCGAAGCACGGACCCATGGCCGTCAAGGTGTGCGCCAAGGGCCAGCACGGCATCACCGGCAAGGACGATAAAGGCCGCACGCATCGGGTGAAGTGGCAGCACGTTTTGGGCGCAAAGCAGCGCATCAGCCAGCAGTTCAGCGTGGTGGACCAGGGCGAAGATGGCGCAATTCTGGAAGATGCCCAGGGTGAACGCCGGTTTTTGAAGATAGGCCCGCAAACCCAGATCGAGGAGCAGGAGCCGCAACCAAAAGGCAAGGCGCTGGCAACCCGCCGCCGGCCCCGCATGATCAAAGGGCTGATCCTGTTTTTTAAGGCGGCTCACAGGATCGGCAATGCTTTATATGCCAAAACCGTTGTTGTCGATAAGCATGGCGTACCAAGAACGGTTTATCGACTATCCACTCAACGGGAACCAGAACGCGCCGCAGAGCGGCATCACATCGAAGCGTTGTATGAGTACGCCAAGCAACATCCGCTTGCGCCACCCCAGGCAGTACAACTCATCCTGGGCGATCAACTCAAGGCTATTCTGGATAAAGGCCCAGCTATTTCCGACAAGAATGGACAAATCAAAGTCCAAGGAGCATCAGTAAAAGCAGCGCATGGCTCAGGAAGTGGCTACGGAATGGTCAAGATTCTATGGAAGCATGGTGAAAAATCACCAAAAGCAGGAACATCAAAGCAGGTAACGAAAGCCGATATTTTAAGGCTGCCGCACGTGTTGCGCGATATACCTCCAGAAATCGACAACGATGCAACAACAGGCGATCCCCGACAATGGACATGGAATATTCAGCGCCATGATGGAGAAATCGTGTGCTACGCCATCAACTCATTTATCCAAGATCAGCAGCGAATGCATGTCGTCTCAATTCATGTCCACGAATAAAAAAACAGGCCATTCAAGTCCCCTCGTCCAGGTTACTGCTGTGACGAAGGATACGCTTGAGGCGCTTTCGGTTCGCGTAATCTCAAGGTTGAATGGCCTGCTGATAAGTATCATACCACAAAGACACCCAAAATGCCTCTTCTCTTTGATCTTGACCCGCTGACATGCTGCCAGACCGATCATGTGCTGGACGGGCTGTACAAGGCCCTTGGTGAACAGCCCGAGGCGGATATCTGGCAGCCGCATCATGATCCATGGCGATGCGACCACATCGAAGCCGTCACCCAGCGCGGCCTTGCCCGGCTGGACGCGATCCGCGATGCCTTAATAATGGCCTTGCCCGAGGAGCCGCTAAACAAGGCGGATGCCCCGTGGCTGCGCTGGTCACAGGCCGACTTCGACCGGGTGCGCGACTATCTGAAGCAAGCCCCGCTTGAAACCTTCAAGCCGACCAGCGCCCGCTGCTGACGCGACTGAGTCCAGCGCCGTCGCGATGCTGGCCGACCGCCACAAATCCCCGTTCCCGCAGCAGCGCCGGCACCGCCTCGCCCTGATCGTAACCGTGTTCCAGCAGCAGCCAGCCGCCCGATGTCAATACATCCGGCGCTGTGGCAATGATGACGCGCAGCGCTTCCAGTCCATCGGGGCCGGCAACCAGTGCCTGACGGGGTTCAAAACGCAGGTCGCCGCGCTGCGCGTGTGGATCGGCGGCAGCCAGATACGGCGGATTGGCGGCGATCAGTGCGCAACGCTCCCCGGCCAGTGCCGCGCACCAGTCGCCCTGGCGAAATTCAATCTGGGCCATGCCCAACCGCTGGGCATTATCGCGGGCCACGGCCAGCGCCGCCGCGCTGCGATCGGTCGCAATCAGCCGTGCTCGCGGCCGTTCCCGCGCCAGCGCCAGCGCAATGGCGCCACTGCCGGTACCCAGATCGGCCACGGTCAGCGCCTGATCTGCCGGCAGCCGATCCAGGGCCAGTTCAACCAGCAATTCAGTTTCCGGGCGCGGGATCAGGGTATCAGGAGTAACACGCAGTTCCAGCGACCAGAACTCACGCTGGCCGAGCAGATAGGCAATCGGTTCACCCTGCCGGCGGCGTTCCAGCCAGGCAGCAAAGCGCGCGGCCTGCGCCGGTTCCGGCACCCGCTCCGGCCAGGTGAACAGGTAGCTGCGCGGTCGCTGCAGCGCCGCTGCCAGCAGTACTTCGGCATCCAGGCGCGGTGTATCGCTGACCGCCGCCAGGCAGCGGGTGGCCTCGTCAAGCAGCGTGCGCAGGCTGGTCGGATACATGGCAGTGCTGGTGGCGCGGTGAACTGTGGCCTATTCGGCCAGCGCAGCGAGCTGGTCGGCCTGATATTCGTTGATCAGCGGCTCAATGATTGGGTCAAGATGGCCTTCCAGCACATCGCCGAGTTTGTACAGCGTCAGGTTGATGCGGTGGTCGGTGATGCGGCCCTGCGGAAAATTGTAGGTGCGGATGCGCTCGGAGCGGTCGCCGCTGCCGACCTGCAACTTGCGGCTGTGCGCCTGGGCGCTGGTCTGCTTTTCCCGTTCCGCCGCCAGCAATTTGGCCTGCAGCAGGGACATGGCCCGCGAGCGGTTCTTATGCTGCGAGCGCTCGTCCTGGCATTCCACCACGATGCCGCTGGGCAGATGGGTGATGCGAATGGCGGAATCGGTCTTGTTGACGTGCTGGCCGCCGGCGCCCGAGGCGCGATAGGTGTCGATGCGCAGATCGCCGGGGTTGATATCGACCTGTTCGACCTCGGCCAGCTCCGGCAGCACCGCTACCGTAGCCGCTGAGGTGTGAATACGCCCCTGCGCCTCGGTGGCCGGTACCCGCTGCACGCGATGGGTGCCGGATTCGAATTTCAGCCGCGAATAGGCGCCCTGACCGATGACGCGGCTGATGACTTCCTTGTAGCCGCCATGCTCGCCGGGACTGTCGCTGAGCAGTTCCAGAGTCCAGCCGCGCAGTTCGGCATAGCGGGCGTACATGCGCAGCAGATCGCCGGCAAACAGCGCCGCCTCATCGCCGCCGGTGCCAGCGCGAATTTCCAGGAACAGGTTGCCGGCGTCGTGCGGATCGCGCGGCAGCAGCAGCAGTTGCAGTGCCCGTTCCTGCGTGGCGCGGCGGGTTTCGGCGTCGAGCAGCTCATCCTGGGCCAGGGCGCGCAGCTCGGGATCGCGATCGCTGGCCATTTCGCGGGCTGCCGTCAGGTCATCGAGCACCTGGCGATAGGCGCGGAAACCCTGCGCGACCGGTTCCAGTTGCGCGTATTCCTGCGACAGGGCGCGGAAGCGATCGTTATCGCCGATGATGTCCGGTTCAGCCAGCAGGGCGCCGACTTCTTCGTGGCGGGCGGCCAGCTGTTCCAGCTTGGCGAGCATCGATGGGTTCATGGGCGGGGCGTGCCGTCGTGGAGGCGGTAAAGGTTGCGCAACAGGGCCAGCGTCTCGGCATCGCCTTCGGCGGCGGCCGTGCGCAGGCCGGCGCAAGGTGCGTGAATCAGCTTGTTGGTCAGGGTATGAGCGAGGACGCTGAGCACCTCGGCCGGATCCTTGCCCTGGGCGAGCTGGCGCTGGGCGCGGGCCAGAGCCTCATCGCGCAGCATTTCGGCACGCTGGCGCAGGGCGCGGATGCTGGCGGCGCTGTCCTGGGTGCGCAGCCAGGCCATGAAGTGCTCGACCTGGCTGTCGATGATGTCCTCGGCCTGGGCAGCGGCGGCTTGGCGTGAGCGCAGATTCTCCTGAATGATGTCCTTCAGGTCATCGACGGTGTACAGATACACATCGTCCAGTTCGGCTACCGTCGGGTCGATGTCGCGCGGTACCGCCAGATCGACCATGAACATTGGCCCATGGCGGCGCTGTTTCAGGCAGCGGCGCACCAGGGGTGCCTCCAGCAGCAGGCCCGGGCTGGCGGTGGCGGTGATGACCATGTCGGCCTCGCCGAGATGCGCCGGGATGTCATCCAGGGCGATGGCGTAGCCGTTGAAGGGCGCCACCAGTTCATGGGCGCGCTCCAGGGTGCGATTGGCGACGATCAGCCGGCCGAGGGCATTCTCATGCAGATGGCGGGCGACCAGTTCGATGGTGTCGCCGGCGCCGATCAGCAGCGCGGTGCGCCGTGGCAGATCGGCGAAAATCTGCTTGGCCAGGCCCACCGCTGCGAAGGCCACCGACACCGGACTGGCGCCGATGCGGGTATCGGTGCGTACCTGCTTGGCCACGGCGAAGGTGTGCTGGAACAGGCGCTCCAGCAGTGCGCCGAGGGTGCCAGCGCTGTTAGCGGCCTGATAGGCGGCCTTGACCTGGCCGAGAATCTGCGGCTCGCCCAGCACCAGCGAATCCAGTCCTGAGGCGACCCGCAGCAGATGGCGTACCGCGCGCTGGTCGGTATGCTGGTATAGATAGGGACGCAGGTCGATGCCGTGCAGCAGGTGATACTCGGCCAACCATTCGACCACCTGCTGACCATCGTTGTCCCGCAGGTGGCAATACAGCTCGGTGCGATTGCAGGTCGACAGGATCGCCGCCTCGTGGGCGCCGCCGCGGGCACGCAGATCGTGCAGCGCCGGGAGCAGGCACTCGGAGGTAAAGGCGATCCGCTCGCGGACACCGATGGGGGCGGTCTGGTGATTCAGGCCAAGGGCCAGCAGGGACATGATGGGTCTGCGGTGCGGAGGGGTGGAAAATCTGGGGAATTTTGCGGGATAAAAGCGGCGGATGACAAGGTCATAGCTGCGTTGGGTTATATTAAGGCACTTGAATTCCCACGCAGGCGCGCCGCACTCCGGGCGCAACGTGCGCGTGCAACTTCACTTGTGGCGGCTCCCATCGTGGCCGCGCGATCACGATATACAGTCTGGTGTTGACATCCTCCCCGCCCTGACTGGTACTGAGCGCAGTCGAAGTAAGGACGGGGATTCCTGACATCACTATCAAGATTTCCTGCTTCACCGAGTCGAACCGATGGCTGCTTTCGCAACAAGCGGATTTACCGTCTCTCCACAGGCTAACACTGCCAGCCCGGCAGCTTTGATATTGCGCGCCGCGTTTACATCGCGGTCATGCGTCATATTGCACTCAGGACAGACCCAGTGCCGGGTTGCCAAGTCCAGCTTATCCAGCGTGTACCCGCAGCTTGAACAACGCTTACTGGACGGATACCAGCGGTCAATGGCAACGACGGTTCGCCCATACCAGCCGGCCTTGTATTCCAGTTGGCGGACCAATTCATCCCAGTTGGCGTCACTGATTGACTTCGCCAGCGTGGGGTTTTTGACCCTATTCTTGACCGCCAGATTCTCCAGGCAGATCACTTGGTTTTCGTTGATCAGCGTAGTGGTCAATTTATGGGTGAAGTCTTTGCGGCAATCGGTAATCTTGGCGTGGACGCGGGCCACCTTGAGCTTGGCCTTGTGCCGATTCTTCGAGCCGTTCTGCTTGCGCGCCATGCGCCTTTGGTACTTGGCCAGCCGCGCGGCATATCGGGCTGTGTGGCGCGGATTGCCATATGCCACACCGTCCGACGTTACCGCTACATCCTTAAGCCCAACATCAATCCCGACGGTTGCGTTAATCACGGGCAGCAGGGCTGTTTCTTCTTCGACCAGCAGGGACACGAAATACCGTCCAGCCGTATCGCGGGAAACGGTCACGGTCGTGGGCTTGCCTTTGAATCGCCGTGACCAGCGAATGTTCAACGGCTCGGATTGCTTGGCCAGCTTGAGTGATTCACCGTCCCACTTGAATGCGGACGTGGTGTATTCCGCTGATTGCTGGTCATCCTTTTTCTTGAAGCGCGGATACTTTGCCCGGCCCTGGAAGAAGTTACGGTATGCCGTTTGTAAGTGGCGCAGCGACTGCTGCAACGGCACGCTGGATACTTCATTCAGCCAAACGTGTTCCGGCTCTTTCTTCCACGCAGTCAACAACGTTGAGCTTTGCGGATAGGAGATATTTTCTTGACGCTCATACCACGCATCCTGCCGATAGCGCAGGGAACGGTTGTAGATATACCGCACACAGCCAAACGTCTGATTCAGGTTTATCACCTGGTCGGGCGTCGGGTAGAAGCGGTAACGGTAGGCGCGGCAAGACATTCACAAATTATACTTTATTTTGTGGGCCTTGCGAAGCAACAGCTTAACCAAACAGATGCCGTCCTTGCGGACGGCCCGCTATCCCTCCCCGGCATGAATGCCGGGGTTTCTCGCGGAAAATCTTGATGAACAGATTCCTGCTGAAGGTATTGGGTTTGAGCGGTCTGCTGCTGAGCGGCTGCGCGACCGTGGTGGATGCACAAGCGCCGGCTGAGAGCGAATTCCCGATTCGTCCGCCGCTGCAGGTGAGTGAACGCTCGCAACTGATGTATCAGATTCTGGCGGCGGAAGTCGCTGGCAAGCGTGAGCAGCTCGATGTAGCGCTGGAATACTACCAGCAGGTCGCCATGTCCAGCAGCGATGCGAAGATCGTCGAACGCGCTGCGCTGCTGGCGCTGCTGGTCAAGGATCACCCTGCTGCCCTGCGTCTGGCGCGGCACTGGCAAACACTGGCCCCGAATGATGATCAGGCGCGGCAGGCGCTGGCGCTGGCGCTGCTGCGCAACGGCCAGGCCAGCGAAGCATTGGACCTGCTGGACGCGATCCGCCGCCCGGCCATCCGCAAGGACAAGCAGCAGGGCTATGCCACGGTGGCCTCGCTGCTGAGCCAGATTGATGACAAGGCGCTGGCCTTGCAGGTGATGCGCCAGTTCCGCGACCGCAACCCGCGCTCGGCCTTTGCCCAGTATTACTATGCGCTGCTGGCGCTGTCTGCCGGCGATCGCGAGCAGGCGCTGGCCGGCCTGGATCTGGCTCTGGCCCAGGATGCCAAGCTGGCGCCGGCGCACCTGTTGCGCACACGCATTCTGCTCGAACAGGGTCAGCGTGATGCAGCCCTGGCCAGCCTGACCCGCGCGGTAGCGGCGATGCCGCGTGATCGCAACCTGCGCATGAGCTATGCACGCTTGCTGATTGAATCCGGGCAGTTGGACAAGGCCCGCCGCGAATTCGCCACCCTGCTCAATCAGAATCCCAAGGACACCGATTCGCTCTACGCTCTTGGCCTGCTCGCCGCTGAAACCCGTCAGTTCGATCTGGCGGAAAGCTATTTCCTGGAATTGATCAAGCGCAGTACCCGGCTGGCCGATGCCTATTTTGAACTGGGCCGGCTGGAGGAACAGCGCGGCGATTATGCGCGGGCGCGCGAATGGTATGGCCGGGTGGCTGATGATGAGCGTTATCTGACCGCGCAAATGCGCGTAGGCGTGATGCTGGCCAAGGGCGGCGATCTGGCTGCTGCCGAGCAGCATTTCAGCGCACTGCGCCGCAATAATCCACAAAGCAGCGTGGCGCTATATGTCGCGCAGGCCGATGCCCTGCGTGAAGCCGGGCATTATCCGGAATCCTTTGCCGTGCTGGATGCGGCACTGCGCGAACTGGCCAACGATCCGGATTTGCTGTATGCGCGGGCACTGGCCGCTGAAAAGATTGATCGTATGGATATTCTGGAAAGCGATCTGCGCGCCATTCTGGCCAAGGATGCGAAAAACGCCCAAGCGCTGAATGCACTGGGTTATACCCTGGCGGATCGCACTGACCGCTATCAGGAGGCGCTGGGCTATATTGAACAGGCATTGGCACTGTTGCCCGATGATGCGGCGGTGCTGGATAGCATGGGCTGGGTGCAATTCCGGCTGGGCGATTTCACCAAGGCGCTGGAATTTCTGCGCCGCGCCTATCAGCTCAATCCCGACCCCGAAATTGCCGCGCATCTGAGCGAAGTGCTGTGGGCTGCAGGCCAGCGCGATGAGGCTAAAAAAATCTGGCGCGAGTCGCTGGATAAAAATCCAGACAGTCCGTATTTGCGAAAGGTACAGGAGCGGCTGGGGTGGTGAATAATACCGCCGCCGACCTCTGGCTATTGAGTTATCACCTGTGCGGCTGCACCTTGTTGGGCGCAACGCCGCAGGAACCGCTGGGTGCGCTGCCGTTGTCGCTGCGATTTACCGTCCTCAAGGCCGCTGCCGAACAGGCTCCTGCACGCGTTACCTGTACTTTTCAGTCTCCTACACAACTCAATTATGAAGCCGGCCAGTACCAAACCTACGACTACTGGCAAACTAAACCAGACGCTCTTTTGAGGCAGTTGCTGCAACTCGATGTTGAACGGACCCCGGAATTTCTCTCGCCTGATGCCTATTTCCAGCACTATAGGCTGGAACATGACGAGAATGATGAGAATGATGAACACTGGGCGGAACGGGAATTTATCGAGCGCGTCTTTGTACCGCTGTGCGGTCTGGATGGGTTGCGTTACCTGAAACCCCAAGTACCTTTTCGGGATTCGCAGCGGGTGGAACGGCGCATCGACTTCGTGCTGGAGGGAGAAAGGCGCTATGCACTGGAGATCGAAGGCAAAACCTACCATGACGGGGCCGACCGGTTTGATCGTGAAAAAGCCCGTCAACGGGAGCTGACTCAGGCCGGTTTTCACTACTTCCCGATCAGTTGGCACGACGTACAACAGGATAAAGCGGAATTCGCGCTCCGTCGCATCATCAAGCAGGATGCCTTGCTACAGCCCCTGCTGGAACCTGCCGAGACATTGGATCTCCTGCATCTGGCTTGGCTATTGGCCGCGCTGCCTCAACGCTATCCAGATGCACAACGCATCGCCTTGGCTCTCCTGGCCCGTGCCAGCGAACGGTGCCATGCGCGGCTCACGGTGGCCGAAATCGGCGGTGGAATGCCGATCTTGACCCTGGCCTTGATCGATACCCTCGGTCTGGTTGAGCGCGTCGCTGACTTTTATGGGCTGTCGATTACGCTGCCTGAACTGGATTTATATCTGATCGCCCCCCGCAATCGTGAAGTGCAAGAGCGACTGTTACATCAGGTCCTGCAATCCGACCGCGAACCCCACGAGCGGCTCGATGCCCCGCACACTGCGGTTCACCTGAACATCGCGGACGTGCTTCCCGTCGATTTTCCAGAAGACGCACTGAGGGTGACCGTCTCCACATGCGTCGATACGTCTGCATCCCGTACCTTCGATGATTTGTCCGGTTGGGGACAACGTGTCGCTGCCCGTTGGCAACGCCTACCCACCCAGTTGCCCATGCCGATCAAGCTGGCGCGCCCCATCCTTGATTACTTCGCCCGGCGCTACTTTCAGGTGCCCGAATTAAAAGATCAGCAGATCGACCTCTTAAAGCGCTCACTGCGCGGACAGGATGCTATTGGCATCCTGCCGACCGGCTTTGGCAAATCGCTGGTATTTCAGCTCTACGCTCTGCTCAGTCTCCACGTATCGCTGGTGATCAGCCCACTCAAGGCGCTCATTCAGGATCAGGTTGGTGCGCTGCACCGACTGGGTTGGACTTGCGTGGATTCCATCCTCAGCACTGATGGCGCCGGACAGCGTCAACGGCGGTTGGATGATTTATTCCACAATCAGCGCTACCGGCTGTTCTACATCGCCCCCGAACGGCTGCAAATCAAAACGTTCAACGACGAATTGCGCGCATCGCTGGCCGACACGCCGCTCGGCGCACTGGTGATCGACGAAGCTCACTGCGTGTCGGAATGGGGTCATGACTTCCGCCCCGCCTACCTGCAAATTCCCCGGTTACGGCGTCTCCTGGAAGAGAGCGCCCGGCGCCGGGTGCCCCTGCTGGCCCTGACGGCTACGGCATCTCCGTTGGTCAGGGCGGATATGCTAGACACCTTGCAGCTTGCGCCCGATGACTTGCTCCAGACTGCCAGCAGCGATCGCCGCAACATCAGTCTTTCGGTCCACCCTGTTCCTGCCGAAGCCGGCGCCAAGAGCAAGGCCCTGGCGCACTTGCTAACCGACGACCTGCCACGCGCCCTCGGCCAGCCGTATGGGTTCGCTTGCCGGGAAGCAAACGACGACCGTTACCGGAAAGCGGGCATTGTGTTCGCCATTTACGCTGACCCACATGGCAGAACCACCTTTGCCGAAGGTACGGCCCAGATTGCTGCCGAATTGCGCAGGACACTGGGCTTCTCAAAAGACCAGATTCGCAGCCATGCCAGCCGAGTGCCCAAAGTGTGTCCACAGTGCGGCTCGCATGACTATTGGAAAGCCACCCCCCAGGAAGCCGCGCAGGCCAGTTTTGGGCGTGATGCGCATAAATGCCGGGACTGTTCTGAAGTTTTCGCCCAACCCCAGCGTGTCGCCGATTGGGACACTACTCTGCAACAGCATCATGAAGATTTTCAACAGGATCGATTTCCGTTGCTGGTCGCCACAAAAGGCTTCGGCATGGGCATTAACAAGCGCAATGTATCTTTTGTAGTCCATCATGCCTTTGCCAGTGGCCTGGAAGGCTATTACCAGGAAGCTGGGCGCGCTGGACGTGCTAATCAGCGCGCTCACGTCGCTTTGCTCTATATTCCACCGACCGAGGCTTGTATCCGCGACACGATTGATCAGGGTGAGATGCCGCGCTGCATGACCGACCCCGACAGTTTTAAATTCCGTAAGTGCCCCCACCCCTACAGCCTGAAAGTGCTTTGCGATTTCAGTCACCAGGCGCGTTTTATCCAGGACAGCTATCCCGGCGTCGAGGCGGACTGCGAAACGGCTTATGCTGTCTATCGGCGGCTCAAAGCTGGCAAGCCCTTGGCCAGTTATGATGATTACATCCCCAGCAAGCACGGTAGCGATGGCGCCAACGATGCCTCTGACGCCGACCGTAAGCAGACCGTCTATCAATTGGCGCTGTACCGCCTCCAGCAGCTTGGGATCGTGCGGAGTTACACCCTTCAATACTCTGGCTTGAAAAGTTGGCAGTTCGAGGTGGAATTCGAGGTTCACTGGCAACCTCAAGCCCTGCTCGTTCACGTCGAACGTTTTCTGGAGCGTGGTCGACGTCGTGATGTTGATGACATCACCGCGCCGATGCAGACCTTAGCCGAACTGGCGACGCAATGTGGCATTCCGCCTTGGCCGGCGGAACATACCCGCCCGGAAATCGCTCTGCTTAAGAAAGCGATTGGTACCCTGCTGCGGCGGGTTTATTCGCGGGTTCGCACCATGCGCCTGCAAATGCTGCGCAATGAACTGGACTATGTGCGCGCCGCCGAGAATATCTGTCGGCGAGTCACGCTGCTCAACCTTTTCAATAAAGATGTGGTACCGGATGATTACCGTTGTGGATTCTGTGATGTCTGCGTGCCGGATTTGGACTTCAAACAGGAACGGGCCACCGATCCGGGCGGCAACGTCGATCTGGATGAACTGGTCCGGCGGCTGAACGACCTGCTTCGGGCGGCGGAACCGGAAGAACCAGCCGCGCTGCACGATTTTATTCGCCAGGTTCTGGATCGTGATGTTAGTAAGGGAATGCTGGCCCGGGCTACCCGGCATTTGGAAGGTGACCCCACCTCGCTGCCGGCGCTGTATCTGGCTGGCGCTCTGTCATGGCAAATCCCTGCCCGGCAACGCCAGGCTTTTAGCTACTTCCGCACCGGTTTCAAGGAAGGTCGCCAGCAGGGCCTCACACTGGATACCTTGCTGGTGCTGTTCTATCGTGCTGGCGCGGAGATCGACGCCGAAGAAGCCGTGCGCTGGCTGAACGATCTTAACCTCTGCACGACCGATCCAGGCGCACTCCTGCGCTGGATACAGACATGTGAACCTTTGCTGGGCCGCGATTCCCCCGCTTATCGCGCCCTATACGGCATCGCCAAGGTGCGTACCCTGCGCCGCCTGAGCGATCCACTTCAGCAGTTGAAGACCTTGGCCACCAAGTGGCAAATCCCGCCGACTGGGATGTCCTGCCAGCATCCCGCGCCCTCCCTTCCGTGAAGAAGCGATCCTCCCGATGAATTTGGAATCGTTCGAGAAAGAAGTCGCCCGATTGGAAACCCAACTCCAGGATGCCATTACCGCGCTGCAGGTGTTAACGGATATTCAAACGACCTTCCAGGACATGCAGCCGTGTTATGAACATCTCAAGCATCTCATAGATGAAGCTGCCCGGTTACCTGAACATTATGCAGAACAATTCGCGTCCGCCCGCACGCAGGCCGAAGCTCGATTAGTACAACTTGAAGAACAGCTGAATCAACAGCAGAACCGTTGGGAAATCGCTCTCAAGCAGCATCAGCAGATTCATGACGAATGGCAGCAGCGAACGGACCGTTCGCTCACCCACTTGTACCAGCATCTTGAGATCCAACAGGCTGTGCTGGACGATTTGGTAGCGCAAAAAAAAATTCAGGCCATGCTTGAGGAATCAATCAAGCAGGTAAGAAAAAAACTACAGGATTCTGAAGATCAAGCCCAACAATTCCGGGATAAATTTGCCCGACAATTTCGCTGGGCATTACTCACCGCTTTTATTGGCTGGGCGATTGCTTTTGGAACCTTGTCAGTGGTGCGGCTATGATGCCTTTTGAATCCGATTGGCCAAAGATCATCCTTCTCCTCACCCTGCTCACCGCCTGTGCGACGCCACCGACCCCGACCCCGGACAATGACAGTGCCTGGAGCGTTCGCCAGACCCGCCTGGCGCGGCTGACCGAATGGCGCAGTGAAGGCCGTATTGGCGTCATCAACGGCGGCGATGGCTGGCATGCCCGCTTTCAATGGGCGCAACAGGGCGCCGATTACCGCATTGACCTGAGTGGTCCTCTTGGCCAAGGGCGCGTGCTGATTGAAAGCAGCGGTGTGGAGGTGCGCATTCAAACCCAGGATGGTCAGAACTGGACCGCACCCGACGCGGATACCCTGGTTGAACAGGCTCTCGGTGTGCGCCTGCCGGTCAATGGTCTGCGCTACTGGATTCGCGGCCTGCCGCAACCCGATTCCAAGCCCACCCTGCACACTGACGCCAGCGGCCACCTGAGCCGTCTGGAGCAGGACGGCTGGATCATCGAATACCCGGCCTATGTCCCCACCAGCCAAATCAACCTCGACCTGCCCGAGCGCATCATCGCCCGCCGTCAGGACCTGAGCATCAAGCTGGTGATCGAACAATGGACGCTATA
>RXIX01000040.1 GCA_003989075.1 Candidatus Competibacteraceae bacterium | reverse complement strand
AAGGCCTAATCCAATACAACAAGGATTGAAACGCAATCAGTCTTGCTACTTCGAAGTTCAGTCCTAGTCTGAAGGCCTAATCCAATACAACAAGGATTGAAACGCGGCTAGCAGCCGCTTAGATGCGCCCACCCATGCCGTCTGAAGGCCTAATCCAATACAACAAGGATTGAAACGAGATTGCCCAGCTCCTGGGAACTCTCAACGTCGCGTCTGAAGGCCTAATCCAATACAACAAGGATTGAAACTTTAATGCGCCACGCCGCTCTGTCCTGGAATAAAGCGGTCTGAAGGCCTAATCCAATACAACAAGGATTGAAACGATTACAGCGGTGCGTCAATGCAACCGCACAGTATCAAGGTCTGAAGGCCTAATCCAATACAACAAGGATTGAAACAAGTACTCGTACTCCTCGGGTGCACCATCCGTGGGCCGTCTGAAGGCCTAATCCAATACAACAAGGATTGAAACATTATCTTCTCTTTTTCTTTCGCATCTTCCTCTTCCCGTCTGAAGGCCTAATCCAATACAGTTAGCAGCGACCACGCGATAGACGTAGATCAAGTCGCGGCGGTGCCTATAGCGCTCGATGTAGCGCAGAATTTCCACATCATCCGCCCCTTCATCGGCCCGCAAGCCCATTCGTGCGCGATAAGTTCGGCCTACCCAATCCCGACGAAGCGGCGGAATTACTGGGCACACCGGCCGCCGTCAACCACACCATGAATCGTTCCCCCTCGGGTAGGGGCGCCCCCCGTGGTCGCCCGGATTCGACACGTCATTCCCGCGCATGCGGGAATCCAGACAGAACCGACACGGCACACAGGGCAGGCACGGGGGCCTGCCCCTACGGGTCTGGCCGGGCTCGATGCCGCTGTGGAGCACCTGGGCAATGAGGCCGGGCCGCTGATCAACACCCTGCTCGACCCGGTGCGCGCCGCCCTGGACGACAGCGCCGATCTGATGGACTTTCGCGAGAAACTGTCCCACCAAAAGATGACCTGCTTCACGCAGCGCATGATCGCACCTTCGTCATTGCCGGCGCGATGCAGGCCGATCTGACGGCTGACGGACCGGGATATGGTAAATTGGCTGGCAAACCCGCTGGTGTGACACCAGCAGCGCCTGCGAATTTTCCAAGACGAGTCCACACCCCATGAAAATCACCCTGTTCGGTTCCGGCTATGTCGGCCTGGTCACCGGCGCCTGTTTCGCTGAAGTTGGCAATGACGTGCTCTGCGTCGATGTCGATCCGCGCAAAGTGGCCATGCTCCAGCGTGGCGAGATTCCGATTCACGAGCCGGGCCTTGATGAGGTCGTGCGGCGCAACAGCGCGGCCGGTCGCCTGCGCTTCACAACCGATATCGCCGCAGGCGTCGCCCACGGCCTGTTCCAGTTCATCGCAGTCGGTACACCGCCGGACGAGGACGGCTCCGCTGATTTGCAGCATGTGCGCGCCGTAGCCCGCAGCATCGGCCAGCACCTTGAGGACTATCGGGTGGTGGTCAACAAATCCACCGTGCCGGTGGGCACTGCCGACGTAGTGCATGAAACCATTGCTGCCGTGCTGGCCGAGCGGGGCCGGGACATTCCATTCTCGGTGGTTTCCAATCCGGAATTCCTCAAGGAAGGCGCGGCGATTCAGGATTTCATGCGTCCCGACCGGATCATCGTCGGCAGCGACGATCACCGCGCCACCGTGCAATTGCGCAACCTGTACGCACCGTTCAATCGCAACCGCGACCGGCTGATTGAAATGGACGTGCGCTCGGCGGAACTGACCAAGTACGCCGCCAACGCCATGCTCGCCACCAAGATCAGCTTCATGAACGAAATGGCCAATCTGGCCGAACGGCTCGGTGCAGACATCGAGAAAGTGCGGGTTGGCATCGGCGCCGATCCGCGCATCGGTTACCATTTCATCTATCCGGGCGCCGGATACGGCGGCTCCTGCTTTCCCAAGGATGTGAAGGCTCTGGAGCACACCGCCCGTAGCATCCGCTATGAAGCGGCGCTGCTGCAGGCAGTGGAATCGGTCAACGAGCGGCAAAAGACCGTACTGTTTAGCAAGATCCAGCGCCATTTCCAGGGCGACCTACGCGGGCGCACCTTTGCCCTATGGGGGCTGGCATTCAAGCCCGGCACCGACGACATGCGCGAGGCGCCCAGCCGGGTGCTGCTTGAAGCGCTGTGGGACGCCGGCTGCACGGTGCGGGCACATGACCCGGCAGCGATGATCGAGGCGCGGCGTATTTATGGCGAGCGGCCCGATCTGCAACTCTGTGAGCGGCCAATGGACGCGCTGGCCGGCGCCGATGCGCTGATCATCGTCACCGAATGGATTCTGTTCCGCAGTCCCGATTTTGCCGCGATCCGCGAACAGCTCAAGCAGCCGGTCATATTCGATGGCCGCAATCTCTATGAGCCTGATTACCTGCACGAGCAGGGCTTTGTCTACTACGCCATTGGTCGAGGTGCATCCGCATGATTGTCCCTGTCATTCTCTCCGGCGGTAGCGGTACCCGGCTGTGGCCGCTGTCGCGTGAGGCCTATCCAAAGCAGTTCCTGCCGCTGGTCGATGAGCACACCATGCTGCAGAACACGGCGCTGCGCCTGGTCGGCCTGGCCGACAGCAGCGCACCACTGGTGGTGTGCAACGAGGAACACCGCTTCATGGTCGCCGAACAGTTGCGCGCGGTTGGCATCCAGCCGCCTACGGTGATTCTGGAGCCGGTCGGTCGCAACACTGCGCCGGCAGTGGCGGTCGCGGCCTTGCAGGCCCAGGCCAGCGGTGGCGATCCGCTGTTGCTGATCCTGCCCGCCGATCACGTCATCGCCGATATCGCCGGTTTCCGCGCCGCCGTGCAGCAGGTGGTGCCCCAGGCGCGGGCGGGTCGCCTGATCACCTTTGGCATCGTGCCGACCGCCCCGGAAACCGGTTATGGCTATATCCAGGCCGGCGCGCCGCTGGATGATTCGGGAGTGTGCGAGGTCAGTCGCTTCGTCGAAAAGCCCGATGCCGCTACCGCCCAATCCTATCTGGACAGCGGCGACTATTACTGGAACAGCGGCATGTTCATGTTCCGCGCCTCGGTGTTTCTGGCCGAGCTGGAGCGCTTGGCACCGGCGATGCTGGCCGCCTGCCAGCAGGCGCTGAACAATGGCCGCGCCGACCGTGATTTCCTATGGCTGGATCGCGCCGCGTTCAGTGCCTGCCCCAAGGATTCCATCGATTACGCGGTGATGGAAAAAACCGGGCATGCCGTGGTGATGCCGCTGGCGGTGGGCTGGAACGATGTCGGTTCCTGGTCGGCGCTGTGGGAAGTAGGTGCACGCGATAGCGATGGCAATATCGAGCGTGGCGATGTACTCAGCGTCGATAGCCGTGATTCCTATATCGATGCCGGTTCGCGCCTGGTTGCCACGGTGGGTGTTGAGCATCTGGTCGTGGTGGAAACCGCCGACGCCGTGCTGGTGGCCAGCAAGGAGCGCGTGCAGGAGGTGAAAACCATCGTCGAGCAGCTCAAGGCCAGCCGGCGCCCGGAAGGTTCGCTGCATCGCAAGATCTACCGGCCCTGGGGTTTTTACGACTCCATCGACCTGGATCAGCGTTTCCAGGTCAAGCGCATCCTGGTCCGTCCCGGCGCCTGCATTTCCTCGCAAATGCACCACCATCGTGCTGAGCACTGGATCGTGGTCAGTGGCACCGCCCGGGTCAATCGCGGTGATGAGGAGTTTCTGCTCACCGAGAACCAGTCCACCTATATCCCGGTCGGCGTGCAGCACCGCCTGACCAATCCCGGCAAGATTCCGCTGGAAATCATCGAGGTGCAGTCGGGAAGCTATCTGGGCGAAGACGACATCGTCCGTTTCGAGGATGTGTACGGGCGTGGCGCCAGCGAAGGCTGAAGCGGGTACAGCGGCGCGCGGCCCGGCCCAGTCAAAACCGGATCGATGCAATACCCGCACGGATAGCGAACTTCACCAGACCGGGCAGGTTGTCGATGCCGAGTTTGAGCATGATCCGGGCGCGGTAGGTTTCTACCGTTTTCGCGTTGATGCCGAGTGTCGCGGCGATCTCCCGGGTGCGCTGACCCTGCGCCAGCAGCCGCAAGACGCTGACCTCCCGCTCGGTCAAGGCGCGGCGGTCGAGTTCGGCGCTGCGCCGCGCGACCGTGGGGCTATTCGGTGCGGCGGTGGGACTGACGAAACGGTCACCGCGCAGGACGGTCTGGATAGCCTCGACCAGGTCGTCGATGGCCTCGTTCTTCAATACGTAGGCCGAAGCGCCCGCCTCGAACATCCGCTCCTGATAGTGCGCATCGCCGTACATCGACAACGCCACAATCCGGGTTTCCGGCGACCCCTGCCGGATGCGGCGCGCGGCCTCAATACCGTTCATTCCCGGCATCTCGACATCCAGCACGGCAATGTGCGGTTGATGCGTCGCCGCCAGCGCAACGGCTTCTTCGCCATGGCTCGCTTCGCCGACCACCTGCCAATTGCCGTGTTCACGCACCAGCAGCGCCAGTCCCTGACGAAACAGTACATGGTCGTCGGCCAGTAATATCGTAATCGCCATAACGCACTCATCCTTGCGGGTGCTGACCGACAGGCGCCAGTGGCGCTTGAATGGAGACGTGTGATCCGCCCGTGTCCAGGGCAATGGTCAGCTCGCCGCCCAGCAGCGCCAGCCGTTCGCGGATACTGAACAAGCCATAGCCGCCGACGCTGGATGACGCCATCCCCGCCGCAGGGAAGCCTTGACCATTGTCCTGGACGGTCACGCGCACGGCTTGCCCGTGTTGTGTGAGTTCAATCCGGCCTGCCGTGGCGCCCGCGTGTTTGGCGACGTTATAAACCAGCTCGCGGACGCATTGAAACAGGACAATTGCCAGATTCCGCTCCAGCGCGGGCAGGACATCCGGGCCGGCAAAGGTCAGGGCAACGCCAAAACGCCGGGTCGCGTTAGTGGCCAGCCAGTCCAGCGCTGCGCTAAGACCTTCCTGATAGAGTAGCGGGGGGCTGAGTTCAAATTGCAAGGTGCGCAGTTCCTGTAACGCTTCCCGTAGCAGTTCAAGTCCCGTGTCGAGATGCTCTGCCGCCTCCGCGTCGCGGTGCCGGACGCCGGCGACAATCTGGAACTGCGCCAGCGCCAGTTTCTGCATCGGACTGTCGTGTAACTCCCCCGCCAGGCGTTGCCGTTCCCGTTCTTCGATCAGCGAGATTTCCATCGCCAGTTGCCGCAACCGGTTATTGGCCTGATACAGATCAGCCGTACGCTGCTGAACTTCATAGGCCAGGCGGCGATTCCAGTACCCGATGATCAGCAGGATCAGCGCCGCTAGCCCCATGATCCGCCACAACAAACCGTAGTCAATGCCGTGTTGGTACCGGATGGAAATCCAGTCATGGTAAATGGCGTCCTGTTCGCTCCTGGGGATGGCATCGAGGCCCTTTTGCAGAATGCCGGCCAGCATGGGCAAGTCCTGCCGCACCCCCATGCTGAGCGGATAGACGTAGGGTGTTTCACCGACCACCCGGATCTGCATCAAGCCGGATTGACCAATGTAGTAACTAGTGGTGACCAGATTGCCGACGAAGGCGAACGCTGCGCCCTCCGCCACTTTGCGCAACGCCTCGCGGGTATTGGCGACCGGCAATAGCGTCAGTTGCGGCCAGTCCTGGTGCAGCCAGTCCTGCAACGCTTCGCCCTGCACGATGGCCACGGTCTTCCCTTCGAGCGCACGCAAATCGCCCAGATAGGCGACGTCCGCAGCGGAGAAAATCGCCACCGGGAAGGAGAGATAAGGTTCGGTGAAATGCAGCGAATGTTGCCGGTCCGGCGTCATCGCGATGGTGGGCAACACATCAATGCTGCCATCGGCCAGCCGCTGTTTCGCCTCGGCCCAGGTCAGCCCCTGAGCAAATTCGATGCGCAGACCCAGCAGTTTTTCCAGACGCTGCAAATACGCCACGGAAATCCCCTGGGGTTGGCCAGTTTCATCCACAAATTCCACCGGCGCCCAGTGCGCATCAATGCCGACCCGCACGACCGGGTGTTCGGCCAGCCAGGCTTGCTGTTCGGCAGTCAGGGTCGTCCGCACCAGCGCCGTGCGGCTCAGATAGTCCTGACCAAACGAGCGCCGATACAGCTCCGCCTGTTCCGCTGCGGTGATCGCCGCGAGTCCCTTGTTCAGGATGGTGACCAGCTCCGGCCAGTCCTTGCGCACGGAGATGACCAGGTTGCTTTGAGTTCCGGGCACCATTTGCAGGGGACTGAAACCCAGGACGCCGTTGCTGGCTCGCCAGTATTCCAGGGCATAGGAATCGATCACGGCGTCGACCTCACCGCGCAACAAGGCATAGGCCAGCGCCTCGTTACTGTCCAGCGGCGTGGCTTCAATGCCCGGATGCGCGGCTAGCAGGTTACGCAAATACAGGATGCCCTTGAGATAGCCGACCCGCTGGCCCCGAAATCCGCTGATGCCGTTATTCGGCAAGGGCTGTCCAGTCCGCAGATAGATGAAGTACTGAACCGCGTGAAAGGGCTGCGTGAAAAGAAAATGGGCTTTGCGCGCTTCCAGGGGCATGGTCAGGGTCAGGCCGGCGATCCGGCGGGTTTCAGCGGCTTCGACCAGGGTATGCCAGGGTCCCGCCTGTAGCCGGAAATGGGTTCCCAGTTTGGCGTTCAGCAACTCGACATGGTCGAAGGCGAATCCGGCAAACCGGCCATTGGCGTCTTTAACTACCGCTGGCGCCCATTCCTCGCCGACGCCCAGCACAATGTCCGGATGTTCGGCCAGCCAGGCGCGTTCTGCGGGAGTCAATAAATCGGAACCGGACTCACCGGCGGCGAGCGGGCCAGCGAACAGGAATCCGGTCCATAGCAGCAAAATCGCGTAGAGATTTGTCACCCATCCACCTGAATTTTTGAACAAGCCGTTACTATTTCATCAATTGGGATTCTCTGTCAGGAAAATCCTTACAGACAAACCATGATTGTTTTTTCAATATAATTCATATAAATAGCCGCTTCCTGTCAATGTTGTACCGCCTTAAATTCACCACCGAGGAATCATTCCAATGCCGATGAGTAAGCGCTTGAATAGCGTGTTGAGCATGGCCGTTGCCGCAGCCATGGCCTCACCCACCGCCTTTGCCTACGACCAGACCGACGCCATTGAGGATTGCCAATCCAAAATCTTCGATGACTCCCAGTACTCAAGATACTCAGGAGCACATGGCGTGACCGCCCAGGAGACGGGCCGTCGTTCCTACAACGTGTCCGGTCTGGTTAAGGACCGGGACAAAAAGGATCATCGGTTCAACTGCCGGATCGATCACCGTGAGGTGGTGAGTTGGAACGTCAGCCCTGAAGTGGTTTCCGACTCCGACAAAAAAACGGCGGCGTTGGTCGGCGCAGGCGTCCTTGGCTTGGCCTTGATTGCCGCGGCGGCCAGTGGCGACAAGAATCATGATGATAAACGCAGCGCCTATGACCGGGGCGAGAATTCGCCATTCGACGACATGGGTTATCTGAAGCAGGAATGCAGCAATGAAATCCGCCGCCATCTGGATCGGGATCATGGCCCGGTTCGCGATCTGGAGCTGACCTATCCGCATTTGCGCGACCGTACCCTGACCGGTAACGGCCGGGTTTCCTTCGATCGCGGTGGACACCGGGACTTGTCATTCACCTGTGAATTTGATCGCCGGGGTCGGGTTCAGGATGGGCACTACAGCTATCTGGGTCGTGATGACGATGACCGTATGGGGCGCACTGGCGGAGGAACGGCGTCGAGCGGCTCGGCCAAGCCCAAGCTCCCGTCGTTTAACGCCACCTGTCCTGGCGGCGTCGAGGTGCATACCGATGAAGGCGGTCCGGTTTACTTCAACGGCAAGGAAACCCAGTTCAAAAAGCTCAACGACAACTACTTTGAAGCCACCGGATCCAATATCACCCTGTCTATCGCCATCAATCCCGATGGTTCGCCACTCCTGACTTACACCGGCAAGCACGGTGCCCACGGCGTTTGTACAGTCTCGAATTAAGCCCGATCCTGCCTGAGCGGCGGGCCGAGGGTTTCTGCAATGGCCCGCCGCCCTCGTCATCCCCACCGGAGAGCTTTATGCGCCGTTTTCGTCTATCTCCAGTTCTGGCCGGTCTCCTGCTGGCTGGACTCTCGCCGGCCCTGAGCGGCGCGTCCCCGTCCATCGCCCAGACAGACCCTTCCGACCGCCCCTTGTGGCTGCGCTACCCCGCCATTTCGCCTGATGGACAGTCCATTGCCTTCGTCTATGGTGGGCAGATTTGGCGGGTTCCCGCTGGCGGCGGCGAAGCACTGCCGCTGACCAGCGCCCTGTTCTACGCCACGCAACCGGTCTGGTCCCCCGACAGCAGCAAGATCGCGTTCGCCTCCATGCGTCACGGCAACGCCGATGTATTCGTAATGCCGGCGCGGGGCGGCGATATCCAGCGGCTGACCTTCCACTCCTCGAACGACACGCCCTATGCCTTCTCGCCGGATGGCGCGTCGGTGTATTTCGGCTCGGTGCGGCTGGGCGACGCCAAGGAAGCCTTCGGCGGTTACAGTCTGGGCGGGGCCGGTCAGCTCTACTCGGTCCCGGTTGGCGGTGGCCGCGAGCGGCTGGTCATTCCCCTGCAGGCGCTCGACGTAGCGCCCAGCCCGGATGGGCGCACTCTGCTTTACACCAACCGCCCGTCGCAGGAAAACGAGTGGCGCAAACACGCCGTTTCCGAGGCAGCCCGCGATATTTGGGCGTTCGATACCAAAGACGCGACTCATCGGCAGATCACCACCTTCCGGGGCGAAGACCGCGATGCGCTGTGGAGCGCGGACGGTAAAAGCATCTATTACCTCAGTGAACAATCCGGGTCGTTCAATGTCTGGCGGCGACCTTTCACCGGTGCAGGGGAGCCGGTGCAGGTGACCTTTCATCAGCATCATCCAGTGCGCTTCCTGAGCCGCACTAACCAGGACGATCTGGTCTACGGCTATGACGGCGAAATCTGGAAACTGGCCAAGGGTGCGAAGGAACCGGTGCGGGTCGAGGTGCGAATCGCCCAGGGGACGATGCTCGCCGGGTCCTTCTACGCCAAGGTCAACGACGCGGCGACCGAGATCGCCTCCTCGCCGGATGGTTCTCAGCTTGCCGTGGTGGCGCGGGGCGAAATTTTTGTGGTCGAAACCGCGAGCGGCAAAACCCGCCGGGTGACCACCACCCCGCAGCACGAGCGGGATGTCAGCTTCAGTCCGGACGGGCGCAGCCTGCTTTATGTCTCAGAGCGGGGCGGCAAATGGGATGCGTTCGAGACCACCATGGCGATTCCTGACGCTCCGTCGTTGCTGGCTCCAGGGCCGCTCAAGGAAACCGCCGTCACCAACACCGCTACCGATGTCCTGCAACCGGCCTACTCGCCGGACGGCCAGCGCATCGCCTTTCTGGAGGATCGCAAGCGCCTCGTCATCCTCGACCGTCATACCGGCAAAACCACCACGGTACTCCCGGACGGCTTGCTGTTCTCCTACACCGACAATGATCTGCCGTTCACCTGGTCGCCCGATGGCCGCTGGCTGGCGGTTACTACCGGTTCAGCGGCCAGCCAGTTTGAGGTCTATCTGGTCGACGCCAGCGGGCAGAAAGCGCCGGTCAACATCAGCCGCAGCGGTTTCCAGGAGATGGCTCCGACGTTCAGCCCGGACGGTAAGACGATCTACTACCTGTCCACCCGCGCCGGGTTGCGCACCACCGACGCCAAGGACGCCGAGGTGGATATTTACGCCACCTTCCTGACCCAGGATGCCTACGACGCTTTCGTCCGGCCCGCCGACCAGACCGTTCATGCGGCGGCGACCACCGCCAAGGACGCGACGCCGCCGACCGCTGCCCCGGCGTGGGAGCCTCAGTTTGACGGGTTGGAATTCCGCACCGGGCGGATCACCCCATTCTCCTCAAACATCAATATGTTCAAGATCGCGGCGGACGGTAAGTCGCTGCTGTGGGTGTCCACCTCGGCCACCACCGGGATGACCGGCTACCGCATCAAGCTGGGCGCGCCCGGAATGAGTCAGGTATTTGCCAAGCCGCCGAGTCCGGTCAGTTCCTATGCGACGGACGCCAAAGGCGAAACCCTGTTTCTTATCGGCGCTGGCGGAATTGAGCGGATCAAACTGACGGACGGCAGCGCGGCGACCGTTCCCTTTACCGCCGAAATGGCCTATGACCAGCGCGGCGAAATGGCTTATCTGTTCGAACATGTCGGGCGGCTGACCCAGCAGAAGTTCTACCGGGCTGATATGCAGGGCGTGGACTGGGCGTTCTACCGCCAGGCCTACGCCAAGTTCCTGCCCCACATCATCCACTGGGAAGACTTCGCGGAGATGCTTTCCGAGATGGCGGGCGAACTGAACGCTTCGCACATGGGTTCCGCGTTTCACCAGCCGGTCAGCTATGGCGACGCCACTGCATCACTTGGGGTTTATTACGACCACGCCTTCACTGGGCCGGGGATGCGCATCGTTGATGTCCTGAAGCAAGGCCCGGCGGGACGCGCCGACAGCCAACTGCGGCCGGGCGCGACCATTCTGGCGGTCGATGGCGCGCCAATTACCCCGGACAGCGACATTTACCCGTTGTTGAACCACAAAGCTTCGACGCCGGTGCGCCTGACAATTCAGCCCGCAGGCGGCGGCAACCCGGTGGAGGAAGTGGTCACGCCCACGCCCTTCGAGAACGACCTCATCGCGGCGCAGGCCCGCTGGGTCGAACGGGCCAGAGAAACCACCCGCCGACTGTCCAACGGCCGGCTGGGTTACGTCCATGTCCCGTTGATGAACACCACAAGCTACCAGACTTTCTATAGCGAGCTGTTCGGCAGTGAGTTCGCCGCCAAGGAGGGCGTGGTGGTTGATGTGCGCTTCAACGGCGGCGGTAACTTAGCCAACCAGTTGATCGCTGACCTTTCCGCTTCAGCGGCGGGGTCGAGCATCGACCGCGATGGGCGGTTCATCACCCACATCCCGGAAAATCGCTGGAGCAAGCCGAGCATTTTGCTGGCTAACGGCTACAGCTACTCCGATGGCAGCATCTTCCCGCACCTCTACACGCAGGCCAGGCTCGGCGCATTCGTCGGCGAACCGGTACCGGGCACAGGCACTTCGGTGTGGTGGGTGCCGATGATCGGCGGCAAGCTGAAATACGGCATTCCCGAAATTGGCCGGAAGGATTTGCAAGGCCACTGGTTCGAGAACACCGAAGACCAGCCCGATATTCTGGTCCGCCGCACGCCGGATTCGATTGAAGAAGGTCGAGATCTGCAACTTGAACGCGCGGTTCAACAGCTTCTCGGCCAGCTTGGCGAATCGAAGTGAGCAAGAACCAACACCAATCAGTGACTACTGAGGACTTCATCATGCAGCATCGTTTGATGGGTTATTCCGCCTGCATCCTCGCCGCCCTGCTGGTTTCGACGCCCGCTGCTTATGCTCAAGACCCCGCTCCCGATTTGCAAGACCTCGTCGGCGCACGCGGCAGCAGCGGCGAAAAAATGCTCCAAAATCGCGGCTACACCTTCGTCAAGGGCGAAAAATCGGGTAACGACAGCTACACCTATTGGCGCAAGGGGCGTAATGGGCAGTGCATCATCGTCCGCACCGCTGAAGGTCGTTATCAATCGCTCGTCAACGCGCCGGCTGCTGATTGTCAGGCCAGCAACACTGTTGACGGCGTACCCGCACCGGGATTCAGCGAACACGGCAGCCGCTTTGATACGGTTTGCGGGGTAACGGTAGGCAGCAAGACCTACCGCTACAAATGCCTGGTGGAGGGCGCTGCGCCGGGCGGCCCAGGTAAGACCGTCGTTCATTACCCTGATCAGAAGATCACCTTGCAATGGCAAAGCGCCAAGCGCGGCACAGTCATCTTCGAGGGCATGAAACCCCAGCCAATGACCTTCACGACCTCCGAAGGCAGTACCCAGTTCATCTACGAAGGCAAGCCGTACTTCTATGTGTCCGATCCCGGCGCGGCGGAGTGGGAAATCAAGCACTTCCGTGAATGAAAGATGGGGCGTATGCCCCATGACGTCCTGCTCGCCGTGAGGTCGCTGGCCCACGGACTCCTCAGCTCGACCGGCTCGAACAGGTGCAGTCAGTAGGCATTGTGGCTAGCGGAAACAGCGCGCTCGGCCAGAGCTGGCCATAGACAATGAATGGAGGTTGCAGAGATAACACTTTTGATCGGACGGAGGGGGCTGCTTCTGGCACTTGCCCTCGGACTTGCCGCATGGTTAGCAGCTCCTCTGAGCGCGGTGGCGCAGAAACTGCCGGCCTACGATGCCAAGGCCGGGATGCTCGCCATCGGCAAGGACCCCGAACACCCGGATGCCGAGATCTTTCATATCGGCTACACCCTCAAGGGTGCGGACCCCGCCAAGCGACCGGTGACCTTCGTCTTCAATGGCGGACCCGGGGCCGCCAGCATTTACCTCCACATCGTCGCGATCGGGCATGAGCATCATTATCCAGCGCTGGCAGCGCCAACGGGCCGCCAGCATTTACCTCCACATCGTCGCGATCGGGCCAAAGACGATCGTCACGGCGGGCGATGGCAGCTTCCCCACGGCGCCGGCGCGTCTGGAAGAAAACCCCGACAGTTGGATCAGCTTCACCGACTTGGTCTTCATCGACCCGGTAGGCACCGGCTACAGCCGGATGCTGCCTGGACCCGATGGCAAGCCCGGCGACCCGAAGCCCTACTACGGGGTGGACAGCGACCTGAACGCCATCGCCGGTTTCATCCGGCAGTGGCTGACCGTCAACAAGCGCTGGGTCTCGCCCAAGGCGATCGCCGGCGAGAGCTATGGCGGGCTGCGCGTCGTTGCGCTGTCGCGCATCCTGACCGAGCAGTACGGCATCAATCTGAATCGCGCGGTGCTATTGTCGCCTGAGTGGAGAGTGCCATCGCTCGCCGAGCCGTTTCCATCCTACGACCTGCTGCACGCGGCCACCCCTCCCCGCGCTCGAAGACGACGCCAAGAAAGCCAAGGGCTATCGCGGCCGCGACGAATTCGCGGTCGTCGAAGGCATCATCGCCCGCCGCTTCCCGATCTTCCCCGAAGACCGATCCAAAACGGAACCCACGGGCAAAATGCGCCGGATCCAATACAAGCTGGTCGCCGGTGAAGCCGGCTGGCTCTTGAAGCCGGACAAAATCATCGAGTTCTAACGGGATTCAAAACAACTTAATCTCTCGCGATTGCTGCTCAAATACAATCAGTCGCTCAATTCACGATGAAAGGCGCATCCCATGTCCAGCACTGCCCTGACCTGCTTCAAAGCCTACGATATTCGCGGCCGGATTCCCGATGAGCTGAATGAGGATCTAGCCTGGCGCATTGGCCGCGCCTACGCTGAATTGCTGCAGCCGCGCACGGTTGCGGTCGGGCACGATGTACGCCTGAGCAGTGCGGCGCTGAGTGCGGCTCTGGCTGAGGGCCTGCTTGAGGGCGGCGTCGATGTGGTCGATATCGGTCTGTGCGGCACCGAGGAAATCTACTTCGCGACCTTTCACCATGGTTTCGATGGCGGCATCATGGTCACCGCCAGCCATAATCCAATGGATTACAACGGCATGAAGCTGGTGCGCGCGCAGGCCCGGCCCATCAGCGGCGATAGCGGCCTGTTCGCGATTCGTGATCGGGCGGCGGCGGGCGCATTTCCCCCGGGCAGCCGGCGTGGCCGTCTGCAAGCGCGCCCCGACAAGAGCGCCTATATCGCCCACTTGCTCGCTTATGTCGATCGCACGGCGCTGCAACCCTTGAAGATCGTGGTCAATGCCGGCAACGGTGGTGCAGGACCGATCATCGACGCCCTGGAACCGCATCTGCCGTTCCAGTTCATCAAGATCCACCACGAGCCGGATGGCAGCTTCCCGCACGGGATTCCCAACCCGCTGCTACCGGAATGCCGCGACGCAACTGCGCAGGCGGTGCGCGAGCACGGCGCCGATCTTGGCCTGGCCTGGGATGGCGATTTCGACCGCTGCTTCTTCTTCGACGCCAGCGGCGGTTTCATCGAAGGCTATTACCTGGTCGGATTACTGGCGGAAACCCTGCTGGCCCGCGAGCCGGGCGCCCGGATCATCCATGACCCGCGCCTGACCTGGAACACCATTGAGCAGGTGCGCGCCGCCGGCGGCGTTCCGGTGCAAAGCAAGACCGGTCACGCCTTCATCAAGGAACGCATGCGCCAGGAAGACGCGCTCTATGGCGGCGAGATGAGCGCCCACCATTATTTCCGCGACTTTGCCTACTGCGATAGCGGTATGATTCCCTGGCTGCTGATCACCGAACTGCTCAGCCGTAGCGGCCAGTCGCTGGCCGCCCAGGTGGAAGCGCGGATGCGCGCTTTTCCATGCAGTGGCGAAATCAACTTTCGCGTCGAAGATGCACCGGGCCGGATTCGTGCAATTCTGGCTGCCTACGCGGATGCACAGCCGCTGCTGGATGAAACCGATGGCGTCAGCCTCGACTTCCCTGACTGGCGTTTTAATCTGCGCTGCTCCAACACCGAGCCGCTGTTGCGGCTGAATGTGGAAACGCGCGGCGACGCGGCGCTGCTGGAACAGCGGACCGCTGAACTGCGGGCACTGATCAACGCCTGAGCACGGCGCATTGGGTACCAGTTGCGAAAAGTCGTCTTATATTAAAAGACGTTATGCTAAAAACGGCATCCGGTTTGAACTCGGTCTGAATGCCCCATCCAATGCGACAGGGATGAAAACGAATCCAATCCGGCATGATCAGAAGGGCGGGCTGCGGTAGTCCTTGGCTAGCCCCTGCCAACCCGAACCAAACTAAAAAAGGAGCGAACGGTGGAACGCGAGAGTATGGACTATGACGTAGTCATCGTCGGCGCCGGTCCGTCCGGTCTGACAACGGCCATCCGTCTTAAGCAACTGGCTGCGGAACAGGACCAGGACCTGAGCGTGTGCATTCTGGAAAAAGGCTCCGAAGTCGGTGCACATATCCTGTCCGGTGCGGTGCTGGAGCCGCACACCCTGGATGAACTGATTCCGGACTGGAAGGAGCGCGGCGCGCCGCTGAATACCCCGGCCAAGGACGATTATTTCCTGTTCCTGACCCGAGAGACCTCCTACCGGCTGCCGACGCCGCCGCAGATGCACAACCACGGCAACTACGTCATCAGTCTGGGCAATCTGTGCCGCTGGCTGGCGACTCAGGCCGAGGAGCTGGGCGTAGAGATTTATCCGGGCTTTGCCGCCGCCGAGGTGATCTACGACGACGATGGCGCGGTGGCCGGGGTGATCACCGGCGACATGGGTGTGGGCCGCGACGGCCAGCCCACCGAGCAGTTCGCGCCAGGCATGGAACTGCATGCCCGCTATACCGTGTTCGCCGAGGGCTGTCGCGGCTCGCTGACCAAGACCCTGTTCGAGCGCTTCAAGCTGCGCGAGGGCGTCGACCCGCAGACCTATGGCATCGGCATCAAGGAATTGTGGGAAATTGACCCGGCCCAGAGCCAGCCCGGCAAGATCATCCATACCACCGGCTGGCCGCTGGACCCACGTACCTATGGCGGTTCCTTCCTGTACCACATGGAGAATAACCAGGTTGCGGTGGGCTTTGTTATTGGCCTGGATTACGAAAACCCGCACCTGAGTCCCTTTGACGAGTTCCAGCGTTTCAAGACTCATCCGGACATCCGTCCGACCTTCGAGGGTGGCCGGCGCATCGCCTACGGGGCACGCGCTCTGAGCGAGGGTGGCTTTCAGTCCATTCCCAAACTGACCTTCCCCGGTGGCCTGCTGATCGGTGACACTGCCGGCTTCCTGAACGTGCCCAAGATCAAGGGCACTCACATGGCCATGAAGTCGGGCATGGTAGCGGCCGAAGCGGTGTTCGCCGCCGCCACGGCCGGACGCAGCGCCGATGAAATCAGCGAATATTCGGAGCGGCTGAAGAAAAGCTGGCTGTGGGATGAGCTGTACGCGGCGCGCAATATCCGGCCCTCGTTCCGCTGGGGACTCTGGGGCGGGCTGCTGTATTCGGCGGTGGATACCTATGTGTTCCGCGGCCACGCGCCCTGGACTCTGCATCACCACGAGGATCACAGTGCCCTCAAGCCGGCTCGCGATTGCCCGAAGATCGAGTATCCCAAGCCCGATGGCAAGGTCAGCTTCGACAAGTTGTCCTCGGTGTTCATCTCCAACACCAATCATGAGGAGAACCAGCCCTGCCATCTGACCCTCAAGGATGCCGGCGTCCCGGTGCGCATCAATCTGGCGCTGTACGACGCGCCCGAGCAGCGCTATTGCCCGGCCGGGGTGTATGAGATCGTCTGCGATGGCGCCAACCATGAGCCGCGCCTGCAGATCAACGCCCAGAACTGCGTGCACTGCAAGACCTGCGACATCAAGGATCCGACCCAGAATATCAACTGGACGGTGCCGGAAGGCGGCGGTGGTCCCAACTACCCCAACATGTAGCGACAGCCGGATGGAGCGTCATTCCCGCGCCGGCGGGGATGACGTGGAGTGTACGGCGTCGCTATCCTCACCCTGATTGTTCCACGGGGCGCTGCGGCTGTAGTGCAGCCGCTCCGGTGAGACCACGCCACCGGAAATGATGAAGGTCATCGCTTCGTCCATGCTCCAGTCGGTGGCTGTCACCCGTGCCAGCGGCAGGATCTCCAGATAGCCCGAAGTCGGATTGGGCGTGGTCGGCACATACACCGTGGCCAGCTCCTCGCCACTGTCAGCGTCGCGCAGCACATGGGTCACGAAGCCCACCACCTTCATGCCCGGGCTGGGAAACTCGATCAGCACCACGCGCTGCACCTGCATATTCTCCTGCTGCAGCGATTGCACCAGCTTGCGGGTGGAGCCATAGATGGTCTGCACGACCGGCAGACGATTCATCAGATCCTCAAACAGCGCGATGATTCGCCGGCCCACCACCCGCGTTGCCACCCAGCCCAACAGGTATAGGCCGGTCAGGGTGATCAGCGCCGCCAGCAGGTTTTGAAACCATGGCTGCAACAGCAGATTGGATAACCCCGACAGATCCTCATGCAGCATCCGCGACAGCGCCCGCACGCCCGGCATGCCGGCGCGGGTTAACTGCACCAGCACCACCTCGAACAACAGCCAGGTGATCCAGATCGGAATGACCGTGAGAATGCCTGTAACCAGGTACCGTTGCGTGTGTGGCGGCAACTTGTGATGATGGTGTGCATTCTTCGCCATTACCAGGAAACCCCGCTGGGCTGTTGTGCCGATCTTTCCTCACTTTATCAGGAGTTCGCATGTCTTTCACACCGCCCCTGCCTCTGTTGATCGAACCGGAACAGGTCGAACCGTATCTGCACGACGCTAGCGTGCTGCTGGTGGATTTGTGTGACCCGGCCAGCTATGCCGCCGGGCATATTCCCGGCGCAGTGCATCTCGACTATGCCGATCTGGTGCGCATCGATCCGCCGGCCATGGGCCTGCTGCCGACCGAGGCGCAGCTTGGCGAGGTTCTGTCACGTATTGGCCTGACACCGGAACGGCATGTCATCGCCTATGACGAGGAGGGTAATGGCCGCGCTGGGCGGCTGCTGTGGACGCTGGCGGTGCTCGGCCATGAGCGGGTTTCGCTGCTCAATGGCGGCATTCACGCCTGGGATGCAGCGGGTGGTGCCCTGGAAGCGCAGTTCCGCCGACCGCCCCGCACGACCTATCACGCCCGCTTGCGCAATCCGGCGGCGCTGGCCGACCGTGAATACATCCGCGCCCGCCTCGGCCAGCCTGATCTGGCGCTGCTCGATACCCGCAGCCCCGCTGAATATGCCGGCCATGATGTGCGCGCTGCCCGCGGCGGCCATATTCCCGGCGCGGTCAATCTGAACTGGACCGATGCCATGGACCCGCAGCGGCAACTGCGCCTGCAGCCCGATCCGGTGCTGCGGCAACTGCTGGACGCGCGCGGCGTGACCCCGGACAAGGAAGTCATCGTCTATTGCCAGACGCATCACCGCTCGGCGCACACCTATTGGGTGCTGCGTCATCTCGGTTATGGCCGGGTGCGCGGCTATCCCGGTGCCTGGTCGGAATGGGGCAACGATCCGGACATGCCGATCGAAGTGTGAGGAAAAATGCCCGGCGCCCGCGCTTGGGAAAACGGCAGGGTACGCAATGCGCACCCTCCCTGCACGGCCGGCTATGCACCTCAGTCCGCAGCGCCCGCCGCCACGAACAACCGCTCACGGTAGAAACGCAACTCTTCGATGGAATCACGTATATCCTGCAGAGCCAGGTGCGTGGATACCTTGCTAAAGCCCTTGAGCCCTGGATACCAGCGCCGCGCCAGTTCCTTAAGCGTGCTCACATCCAGGTTGCGGTAGTGGAAATAGGCTTCCAGTTCCGGCATCAGCCGCGCCAGAAAGCGCCGGTCCTGGCAGATGCTGTTGCCGCAGATCGGCGATTTGCCGGCCGGCAGATGCTGGCGCAGAAAGGCCAGGGTCTGCTGCTCGGCGTCGGCCTCGGTGACCGTGCTGGCGCGCACCCGGGCCAGCAGGCCGGATTCACCGTGCTGGCGCTGGTTCCACTCATCCATGGTGGCCAGCACGGCATCATCCTGATGAATGGCCAGCGCCGGACCTTCGGCAATGATGCATAACTGGCTATCGGTGACGAGGGTGGCGATTTCAATAATGCGATCGGTCTGTGGATCAAGGCCGGTCATTTCCAAATCAATCCAGATCAGGTTATCGGGGGACATGGCTGCTTTCGGGTTATGGGGCCGGGAAAAAGAGGTCGCGCGCCGGGCACGCGGGCGAAAAGTGTACGCCGAATCCGCCGGATGCGGAGGGGGTCGCGCATGGCGGGCCGGCGTCTGAGCGAGCGCCAGCAGGCGCGCATCGCCCGCCAGCAGGAGCAGCGCCGCGCCCGCGCCGGCGGCGCGGATGCCGTCACCGAAGCCGGGCTTGGCCCGGAACAGACCGGGCTGGTGATCACCAATCATGGTGCCAGCGCGATTGTCGAGGATGCGCAGGGGCGCCTGTATCGCTGCGCGGTGCGGCAGAACCTGGGCAGGCTGGCCTGTGGTGACCGGGTGGTGTGGCAGGTTGCCGACCCGATCGCGGCCACCGGCGTGGTGGTAGCGGTGAATGCGCGCCGTTCGCTGCTCACCCGTCCCGACTATCACGGTCAGCCGCGCCCGGTGGCCGCCAATCTCGACGCGGTGGCGGTAGTGCTGGCGCCGGAACCGGAGCCGAGCGAATACCTGATCGACCGCTATCTGGTCGCGATTGCCGCCATCGGTGTGCAGAGCCTGCTGGTGCTGAACAAGATCGACCTGCTCAGCGAAGCGGCGCTGGCCGCGCTGCAGGCGCGTTTTGCACCCTACCGGCGGATCGGCTCTCCACTGCTGCTGGCCAGCAGCCACAGCGCTCACGGTCTGGATGCCCTGCGCGACTGGCTGCGCGATCGCAGCAGCCTGCTGGTTGGGCAATCGGGGGTCGGCAAGTCCTCGCTGATTCAGGCGCTGCTGCCAGATCGTGCCATTCGCATCCAGGCGCTGTCCGCCGCTACCGGCCACGGCACCCACACTACCAGCAGCAGCACGCTTTATCACCTGCCCGGCGACGGTGACCTGATCGATACGCCCGGCGTGCGCAGTTTTGAACTGGGCGAGATTGGCCCCGGCGATCTGGCGCGCGGCTTTCCCGAGCTGGCGCCGTATCTGGGTCAATGCCGCTTTTCCGATTGCCGCCATCAGAGTGAACCGGATTGTGCACTGCGCGCCGCGCTGGATCGGGGCGAGATTGCCCCGCGCCGTCTGGCCAGCTATCTGGAACTGCGCGCTACGCTGGCCACCAGGCCAGGCTGAGTGCAGCGTGTCTTTTGCGGCCCTGTTGCCGTTTCTATCCGCCGGACTGCTGCTGGGTCTAAGCAGCGGGCTGGCGCCGGGACCGCTGCTGACTCTGGTGGCGGGGGAAACCTTGCGTCATGGCCTGCGTGCCGGAATCGGCGTGGCTTTGGCACCGCTGCTGACCGATGCACCCATTGTGCTGGCGACCTTCATGCTGCTGCGTCCGCTGAGCGACCGGGCGCTGCCGCTGGCGCTGCTCCATCTGGCCGGCGGGCTGTATCTGGCCTGGCTGGCGCTGGAAAGCCTGCGTTTCCGGGGTGTGGAACCGCTGACTACCATCGCGGCCGGTTCACTATGGCGCGGCGTGATCGCCAATATCCTGAATCCCAGCCCCTACCTGTTCTGGCTGGCGGTGGGCGCACCGACCCTGCTGGCCGCCTGGCGGCAGGGCTGGCCAGCGGCGGCGGCCTTCATCGGCGCCTTCTATGCGCTGTTGGTGGGGACGAAAGTGCTGCTGGCGCTGCTGCTGGCGCGGGTGCGCGGCACGCTGCGCAGTCGCAGCTATATCGGGCTGATGCGTGCTTTGGGCCTGCTGCTGCTGGTCTACGCGCTGCTCCTGCTGGGTGAGGGTGGCCGTTTGCTGACGCATAAATAAAAAGAAATAAAAGAATAATTTTTTATTATTTTTAAATATAAAAAAAGCAGTCTATTGTTGTGGCCATGTCCGCTTTCACTACTGCAGGAGTATCGTGCCATGCCCCGTTATCGTGCCTTCCTGCTCAGTGCCCTGGTGGCGCTGGGCGTGAACCTCGGCGCTGCCAGCGCCAATGCCGCGAATTTGACCCTGTTAAACGTGTCCTACGACCCGACCCGCGAGTTCTACAACGACTTCAACGCCGCCTTTAACCGCTATTGGCAGGCGCGCAGCGGCGATACGGTGACCGTGCGGCAATCGCACGGCGGCTCCGGTAAGCAGGCCCGTTCGGTGATCGACGGTCTGGAAGCCGATGTAGTGACCCTGGCTCTGGCCTATGACATCGACGAAATCAGCGCCAAGGGGCGTCTGTTGCCGGCTGACTGGCAAAAGCGCCTGCCGAACAACAGCGCCCCCTACACCTCGACCATCGTATTCCTGGTGCGCAAGGGCAATCCGAAAGGGATTCACGATTGGAACGATCTGGTGCAGCCGGGCATCGGCGTGATCACACCCAATCCGAAAACGTCCGGTGGCGCACGCTGGAACTATCTGGCGGCCTGGGGTTATGCCCTGCGCCAGCCCGGCGGCGATGCGGCCAAGGCCCGCGAGTTCGTCTCCCGCCTGTATCGCAACGTACCGGTACTGGATTCCGGGGCGCGCGGCGCGACCACGACCTTTACCGAGCGTGAGATTGGCGATGTATTGCTCACCTGGGAAAACGAAGCTTTCCTGGCGCTTGAGTCGACCCGCCGGGGTGAGTTTGAAATCGTCGTGCCATCGGTCAGCATCCTGGCGGAACCGCCGGTCGCGGTGGTTGATCGCGTCGCCGACCGGCGCGGCACCCGCGCCCTGGCTCAGGCCTATCTGGACTATCTGTACAGCGCCGAGGGCCAGGATCTGGCGGCCCGCCATCATTACCGGCCACGCGATCCGGCCGTCGCCGAGCGCTACAAGGCGCATTTTCCGGCGGTCACGCTGTTCACTATCGATGACGTGTTCGGTGGCTGGGCGCAGGCGCAGGCAGAACACTTCAAGGATGGTGGCAGCTTCGATCAGATCTATCAGGCGGGACGCTGAAGCGGGTTCAGGAGATGAGGGTGCCTGAACTGCTGCAATGGCGGGTTCAGGCACCCTCAACGCAACACGCGTCTGGCCAGCGGCTTTGGGGAATCAATGCAGCAGTGAGAACATCCGCCGCCGGTAGGTGATCACCAGCGGGTCCTCGTTGCCAAGCATTTCAAACATCGCGATCAGACCCTGACGGCCGGCGCCATTCTCGAACTGCGGGTCGCGGCGCAGGATATCCATGAACTGCTGCAAAGCCGCCTCATAATCGCCGGCGAGCACACAGCGGGCGGCCAGTTGCCGGCGGGCAGCGCTATCAGCGGGATTCTGAGCCAGCCGGGCCTCCAGCGTAGCCCGATCCGGTGCGCCCGTAGCCAGATCAGCAAACTGCAGACGCGCCAGCAGGCCACTGGCCGGCTGCCGGTTGCGTTCATCCTCGGGCAGGCTCTGCAGCAGTGGGCGGGCCTCCACATCCCGGCCCAGTTGCAGCAGCTTATCAGCCAGCATCACCTTCAATTCACTGCTGTCCGGCTGATCGACCAGCGCCTCACGCAGCAGATCGATCACCTCCTCCTTTTGGCCCTCCTGCCAGAGCATCTCGATCTGCTCCTGGAGCGACGCGCCGCCCGGCCGCTGGCTCTGGAAACGGTCGATGAGGGCTCGGTAGGCCGATTCCGGCTGCACGCCCACCAGTTGCTCAACGATCTGTCCCTGCCAGACCACGATCACCGTCGGCAGGCTGCGCACCCGGAAATGTCCGGCCAGCGCCTGCTCGACATCGGTGTTGACCTTGGCGAGCAGGAAGCCGCCCCGGTATTCCTGGGCCAGCTTGGCCAGCATCGGCATCAGCACCTGGCAGGGCTGGCACCAGTCGGCCCAGAAATCCACCAGCACCGGCACATGCTGGGAGTTTTCCACCACCAGCGTGGCAAAATTGAACTGGTCTACTTCAAAAATATAGGGCGAGTCGCTCATCATCACGTATCCGCAAAGGCCGCGCCGGACGGCGGCCGAAATCGTCTTGAGGCGGGAACTGCATGTTTGTTGAAAGTAAGGGCGCTGGTCAGCTTTTCAAGCGCAGGAGGAATGCTGGCCTTAGCGTTCCAGGTACTGGACCTTGTCGGGTTTGCCGTCCCAGTCGGCAGCATCGGGCAGGGCATCCTTCTTCTCGGTGATCACCGGCCATTGCTTGGCCAGTTCGGCGTTGAGCGTCAGGAACTGTTCCTGACCGGCGGGCAGGTCATCTTCGGCGAAGATCGCCTGCGCCGGGCACTCGGGTTCGCACAGGGTGCAGTCGATGCACTCATCGGGGTCGATGACCAGGAAGTTGGGCCCTTCATGGAAGCAGTCCACCGGGCACACTTCCACGCAATCGGTGTACTTGCACTTGATGCAGTTTTCGGTAACGACGAACGTCATGACGGTTTACCTCGGTTTCCGGTGGCAATGGCCGATTATCTTAACCGCGATTAACCGAGTTGGGCAGTTGCAGAATTCCAGCTCCAGGCTCACCCATGCCGGGGCAGATGCATCACCGTTGCCCACCATCCCTCAACGAGGTGTCGTGCGATGCCTAATGCGGCTGATTTATCCGCTGGCCTGTTCACCCTGAGTTTTCCTGCCGCTGATTTCGCGCTGGCTCTGTTCATCGGCGCGCTGATCGGCATTGAGCGCGAAAAGAAAAAGACCGGCGATCAGGAAGCGGCCGCTGGCCTGCGCACCTTCATCCTGCTGGCTGAACTGGGCGCAACTGCGGCTTGGCTATCGCTGAAGATCAATCAGCCGGCTCTGTTCCTGGTTACGGGCGTGCTGGCAGCCCTGGCGGCGCTGCTCGGCTATGCCACTGCGGCGCGCCGCAATCCGGATGCCTTTGATCTCACTACGCAGGTGGCAGTGATCCTGGTCTATCTGCTCGGCGGCGCTGTACTGCTGGGCTATCGGCAGAGCGCGGTCGCGCTGGCGATCATCACCTCGGCGCTGCTGGCCTATAAGCAGCCGCTGCACGATCTGGCCGGGCGCCTGGATCGCGATGATCTGTACGCGGTGCTGAAGCTGCTGATTGCAACCTTCGTGGTGCTGCCGGTGCTGCCTGATCAGACGGTGGATCCCTGGAATGCCCTCAATCCCTACAAGATGTGGTGGCTGGTGATCCTGATTTCCGGACTGTCCTTCGCCGGTTATGTGGCTTCGCGGCGCTTTGGTACCCGGCGCGGCACGGCGCTGACCGGAGTGCTCGGTGGGCTGGTGTCGTCCACAGTGGTGACGCTGACCTTTGCCCGGCGCAGTCGCGAGGCTGATGCCGGGGCATGGGCGGATTCGCTGGCAGCGGGGCTGTTGCTGGCCTGGGTGGTGATGTTTCTGCGGGTGCTGGTGATGGTGGCGCTGCTTGGTCCGGCGCTGCTGGTGGCGCTGGCGCCGCCGCTGCTGACGATGGCGGGGATTGCTGCCGGGGGTGCACTGCTGGGTTTGCATCGCCCGGCTGGCGGCGCGGCCATGCCTGATGAGGTGCCCTTGCGCAATCCGTTCAGCCTGACCGCCGCCTTGCACTTTGCGCTGTTTTTTGCGGCGGTGCTGGTGCTGGTGCAACTGGCGCGGCAGCATGTTTCCGGGCAGGGGCTGTATGTGGTCGCCGGGCTGGCCGGCTTGAGCGATGTCGATGCTATCACCCTGTCCATGATCGACTATGCGCGTCCGGGTGGTGCCGCAAGCGCCATGGCGGTCAACGCCATTATCATTGCCAGCGTCGGCAATACCATAACCAAATGCGTCATTGCCCTGCTGCTGGGCGCGCGGGCCTTCGGGCTGCGCCTGGTACTGGCGACGCTGGCGATCCTGGCCGGTGGCGGACTGGTGATGCTGCTGCGCTGAACCCGCCCAGCCCTGAATGCAGGACGCAGAACTAATGACCCGGCGCTGTTTGGCACCCTCTCCCGGCTGCGGGAGAGGAAATGGCTGTGCAGGCAGTGTTTCAGGACGGTTTGCGCGCCGCCAGAATCAGTTCGGCGGCCTTTTCGGCAATCACCATGGTCGGGGCATTGGTGTTGCCACCGATCAGGGTCGGCATGATCGAGGCATCCACGACCCGCAGGCCGCTCAGACCGTGCACGCGCAGTTCGCTATCCACCACCGCCAGCGGGTCATGGCCCATCTTGCAGGTGCCGACCGGGTGATAAATGCTCTCGGCGCGGCGGCGGATGAAGTCGCGCAGCTCATCATCGCCCTGTACCGCCGCACCGGGGAACAGCTCCTCACCGCGATAGCCATCGAAGGCCGGCGCGGCGAGAATCCTGCGACAGGTTTTCACGCCGGCCAGCAGGGTTTCCAGATCATCGGGGTGCTCCAGATAGCGTGGCTGCAACAGCGGCGGGTCGCGCGGATCGGCGCTGCGCAGAGTCAGCGCGCCGCGACTTTTCGGGCGCAGATCGCAGACGTGCAGCGAATAGCCGTAGCCGTGCCAGATGCGCCGGCCATGGTCGTCGAGAATGGTCGAGGTCAGGTGATATTGCAGGTTGGGAATCGGCAGCGCCGGATCGCTTTTCACAAAGCCACCGGCCTCGGCTAGATTACTGGTCAGGAAACCGCGCCCGTGGCGGT
>RXIX01000039.1 GCA_003989075.1 Candidatus Competibacteraceae bacterium | reverse complement strand
GCTGAACCCAAGCTGTGCGCCAACTGGGTGATGGGCGATCTGTCCGCCTTCCTCAACCGCGACAATCGCGATATCAGCGCCAGTCCGGTCAGCGCCACGCAACTGGCCGGGCTGCTGCGGCGGATTCAGGACCAGACCCTGTCCGGCAAGCTCGCCAAGGACGTGTTCGAGGCACTGTGGGCCGGTGAGGGCGAAGTCGACGCCATCATCGACCAGCGCGGCCTGCGCCAGATCACCGACAGTTCGGCGATTGAAACCGTGATCGATGACGTGATCGCCGCCAATCCCGAGCAGCTCGCCCAGTACCGCGCCGGCAAGGACAAGCTGTTTGGCTTCTTCGTCGGTCAGGTGATGAAACTGTCCAAGGGCAAGGCCAATCCGCAGCAGGTCAACGATCTGCTGCGCGCCAAGCTGCAGGGCTAGCGTGACGGTGGCGCGGACCCGCTTCGCGCCGCTCGTTCCGGCCTGGCTTGAGAACACCGCCGCCAGCGGCTACCTTGAAACCGCGCATCCTGTATCCCGCATGCACCATGAGCAATAGCGATAGCGATACCCTGCAGCGCTTCCTGTTCGAAGCACTGGCCGCCCGTGGCGAGGCCGTGCATCTGCACACCACCTGGCAAACGGTCCTGGCGCGGCGCGCCTATCCGCCCGCCGTGCGCCAGGTGCTCGGCGAGGCACTGGCCGCCGCCGCCCTGCTCGCCACGACCATCAAGTTCGACGGCACCCTGACCCTGCAAATCCAGGCCAGTGGACCGCTGCGCCTGCTGGTCGTACAGGTCAGCGCCACGCGCGGGCTGCGTGGTCTGGCACGCTGGGACGGTGAACCGGCGCCAGCGCCGCTGCGCGAGCTGTGCGGCAACGGCACCCTGGTGCTGAGCATCGAATACCAGCCGGGCCGCGAACCCTATCAGGGCATGGTCGGCCTGCACGGCGACAGCCTGGCCGCAGCACTGGAAAGCTACTTCGCCCACTCCGAGCAGTTGCCAACCCGCATCCGCCTGGCTGCCGATGCGGATACCGCTGCCGGCCTGCTGCTGCAGCAATTGCCCGGCGCGACCAGCCAGGATCCGGATGGCTGGAACCGGCTGGAGATGCTCGCGGCCACCCTGGATGCAGCGGAACTGCTGGCGCTGGACAACACGACCCTGGTGCACCGCCTGTTTCACCAGGAAGATCTGCGCCTGTTCGCAGCGGAGCCGCTCCACTTTCACTGCAGCTGCTCGCGCGAACGCACCGCCGGCATGCTGCGCACCCTCGGTGAGGCCGATCTGCGCCAGGCGCTGGCTGAACAGGGCGCCCTGCACGTCGACTGCGAATTCTGCGGTCACCGCTATAGCTTCGATGCGATCGACATTGCCGGCCTGTTCACTGCCGCGCTGGCCACGCCGATCACCCGTCACTGACCCCGGAACGCCGTGCCCACCGTCATGAACGCGCTGTTTAACCTGTTCCTGGATATCTGCCTGCTGCGCAAGGGTCCACAGGATGTGCCGGCCGCACCCGTGCTGCTCGGGCTGTGCCTGCTTGGCTATGGCCTGTCGGGCCTGCTGGTGCTGCTGATGAGCACGCCGTTCCTGGTCGCGCTGCGGCAGATCCTGCTGGACATGGCGCTGCTCAGCGGCCTGCTGTATGGCGTGCTGTTTCTGCACCGGCACCCGGCGCGCTTCCCGCAGACGCTCAGCGCCCTGACCGGCACCGGTACGCTGCTGGGCCTGCTGGCATTGCCGCTGATGAGCTGGATCGTCCATCAGGGATCGGGCGGCGATATCGGCCTGCCGTCGATTCTACTGCTGGGCCTGATGGCCTGGAGCATCGCCGTCATCGCCCATATTCTGCGCTTTGCCCTGGCCGTGTCGATCTGGAGCGGTGCGCTGTACGCCCTGACCTATACCTTCCTGTCCTGGACGCTGACCGACCTGATCGGCTGAGACAAGGCTCAACCTGGAACCGTCCACCGTCATCCCGGTCCGGACGGGGAGATTTCCGATATGCATATCCATATCCTGGGTATTTGCGGCACCTTCATGGCCGGCGTCGCCCTGCTGGCGCGCGCTGCCGGGCATACCGTGTCCGGCTGCGATGCTGGCGTCTATCCGCCGATGAGCACGCAACTGGCCGAGGCCGGCATTGCCCTGCGCGAAGGCTTCGCCCCGGAACAACTGACCGAGTTGCAACCGGACATGGTGGTGGTCGGCAATGTGATGAGCCGCGGCCGACCGATCGTCGAGGAACTGCTCAATCGCGATCTGCCCTACACCTCGGGACCTGCCTGGCTGGCCGAGCATGTGCTACGCGAGCGCCATGTGCTGGCAGTAGCCGGCACCCATGGCAAGACCAGCACCAGCAGCCTGCTGGCCTGGATTCTGCAACACGCCGGGCTGGAGCCGGGCTTTCTGATAGGCGGCATTCCGGCCAATTTTGGCCAGTCGGCGCAACTGGGCCACGGCCGCTGTTTCGTGGTCGAGGCCGATGAGTACGACACCGCATTCTTCGACAAGCGCTCCAAGTTCGTCCATTACCGGCCGCGCACGCTGATTTTGAATAACCTGGAATTCGATCACGCCGACATCTTCCCTGATCTGGCAGCGATCCAGCGCCAGTTTCATCACCTGCTGCGCAGCGTGCCCGGCGCCGGACTGATCGTCGCCAACGGGCACGATGCGCAGCTCGCCGCGGTGCTGGACATGGGCTGCTGGACCCCGGTGCAGCGCTTTGGCACGGGTGACTGGGAAGCGCGGGCGATCAGCGCCGATGGCAGCGCCTTTGACGTCTACTACCAGAATGCGCGGCAGGGCCGGGTGGAATGGGCGCAACTGGGTCTACACAATGTCCACAACGCGCTCGCGGCCCTCGCCGCCGCGCAGCATGTCGGCGTAGCGGTGACCACGGCCATCACCGCGCTGGCCAGCTTTCAGGGCGTCAAGCGCCGCCTGGAAGTGCGTGGCGTGGCCCGGGGCGTCACGGTTTACGACGACTTCGCCCACCATCCCACCGCGATTGCCACGACTCTGGCTGGACTGCGGGCGCGGGTCGGGACGCAGCCAATCATCGCCGTGCTGGAGCCGCGTTCCAACACCATGAAGCTGGGCGTATTCAAGGACAGTCTTGCCCCGGCGCTGGCGCTGGCCGATGGCGTGGTGCTGTATCAGGCGCCCGATCTGGGCTGGGATCTGAGCGCAGTTGCAGCGACACTCGGCACGCGCGCGCAGGTCTGCCACAGTCTCGATGACACTTTGAGCAGCATCCAGGCCCAGGCGGCGCCGGGTACTCAGGTCCTGATCATGAGCAATGGCGGCTTTGGCGGCATCCATGAACGGCTGCTGCAGGCGCTGGGCGCGGATCGCGCGCATGGCTGAACTGCCGATCATTCTCGGCATGACCGGCGCATCCGGTGCCGATTACGGCCTGCGCCTGCTGCAATGCCTGCTGCAGGCCGGCCAACCGGTGCATCTGCTGCTGAGCAAGGCGGCGCAGATCGTCATTCACATGGAAACCGATCTGCGCCTGCCGGGCCGCGCCCGCGATATTCAGCGGGTACTGAGTGAGCATTACGCCTGCGCGCCCGGCCAGTTGCGGGTTTTTGGTCAGGATGAATGGACGGCGCCACCGGCAAGTGGCTCGGCGCGGGCGCAGGGCATGGTGGTCTGTCCCTGCACGACCGGGGCACTGGCGGCGATTGCCAATGGCAACAGCGATAACCTGCTGGAACGGGCCGCCGATGTCAGCCTCAAGGAAGGGCGCAAGCTGATCATTGCCCTACGCGAGACACCGCTATCGGTGATTCACCTGGAGAACATGCTGCGGCTGGCGCGTGCGGGTGCGGTAATCCTGCCCACCAACCCCGGTTTCTACTACCGGCCGCACAGCGCAGCCGAACTGGTCGATTTCATCGTTGCCAGAATCCTCGATCAACTGGACATACCCCATGCGCTGCTGCCGCGCTGGGGCGAAGAACCGGAACCGGAATCCGAGTAAACACCGATGCCCATCGCCCAGGAACTGCCGCTGTTTCCCTTGCACACCGTGCTGTTTCCCGGCGGGGTGCTGCCGCTGCGGGTCTTTGAAACCCGCTATCTGGACATGATCAGTGCCTGCCTGCGCGGCGGCAGCGGTTTTGTCGTGATTGGTCTCCATGACGGTCATGAAACCGGCGCTGCGCCGGCGCGCCTCTACCCGGTCGGCACCCGGGCGCGCATCGTCGATTTTGATCAACTGCAGGATGGCCTGCTCGGCATCACCTGCCAGGGGGAAACACGGCTGCGGCTGCTCGACTCGCGCATCCAGCCCGATCAACTGCGGGTCGGCACGGTCGAGGTGCTGCCGGACGACCCGCGCCAGCCACCCCTGCCCATGCATCAGCCGCTGGTGCGCATCCTGCGCGATCTGCTGGCGCGCAGCGAACTGGCACCCTACAGCCGTTTTCTGAGCCCGGACTGGGAGTGCGCGGCCTGGATCGGCAACCGGCTTGGGGAACTGCTGCCGCTATCGCTGCCGGTGCGCCAGGCCCTGCTGGAAATGACCGAGCCCCAGCAGCGCCTGGATATGCTGCTGACCCTGTTCCAGGAACAGCACAACGCCTGAAACTCCGTACCCGTACCCCATGTCGCCACACCTTCAGCAACAAGCGCTGTGCATCGAGGCCGCCGGGCAGCGCCTGCATGGCGTGCGCCTGCTGCCCGCCCGGACCGCACCCAACGCGCCCACCCTGCTCTTCCTGCACGAGGGCCTCGGCAGCATCGGCCAGTGGCGCGACTTTCCTGCCGCGCTGTGCCGGCGCACCGGCCTGCCGGGACTGGTCTACGACCGCTGGGGCTATGGCCGCTCTGCGCCGCTGACCGGGCCGCGTCCGGATGACTATCTGGAACAGGAAGCCCGCCACAGCCTGCCCGAGCTGCTCGCCGCCTGCGCTATCCGTACCCCGCCGATCCTGTTCGGCCACAGCGATGGCGCCTCGATCGCCCTGCTGTTTGCCGCTTTCTGGCCGGAACAGGTGCGTGCAGTGATCAGCGAAGCGGCTCACATCAATGTTGAAGAGATGTGCCTGGCCGGGATCCGGCGCGCCGGGCATGCCTATGCCGGGAACGGTCTGCGCGCCGCCCTGCAGCGCTATCACGACGACAATACCGAAGGGATGTTCTACGGCTGGCATGACACCTGGCTGCGGCCGACGCGCCGCACCTGGAGCATGACCGCGCACCTGCCGCGCATCACCTGCCCGACCCTGATCATCCAGGGCGCTGAAGACGAATACGGCAGCCGCGCCCAGGTCGATGCCATTGCTGCCGGTGTCGCTGGTCCGGCCGAGATCCTGTGGCTGCCTGGCTGCCGGCATGTGCCGCATCAGCAGGCGCGCGATGTCGTGCTGGATACGGTGGTGCGCTTCATCGACGGGCTGGGCATCAACCGCTATCCTTGAGCGCCATGCCCCATCCACACAACACATAACCCCGGCGAGGAACCCGTTGCCATGTCCGAACCTGAATCAACGCCCCGCGCTCCGACCGTTCCCGTATCGCGCAGCCTGCTGCGGCGTTTGCTGACGCCAAGCAATATCGGCTTTTATCTGATGATCGTGCTGGCCTGGATCGGCGCCATCTACACCACCTTCAGCGTCGAGCAAAGCCGCTGGTACTGGCAGTGGCTGATTCCGGTCTTTGGCCTGATCTGCATCGCAACGCAGTGGAATAATGTCGGGCCGACCCTGAAAGGCCGTGGACTCATGGTCCTGCGCCAAGTGTTGCACTGGGGCGTAGTGCTGCTGATGAGCAAGCTGATCTTTATGGCCTCCGGCCAGGTCAGTTCGATTGACGCCCTCGACGACCGTCAGGCCAGCCTTGTGCTGATGTTCACCGTCACCCTGAGCACCTTTCTCGCCGGGGTCTACTTCGACTGGCGGCTGTGCGTAGTCGCGGTATTCCTGATTGCCAGCGCGATTCTTAACGTCGCCTTGTCCAACACCGCGCCGCTGCTGGTCTGGATCGGCATCGGCGTGATTGTCGTCTACTTTATAGGGGATTGGTGGTACAGCCGCTTCCGGGAACGGCACGCTGCCCCAAATACCCCTGACATCCAGTAAACCGCGCCGCTGCCCCCTTGATTCCACTCCTCAACCGCCACCTCTCATGGAGGATCCCCATGCACACTCACCGCCCCCGTTTCACCACGCTGCTTTCCCTGGGGCTGGCCAGCGCACTGTGCTATGCCACGGTGCAGGCCGCCGAACCCGCTACCGCGACCAAGACCACTGCCGCCGCACCCGCTGCCAAGGTCGATCTGTCGTTCCCCACCGGTGAAAACTGGGCGCCGGCCACCGAGCGGGAAAAAATGGCCTACCTGCTTGGCATTCGTGACATGGCCGCCGCTGAATACCAGTTGACCGGCCCCAATCCCAAGCATCGCACCCTGGTCGAGAAGCTGGTCGAATCTCTGGATGGCATGACCCTGCGCCAGATCATGGAAACCGTGGATAGCTACTACAAGGCGAATCCTGACAAGCAGAAGCAAACCATCTTCGAGGTGGTCTGGTTCCAGCTGGTGCAGCCCAAGATCGGCACCCAGCCCACCAAATCCTCGTCCAAGGCCAAGTAAGGAGGGAGCATCCCGATGAACAAGATTGCCTATCTGATCGCGGTTCCGGTACTGGCCCTGAGTGCCGGCTGCACCAATATGACACCCACTGAGCAAAGCACGCTCAGCGGTGCGGCGATTGGCGCAGTCGGTGGCGCGGCCATCGGTGGTTTGACTGGTGGCAACGCCGGCGTGGGCGCGGTGATTGGCGGTGCGGCCGGTGCCGTGGTCGGCAATATCTACGGTCGCAACCAGCAGCAGAAGCAGTAAGGAGGCGGCACCCTGCAACGCCGGCCCGTCTGCATGCCGGTGAATGCGGGTGAATCGGTGCCGGTCAGACAGCGTTCCCGCCGGAATCCCTTTCGGCGGGGCGCCATGCGGACGCTTCAGGATGGCGCCGTATCGAGATCGCGACGCAATTCGTTGGCGGCAGCGCTGAGTTCGGTAAACAATTTCTGCACGCCGCGACAGTCATAGTCGCGCTGTGGCCATTTGAAATAGCCACCGCAGACACGGCGAAATGCACAGGACTGGCAGTCCGGCGCCGTAGCCAGCAGCTGTTCGATCCAGGCCAGCGGTCCGGCATCGCGGGCCAGCGTTGTCGGCGCCACGCCCGCCAGACGCCCGGGCAGGCTCTCCGTGCCGTCGTCGGCGACCTGATACAACAGACCGGGTTCCTCATCCATCGCAATCCACAGCGGCAGCGGATCATCGTAGTACAGACCCAGCAGCGTGCTGTGCAGATATTCCACCGGCTGCGCCACATCCGAGTGGCGCAGGTACAGCTCCAGCACCGCCGCCAGTTCGGCCAGGGCCGCCGCATCGGGCTGGCCGGGATCGATACGCACCGGAAATTCCAGCGCCAGCGCCACCTTGACCGCCTTGGCCAGACCCGGCCGCGCCGGAATCACCACACGCACTGGATGGTTGTCCTGCAGCTCGGTGTGGTGATAAAGCAGCGGAAATTCGGTTTCCGGATCGCCCATCAGCAGTTCGATCGGCATCCCCGGTTGCCAGGCATTGAGCGGTTCGGAATCGGCGGCCAGCGCCTGCAGTTGTACACCGAGCAACCGCTCCGCATCAGCGGTCGCCAGCGTAGCGGCCAGCGCGGCCGGATCGGTGGCACGCACGACCACTGTCCGCTCCGCGTAGGCCGGCCACAGCTGCAGGGGAATGTTGTAGATTGGCTCACTCACCTGCGGCGCGCTCACCGGTTAACCCAGCTGCCGCCCCAGCCGGGACCGTTGTACCAGGGCCGGTTGTACCACGGGCGGTTATACCAGGGCCGGTTGTACCACGGGCGGTTATACCAGCCGCCATAGGGTCTTCCCCCCCAGCCGCCACGGAAATTGACCCAGCTGCCATTGCCACCACCACGGTTGCCCCAGCCCCAGGCGCGGGCATCGCGCTCCGGCGTCAGCAACCCGCCGAGCACTACACCGCCAATCACGGCCTTGGACCACTTGCCCAGACTGACCAGAAAGGCGCGACGACCGCGCGGTTCCGGTTCCGAAGTGCCGGTGACGTCCGGCGCCGATTCGCGTTCCTGCTCGCTCATGTTGACCTCCACTTGCTCTGCGGTCGGCAGCGCTTGCCCATGGCACGCGACCGACACGAAACCTCACGATACGCGGTGCCCCGACATAACTATCGAGCCACCTCTTCTTCCGGCACCGGTGTCTCTTCACTGGAGGCGGTGGAAAAATGCATGACGCGGAAGCGCCACTGTCCATCCAGCTTTTCCAGCACCGCAGTCAGATTGATTCCGTACTCGCGCTTCTGATTCTTGAAGAAATCGTTGACCTGGCACATGGTAGCGATCCAGGCCAGATCGCCGCGCACATCCTGCAGGGTCCAGGTGCAGCGGGTGTCCTGGGTGCCAGGGTCGAACTCCTTGAAAAATCCCTGATACACCTTCTCAATCTCGGCTCCCACCCAGCGCTCGCCCTCACCGGTGCCCAGCAGCACGCTGCGCCCATCCGGGGCATAAGTGGCCATAACACCTTTCAGATCATGCGCGTTGATCGCCTGATCGAGGCGGGTAAATATTGCGCGGATTTCGTCCTGAGCGTTGCCGCCGGCCTCTGCCGCCGTGGCCCAGTGCGATACGCTGACCATGCCCAGCACCAGCGGTGCGACCAGCCATAGTTGACGCGACATTCCGATTCCCTCCCTTTAGCATTGCGGTTAAAAATCTGGCATACAGTCTCTGAAAATTCGCTGAATACCCCGACTTCATCACTATAGCCAATTGCCCATTCCCATGCGCACTCGACGGTTTTTTGACGCGATCTCCTCCCTGGTCCTGCTGGTAGCACTGCTGCTGGCACCTCTGTCCGGGGTGATGGCCCGAAATGAGGGCGAACGCCTGCGTGTTGGCCTAGCGCTCGGCGGCGGTGGCGCCCGCGGCATGGCCCATGTCGGCGTGCTCCGGCTGCTGGAAGAACTGCAGGTGCCTATCGACTGCATCGCCGGTACCAGCATGGGCTCGATCATCGGCGGACTGTATGCGTCGGGCATGTCGCCTGCGGAGATGCGCGAAACCCTGAGCAAGATCAACTGGCCAGCTGTATTCACCGATGGACCGCCGCGTGCCGACCTGCCATTCCGCACCAAGCAGGAACAGCGCGTGCTGATCAACGCCTCGATCGGCATTAAGGATGGCCAGGCACAACTGCCACGCGGACTGCTCGAAGGGCAAAACCTGCTGCTGCTGCTTGAGGAGCTGTCGCTGCCAGCTGCCGGGATTCACAACTTCGATCAGTTGCGCATTCCCTACCGGGCAGTGGCCACCGATCTGGCCACTGGCACACCGGTGGTGATCGGCTCCGGCGAATTGGCCCGGGCGATGCGGGCCAGCATGTCGATTCCCAGCGCCGTGGTGCCGGTCGAACTGGATGGCAAGCTGCTGGTTGATGGCGGCGTGGCGGATAACCTGCCCGTGGACGTGGTCCGCGCGCTGTGCAAGCCGGATGTAGTCATCGCCGTTGATGTCGGCTCGCCGCTGGCACCGGCCAGTGAACTGACCTCGCTGCTGTCGATCACCGGCCAGCTCACCACCATCCTCACCGTGCGCAACACCAACGAGCAAATCAAGACCCTCAAGAGATCGGATGTGCTGATCACGCCGCAACTCAAGGATATCGGCAGCATCGACTTTGATCGATCGCCGGAGGCGGTGGAAATCGGCTACGCCGCCGCCGAGGCGCAGCGTGCGCAATTGAGCACGCTGGCCGCGACCCCGGCTGCCTATCAGACCTATCTGGCAAAACTGCCGAAAGCGCCCACCCGCGATGCACCGGTGATCGACTTCATCCGCATTCGCAATAACACCCGCCTGTCCGATGAAGTCATCGAACAGCAATTGCACATCCGTCCCGGCGAGCAGCTCGACGCGCAGGCGCTCAACCGCAATCTCAACGAAATCTACGGCATGGGCGATTTCCAGCGCGTCAGCTACACCCTGGTCGAGGAAGACGGCAAAACCGGGCTGGTGGTTGATGCTGAGCAGCGCGACATCGGCACCAACACCCTGCAGTTCGGCTTGTTTCTCGGCGCCAACATGAAAGGTGATTCGGAGTTCAACATCAGCGGCGCCTATACCATGACCCAGCTCAACGCACTCGGTGCCGAGTGGCGCAACTTTGCACAACTGGGTGGCAACATCGTTCTGGCCAGTGATTTCTACCAGCCGCTGGACGCCGATCAGGATTACTTCATCGACCCCTATCTGCGCTACGAGCAGTACAACCTTGATCTGACCAACGCCGCCTACGCCGAGAGCAGCAGCTTCCGGGTCTACCAGACCAGGATCGGCTTGGAAGCCGGTCGCAACCTGCAGCGTTGGGGCCGCCTGTCGGTCAACCTGTACCACAGCAGCGGCCGCAACGATCTACGCCTGGGTCAATCATCACCCTACGAAGGCAATTTCAACAACAGCGGCTACGCGCTGGTCTGGCAGGCCGACACCCTGGACAATCTTGACTTTCCCAACAGCGGCTATGTTGGCAATCTGACCTTCCGCCAGACTCTGCCGGCCTTCGGTGCCGACCAGAATACTCAGCTCCTGAGCCTTGATCTGGCCCATGCCTGGACTTGGGGCAAGTATTCGATTATTCCCCGTCTGCGCCTAGGCGGTACGCTGGCCGGAGACCCGGGCATTCAGGACCTGTTCCTGCAAGGGGGGTTTCTCAACCTGTCCGGTTATCAGAGTGGCCAGCTTTCCGGCCAGTACGTTGGGCTCGGCGAACTGATCTACATGTACCGGCTCACCAATGCCTCGGCGGCCTTCTCAATTCCGATCTACGCAGGTGGCTCGCTGGAAGCGGGTGGCGCCTGGAACGAAGCCAGCGAGATCACCTTTGATTCGCTGATTCCCGCCGGCAGCCTGTTCCTGGGCGTAGATACGCCGCTGGGACCGTTCTATCTGGCGGGCGGTTATGCCGAGGGCGGCCACATGTCACTGTACATGCGGCTGGGCAGGGTATTCTAGTGGCACGCCTGCTGCTGTTGAACAAACCCTATGGGGTGCTCAGCCAGTTCACCGACGATCAGGGTCGGCCGACGCTGGCCGATCATGTGCCGATTCCAGGTGTGTATGTGGCCGGCCGGCTGGATCGCGACAGCGAGGGCCTGCTGGCGCTGACCGACGATGGCGCCCTGCAGGCGCACATCAGCCACCCGCGCCACAAGCAGGCCAAGAGCTACTGGGCGCAGGTGGAAGGCGTGCCCGACGAAGCGGCGCTGGAGTCCCTGCGCCGCGGTATCGAGCTGAACGATGGCCCAACCCAGCCGGCACGGATACGCCGCATCACCGAGCCGGCGCGACTCTGGCCGCGCGATCCACCCATCCGTTACCGGGCGGCGATTCCAACCAGCTGGCTGGATATCACCCTGCGCGAGGGCCGCAACCGTCAGGTGCGGCGCATGACCGCCGCCATTGGCTGTCCCACCCTGCGCCTGATTCGTTGGCGTATCGGCGAGTGGACCCTGGATGATCTGGCGCCCGGACAGTGGCGGGAACTGCAGGTTGCCACCCCGGCACTACGGGCGGCAATCGGCCACGCCACCGTTGTCCTGCCACGCCAGCGGCGCGTGTGGCGATGAGCGCCAGACGGGATGGCAACCTGTTCGCCGAACTGCCGGCGATCCTGGCAGTGGAACAGTTCGATAGCCTGCTGCAGACCGGCACTGTTCGACTGGAGCGGATCATTTCCATCGGCCACGCTACGCCGCCGGGTGACTGGTACGACCAGGAGGGTGATGAATGGGTGCTGCTGCTGCAAGGCCAAGCCGGCCTGCGCTTTGCCGATGAAGCAGCGGAACGTCAGTTGTGCACCGGTGATTACCTTTGGATTGCCGCACATCGTCGCCACCGGGTGAACTGGACCAGCCAGGAACCGCCCGCAGTCTGGCTGGCGCTGCATCTTGTCGCCGATGCTGGCGCCCACTGATTCAGCCGCGTTTCAGGCCCGCCTTGCAAAATACCGCAACCGTGGCATAGTTATTCATAGTGGACTTTTTTAGTCGCAATTACCGACGGGGAGAGAATAAATGATCAAGCAGATTAGTATCGGTCTGACCGGCGCGCTGTTAAGCCTGAGCATGCTGAGCGCGCAGGCCGCGCCCAAGCCGGATGAAGCGGCCGAATACCGGCAGTCGGTGTTCACCGTGGTCAAGTGGAACTTTGCGCCGATCGGCGCCATGATCAAGGGCGATGTGCCCTTTGATGCCGCTGCAGTCGCCCGGCACGCCCAGTACGTCGAGATGATGAGCAAGGCCGCACTGGAAGGTTTCCCGAAGGGTTCGGGGCCGGACGCCGTGAAGGATACCGAAGCCAAAGCCGAGATCTGGAGCAACTGGAGCGGCTTTGAGGCCAAGATGAGCGATTTCCAGAAGGAAGCTGCCAAACTGGCCGAAGTCGCCAAGGGCGGTGATCAGGCGGCAATCAAGGCCCAGTTCGGCAAGACCGCCGAAACCTGCAAGGCCTGCCATAAGGAATTCCGCAAGGATTAAGTCGCGCTGACTTGACCCAATCCGGCGAGGAATGACGATACTGTTCACGCCGGGTCGCGTGATCAAGGCCATGCTGCAAGCGCCGCAGCATGGCCTTATGTATTTTGCAGCGCGGCTCAGCGCACCAGCCACCCCACCGCCGCCAGTGCTGTCACCAGCACAGCCAGCGCCCGCCATGCACTGACCAGGCGTGGAGCCTGCACAATCCCCGGCAGATGCTTGCGCCCACTGAGCATCGGGTGCACCAGATTCTCGCGCTTGACCAGCAGGTAGAACAGCACCGCGCCAACATGCACGGCAATCAGCAGCAACAGCAGGTTGAAGTTAAGCCGGTGCACACCAGTCAGCCAATCGCTGACACCTTTCGACACCCAGCCATATAGCGGTCCCTCAACCATGATGTCGTCATTGGCAAACAATCCGGTGCCCGCCTGTATCAGCAGCAGCGTCAGCAGCGCCACGATTGACCAAGCCCCCATTGGATTATGGCCCAGATAAAGCGGCGTCTCGCCCCGGCTTAAAGCCTTGAAATAGGCCAGAGCTGCGCCGGGACCGCGCACAAAACTGCTGAAGCGGGCCGTCTCACTGCCCACCAGCCCCCAGATCAGCCGGAACAGCACCAGCACCAGCACGGCATAGCCGCCCCACATGTGGTAATCCATGGTTGCGCTGTTCTCGGCACTCCACCACTGCAACACCATCAGCAGCACCAGGGTCCAGTGAAACAGCCGGGTCGGCAGATCCCAAACCCTCACCACGCTTACTGATTGCTTTTCATCGCTTTTTTCAGACATCGCATATGACCTCACTGCATTGAATGCGCCAGCGACGCACACCTGGATCATGCATCGCCACTCAATGACATGGTATTTTTTCCGTTACGAATTGATTCCTTATGGAATCGCTACTACCTTCGAAGATACATAACACTTAAAAACCGGATGGATACTCCATCCCGAGGCTCCGCAAAGCAAGAACACCGTATTTCCCGTTTCAAGCCCCGCCAGGAGGAACACCGGCCATGCTTCCACAACCCCTGTACGAAGGACTCCCCTACCTGTACATCATTTCGGGCCTGTCTTCGACCATCGGCCTTGATACGCCCGGTGGCAAACTGTGTGGCCTGCTGCTGATGACCGCCGGCATTGTCGTCCACCAAATCCGGGCGCGCTACCGCCACCCGGTAAAACCACCACCTCCCCGGAATTCGCACCCGCACGAACGGCAGCATTATCCATCCCGTTATCACTGAGCGCGGCTGCTGATTGCGAATCGCCAGGAAAGTGCGCTAGAGTAATTTCGTTATGTATACGCAATCCCATGAACGGTTTGAACTGCGACTGAGTCACCCGGCCTCCTGAAGGAGCGCCGGGGTCCGCTGTCGCCGTTTCCATGCCAAACCGTTTTGAGGATTGCTCCGCGTGTCCATACCCTGCCAGATCTCTGTTTCCCCGCTCATCCGTCACGTGATTCGCGGCACTGACCGCATCGTCATCGCCGGTTTTTTCTCTCTCGCCCTGCTGCGACTAAGTCACGGTCGCTGGGCCTAGCGGCTGCCCGGCGGCCGTAGCGCGCCGCACCTTAATTCATTTTGCACAATCCCCGTGCCTTCATGACGCCATGCGAGAGGATTAAACCGATGCAACGCGACGCGACCCGTAAATACCGTCCCTTCCCGCCCGTAGCCCTGCCGGACCGGCAATGGCCGGCGCGCAGCCTGAGCCACGCGCCGCGCTGGTGCAGTTCCGATCTGCGCGATGGCAATCAGGCCCTGATCGAGCCAATGGACGCCGAACGCAAGCAGCGCTATTTCCAGTTGCTGGTGCGCATGGGCTTCAAGGACATTGAAGTCGCCTTCCCTTCCGCCTCGCAGACCGATTTCGACTTTGTGCGCGGCCTGATCGAAAGCGGTCAGGTGCCGGATGATGTTGCGCTGCAGGTCCTGACCCAGGCGCGCGAGGATCTGATCCGCCGCACCTTTGCCAGCCTGAAAGGGGCCAGGCGCGCCATTGCCCATCTGTATAACGCCACCGCGCCGCTGTTTCGCGAGGTGGTGTTTGGTCTTGATCGCAGCGGGCTGATTGCACTGGCCCGCCACGGCGCGCAGCTGTTCGCTGAATGTGCCGCTGCGCAACCGGATACCGCCTGGACATTTGAATATTCGCCGGAAACCTTCAGCTTCACCGAGCTCGACTTCGCTCTGGAGGTCTGCGAGGCGGTGCTGGATATCTGGCAGCCGACCGCAGCGCAACCGGTGATTCTTAACCTGCCGGCGACGGTTGAGGTGGCGACGCCGAACGTGTACGCCGACCAGATCGAGTGGTTCTGCCGCCACCTGTCCCGCCGCGACGCGGTCATCATCAGCGTCCATCCGCATAACGATCGCGGCACCGCCGTTGCCGCTGCTGAACTGGCCCTGCTGGCCGGTGCGGACCGGGTCGAAGGCTGCCTGTTTGGCAATGGCGAGCGCACCGGCAATGTTGATCTGGTCACGCTCGGCCTGAATCTCTACAGCCAGGGCATTGACCCGGGCCTGGATTTTTCGATGCTGGATGACATCGTGCGCACCGCCGAATACTGCAACCAGATTCCGGTGCACCCACGTCATCCCTATGCGGGCGATCTGGTGTTCACCGCCTTTTCCGGTTCGCATCAGGACGCGATCAGGAAAGGCTTTGCCGCGCAGCAGCAGCGGCAGGCGAGCGGCGATACACACTGGCAGGTCCCCTATCTGCCCGTTGATCCACTCGATCTTGGCCGCAGCTACGAAGCAGTGATCCGGGTCAACAGCCAGTCTGGCAAGGGCGGCATTGCCTACCTGCTGGAGAAGGACCACGGCTTGCGCCTGCCGCGGCGCCTGCAGATCGAATTCAGCCGTCAGGTGCAGCTGATCGCCGATGCCACCGGCAAGGAGCTGAATTCGACCGATCTGTGGACCGCGTTCCAGACCGAGTACCTGGATATGGATGGAGCGCTGCGCTTCGTCGAGCACCGCAGCACGCCCGACAATCATGCCAGCGGCACGCGCAAGCTGAGCGCCACCATTCGCGATCAGGGCCGCGAGTACCTGATTGCCGGACGTGGCAACGGCCCGATCGATGCCTTTGTCGATGCGCTCAACCAGCATTGTGGACTGGAACTGCGCGTGATCGACTACCACGAGCACGCGATCAGCGCCGGTGCCGATGCCCGCGCCGTGTCCTATGTCGAGCTGCGCCTCGGCGATGCACCGGCGCTGTTCGGGGTCGGCATTGACAGCAACATCGTCAGCGCCTCGCTGCATGCGGTCGTCAGCGCCACCAATCGCGCCCTGCGCCAGCGTGCCGGGGCGGCAGATACCGCTGATCCCACACCGACGCGCCGGGCTGTCGGCGCTGATCACTGAACTTTGAACCAGGCTAGCGCCAGCCGGCCTGCTGAAAAATGCGCTGTACTGCGTCCGGCTGCTGGCCGGGCGCGGCCAGGCCATGCAAATCAGCCTTGAATGCGCCCAAGTCCACCAGGTTGCCGGGCAATGGAATGCCCAGACCCACCGGATACTCGTCCATCGCCACCGCCAGACGCTGCTGCATGGCTTCATCAGCCATGAACAGCAGGAAGCGCTGCGCGGCCTCAGGCTGGCGGGCCTGGCGGAGAATAGCCACAGCGCTCAGGTTGAGGACCGCACCCCAGCCCTCCTGATCGGGCCAGACCATGCCCAGTTGCCGGGCTGCCACCTGCTCGTCGATGCGCTCCGATAACCGCAGATGTGCGTAATGGGACATGTCGGCCAGTGCCACATCGCAGATGCCGGCAATCAGCGCTGGCAGCGGATCGCGGTCCTCAGGCGGGCGCGCCAGATTTGCCATGATGCCCCGCGCCCATTCTACAGTGCGCTCGTTACCCCAGCGCGCCAGCAGCACTGCAACCAGCAGGCGGCTATCGGGATGAGCTGCCGTGCGCACACACAGGCGGCCATGCCATTGCGGTTCCGCCAGCGCTTCATAGCTGGACAACTCAGCCGCCAGCACCCGCGCCCGCACATACAGCAGGACCCGGGCACGCAGGCTCAGGCCATACCAGTATCCACCCGGATCGCGGTACGACGCCGGTACGCGACTGCGCAGCAGCGGCACATCCAGCGCCCGCAGCATACCGGCCGCCTGCAAGCCGCGCAGCAGGCCCAGATCGCTCAGCCACACCATATCGGCCTGCGGTGCCCCATCAGTCGCACACAGATGCTCCGCCAGCCGGTCCGGCGCATCCTGCACATAGCGGATCGTATCACCGCTTTCCTGCGTAAAACGGTCCAGCAGCGGTTGCAACCGCGCCTGCTCCAGGCTGCCACATACCACCACCTCAACCGCCCCCAGCGGCGCGGCCACGCCCAGCAGCAGCACCAGCAGCAGCAACCGCCCGGCATGCACCGCCTTCACAAGGACACCTCCACGCATTCCTCATCCAGGGTCGGCGCGACCACCACATCCCCGTGCTCCTGCGCTTCGCGCAAGCGCTCGGTCGCCCGCCCGATCAGGCGGTCCATGGCCTCGGGCGGCCGGTAATAGGCAATCCCGGCACTGACCGTCAGGACCAACGCACGCAGACCACCTTCGAAACGCAGGGCCTGTACCCGCCGCCGCATCCGTTCGGCCATCGGGCGCACATCATCGCCCGGGTGCACCGCCAGCACCGCCATGAAGCGGTCACCGTCCAGGCGAATCGGCACATCACCCACCCGCAACTCGCCGCGCAAGGCATCCGCCACCGCCAGCAGCACCTTGTTACCAACGGAATGGCCGTAAATCTGGTTGACACGCGCAAAGGCATCAATGCCGAAAATCACCACCGCCGTACCATTGACCGGTCCGCGGTGATAGCGCTGCAACAGCATGCTATCGGTATTGACCAGATAGTGACGGTTATACAGGCCGGTCAAGGCATCGGTCACCGTTGCCTCGCGCAAGACACGGCGATCGCCATAACGCTGCAGCAGGTAGAGCAGCACCAGCAGCACTGCCAATCCGCCCAGCCCGACCAACAGCAGAGCGTGCCATTGTTCCTGCCACACCCGGTCAAGCCGGATCAGGGTCTGCACCTGCCAGCCGTTTTCCGGCAGCAGAGCGGCTTGCACCATATAGCGCCTGGTGGATGTCGGCGTGACGGTCAGATCAACCAGGGCCGTGGTGTCGCTCCAGGCTTGCCTCGCCACTGCCAGTGCCTGCAGCGACGCACCTTCGAACTGGCGATCACGGACAATCTGCTCCTGAATCCGGGCTTCCAGGGACTGTAACAGGCGAAACAGCCAATCTGCCTGGCTGGCCATGAACACCACACCATGATGGTCCGCGACCAGCACATCCACATCACCATCGGACGACAGGGTGGCTTCGGCCAGATTCAGCTTGAGCATCACCACGCCCAGCACCCGCTCACCCTCCATGACCCGCGCGCCCAGGTAATAACCCAGGACATTGGACGTGATGCCCTTGGCCACATAGCGGCTCGGGTGACCGCTCAGTACCTGGCGGAAGTAAGAACGAAAGCCATAATTCTTGCCGACAAAGCTGGATGGGGAACGCCAGTTGCTGGCGGCCAGCGTCCAGCCTTGCGGGTCCATCAGGTAGATGACGCTATCGGGCAGATCGCCGGCCAGCCGTTCCAGATAGTCGTTCGCCGCGCGCACCTGTAGCGGCGTGCCGGTTCTAGCGCGCAGCAGATCACGCACCCGATCATCCTCGGCCAGGATGCCGGGCAGCACCTCGTAGCCGTTCAGCATGTTCACCAATTGCCGGGTATAGTGCCTGAGGTGCTCAGCGCCCTTGCGCTCGAGATACTGCAAGCTCTGCTGCTCGCTCCAGGTGGCAGTCAGCCACAGCAGCGGCAGCATCACGCCTACGCTGAACAACGCGGCCACCCAGCGCTGTAAGCGAGATGAAGTCATGGTTCGACAGCAGGATAGAACGTGCAAAGCCACCCTCTTTCGGGGGGTTATTTAGAAACAGTTTTGGAAATATAACAGATTGCTAATATTTTGGAGCATTCGGTTATGACAGTGCACCGGGGCCAGCCGTGCAAAACAAGCATCGCTCATCAGGCCGGCCGCTGACCGCAGTCCGGCTGAACGCACCGCTACCGGTTTCCACAGGAGTCATGCCATGCAGCGCAGCGATATCCCGTCTCTTCTGATTTCCCTGGGCATCTCCGGCCTGCTGCTCTGGGGCCTGGTGTACTTCGTCAGCACATGGTGGGGCCGCTTTCCGAAGGTCGTCTCCCTGCTGATTTTCATTCTGCTGGCGGTGATGGTCATCGGCTATCCGATCTATGCCCTGGCGCGCTGGTCGGATCGCTATCTGGCGCGACTGCGTGCGGCCCGCGAGCAGGGCCCCGAGCACCGGGAGCCGGATTGACCACACCACCCGATCGTCCTTGCGCCCGCACTCTGGATAAGGCCGATGTTTGACTTCCTGCGCTACTGGCATCGCCGCCGTGCTGCTGCCCATATCGGTGCGGCCGAATGGCGGGCTACGGTTGCCAACCTGCCGCTGCTGGATGGGCTGAGCACGGCGGAACTGGAACAACTGCGCGAACTGGCCTGCCGCTTCCTGGACGAAAAGAACCTGGAGCCGGCTGGTGGTCTGGAACTGGCACCGGAAATGGGCCCACTGATCGCCGCCCAGGCCTGCCTGCCGATCCTGCATCTCGGCCTGGATTACTACCGGGGCTGGTACTCGCTGATTCTCTATCCCGAGGGCTTTCTCGCCCACCACGAATACACCGACGCCGACGGTCTGGTGCATAAGGTGCACCGGCCGCTGATTGGCGAGGCTTGGGAGAACGGCCCGGTGATCCTGTCCTGGGCCGATATCCTCGATACCCTGGACGAGCCGGGTCTGAACGTGGTGATCCATGAAATGGCCCACAAGCTGGACATGCTCAACGGCGCGGTCAACGGCATGCCGCCCCTGCATCGCGACATGCGCGTCGACCGCTGGAGCCGCAGCTTCAACCGCGCCTATCGCCATCTGTGCCGGCAGGTGGATAGCGGCCAGGCTACGGCGCTTGATCCCTACGCTGCCGAGAGTCCCGCTGAGTTCCTGGCCGTAGCCAGCGAGCTGTTCTTCACCATGCCGGGGACACTGGCGACGACCTATCCTGCGGTCTACCGGCAACTGGCCGCCTTTTACCGGCAGGATCCGCTGGCACGCTTCATGGCCTGCGGTCGCCTGCCAGCCGCTCCCGTCCCTGCTGGTCCAGAACCCGAATACGACTGAAGGCCGCCGCCGGCACGCGCAGCAACAGGCAGGGACTGCTCAGCACCTGCGCCTGCGCATAGCCCGGCGCCGGTTCCTGCCAGTCCACCTGCAGGGTCAGCACACCATCGGCAACGTGTGCATCCGGTTCGGCCAGCCGCAGGACGTAACCGGCCGAGGACCGCGCGCCCATCGCCACCAGCAATACCCCGGCGCGGCTGAAATCCACCACCGGCAGCGGCGACGGATTCATCCAGGCGCTGGTAAGCTGCTGATAGCGTTGCCGCCAGGCCACTGGATCATCGATCCAGGTCAAGCCGGGTTGGCTGACGCCCAGGCACTGGGCGTTGCCATACAGCAGCGTGACCGGCAGTGCGGCATCACCCGCGTGACCCGCACCGCCAGCACAGCCTGCCGCCAGCAGCGCGGCCAGCAGACCCGGTGCAAGCACCCGTTTCACCGGGCGATCCCCGACATCGGGCTGGCCCGGCGCGCGATGCCGTTATCCGCATCGCTGGCGGTAGCGCTTTGGAATTCGGCCAGATTCACCGTGTAGCTCACCCCAAAATCCAGGTTGCTGCGATCGCGATCGACCACCACCGCAACCGGTTCATCCGTGGTCAGATAGGCGCCGCAGGATTCACCGGTATCGCAGATCTGCAGGTTATTGTTAAAGTCAGAGCCGCTGTAGATCCAGTATGTGCCTGCCGCAACCCCGCTCAGCGTGTAGGTATAGCGACCATCGGCCTGCCGGATCGTGGGCACGCTGTCCACCGACTCACCGGTACTGGCATCTACCAGCACGATGTATTGCTGCCCAACATTGCCGGCGCCGAGGTTATTGGCCACCTGCATGATCACCTGCACACGCACGGTGTTGGCGTTCGAGGGCACGGTGATCGTCGCTTTGTACAGGCCATCAGCCAGACCGGTGCGGCTGACCGTGACCGTGTATATCCCAGTGCCGTTGGCCTGTACCTGTGCCGGTGTGATGCGCAGCCAGCCGCCGGAATCTTCGCTGAGCGTGCCGATCTGCAGGGTGCCACCGCCGGCGTTGAGCACCGTCAGATTCTGGCTGCCAAGCTGGAGACCGAAATTCAGCGCCGCCGGGCTGACACCCAGCACCGGTACCGGATCAACCGGATTGCCGCCAATCGCCGCCGCACGGACCACCGCCTGACTGGCGTTGAGCAGCCCGTAACCGAACTGATCGTCGCGGCCGCTGCTGCCCAGATCCTCGGTGATCGCGCCACTGGCCAGCAGCGCATCAAACTGCGCCGGGGTCATGTTCGGCGCCAGTGCCTTCATCAGCGCGATCACCCCAGCCGCGTGCGGTGTGGCCATCGAGGTGCCCTGCCAGATCACATAATCGTTGATCACCACACCGCTGCTGTCGTTAGCCACCGTGCTGAGCACGCCATCGGGCTTGCCATCACCATTGACATCGGTGGCGGTATTACCGCCGGGCGCGGCCAGATCCACGGCAGCGCCAAAGTTGGAATACGGCGCCAGGGTTTTGGTGATGGTCACAGCGCTGACTCCGACCACACCTGGATAGGCGGCCGGGTAAAAGGGCGTGCTGTTACCATCATTACCGGCGGCGGCAACCACGATTACCCCGACGGCGCGGGCCTGGTCGTAAACCGCCTGTTCGCTGGCGGCGCTGCTGGTCGAGCCGAGGCTGAGGTTGATGATGTCAGCGTGCCGCGCCGGCACAGTGCCGGAGTCATTGGGCAGGCCGGCGGCGAAACGCACCGCCTGCTCAATGTCATACAGCGTACCGCCAAAGCGACCGACTGCGCGCAGCGGCATCACCTTGGCGCCAAAGGCCACGCCAGCGACACCAAGCGCGTTATCGGTCGCAGCGACCACGGTACCGGTGACGTGGGTACCGTGGAAGGAACTGCTGCCATCGGGATTGGACTGGTCGCCAGGATCGCTGGGATCGGGATCGATGCCGTCGCCGTCCAGGGCATTGCTGGGCTGCTTGATGAAGTCATAGCCTTCGACCAGCTGCCCCTGCAAATCGGGATGGCTGAGCACCACACCGGTATCGATCACCGCGACGATAACGCCGGAACCACTGCTCAGATCCCAGGCCTGCGGCAGGTTGAGCTGCGGATAGTGCCACTGAAAGCGGTACAGCGGATCGTTGGGTACGAACAGCGGCTGACGCAGGTAATTGGGGCTGGCGGTGACCACGTCCGGATCGGTGCTGAGCGTCCTGACCAGTTCCAGGGTGGTGAATTTGTCGCGCTGCGCGTCATCGGCGAAGGCAATGCCCGGAGCGAATTCGGTGGCATCGGTGGGTATCGCCACGCTGAGCATGCGCAGCGTATCGGTGGTAAACAGCCGATTGCGCTCGGTGGTTTCATTCTGACTGCGCGCACTCAGGCCCGCCGCCTGAGCCTGGGCGCGCAAACCACCGCGCGGCAGGATCGGGCTGTCCTGGAAACGCAGCACCACATCGCCCGGCACGAAGGCTTCACTGAGACGCGCCGCGCTGATCGTGCTGCCGGTCAGTGGCTGCCCGAGGGTCAGCGTGTAATTGGATGCGCCCTGAGTGGCCCGCACTACCACCAGGTATTCACCATTGGCGGGGACCAGTAGCGACTTCACCCGGCCGCTGCCGAGCGAGGCATCGATCAGCGTGCCGTTCAGGTCCGCCAGCCCCAGATCGAGATCATTGCGCACATTGGCGGCGGCAATCAGCAAATTGATCTGCTGTCCGGCGAAGAGCTGGGTGCGGAACATGTCGACTGGATCGCCGCTGTCGCGCGAGCGTCCGCTAGGGCCGCTGCCCGCCTGATTGACATAGCCGCCCAAGGTGACCGGATTGGGAATCGGCTGGGCGCTGGCCGCGCTATCGTTAGTGGCATAGGGCGCATCCGGATCGTTGGTATCACTGTCCACGGCGGTGCCCGTCGCCGGCTGCACCGCCCCACTCAGGGTATAGGTGGTCGGCTCCGGAGTCGGGGGCGTGGGGTTATCGCTGCCGCCGCCACCGCCACAGGCCTGCAACAGCAGGATCAGCGCCGCCACCAACGCGCGCCCAGGAATAGCCCGTTTCATCATGGTCTGCTCCACATGTTCATCCGCTTGGTCTTCAAGTGAATCCCGTACAATGCGTTTCACGCCATCCAACCTGCCCCTACTTCAATCCTGACACCGTCCATGAACAAGCACTTTGAAATCCTCGACCAGACGAATTGCTATAGCGGCTTCTTTCGCCTGGAAAAATACCGGCTGCGCCATGAACTGTTCGCCGGTGGCTGGAGCCCGGTGATCAGCCGTGAATGCCTGGAACGCGGCCATGCGGTCGCGGTGCTGCTTTATGATCCGGCCACCGATCAGGTGGTGCTGCTGGAGCAGTTCCGGATCGGGGCAGTCGACTTTCCGGGTGGTCCCTGGCTGCTGGAAATCGTCGCCGGCATTATGGACGATCCCGCTGAAACCCCAAAAGAGGTTGCCCGTCGCGAGACCGAAGAGGAGGCTGGCTGCGTGTTACACGATCTGGTGCCGATCTGCCAGTACCTGGTCAGCCCGGGCGGCACCTCGGAAAGCATCGCCCTGTTCTGCGGGCGGGTGGATGCAAGGACTCTGCGCGAGGGCATCCGTGGCTTGGCTAGCGAGCATGAGGATATTCGCGTGCTGCTGGTCGCGCGCGAGGAGGCCATGGCTCTGCTGCACGCCGGGCGGATCAATTCCGCTGCCCCCATCATTGCCCTGCAATGGCTGGAGCTGAATCGAGCGCAACTGCTGGCGCGCTGGGGACTGGCCGCGCCCTGAAGGTCGCTGCTACAAGCCAAGACGGCTCAGCGCCGGATCCGGCTGCGCACGGCTCCACAGGCGCTCAAACAGTTCCAGCCGTTCCTTGAGCCGGTCGCTGGGCTGCGGTTCGTAGCTGCCAAGCAGGCGCTGTGGATCGCTCAAGCGCAGCAGCGCCCGCGCATCGGCGATCAAAAAGGCCTGACCCAGTTCCGGCTGTTCGGTGAGGACCTCGGGGTCGGGCGTGCGCAGCAGCAGCGCGCTGCTCAGCCGCTCGCTCAGCCGCAGCAGGCCCGGACAGGCAGTGCGCCATTCCCGGGCCGGCGGCAGCAGCAGGCGTAAACGCAGGCGCGGCTGCCCCACCACAGCGGCGCGGATCGCCGCCAGCACCCCGGCATCGTCGTACAGTTCAGCGCGCACCTGGGGCGTGTACAGGCACAGCGTGCGCCGCATCCCGCCCAGCAGGTCCAGCACAGCGCGCCGGCTGTCGTCCGGGCCCACCAGGGTCATGGCGGGAACCGCTTCATCACAGGCCATGGTGATCTCCCTGCGTCACCGGCACACACGCCGTTTACGCATCCGCCTCGTCTTCATCCTCATAGATCAGTAGGTAGCCATCGTTGAGCAGATCGAGCAGCAATTGTCGGGCGTCGGCCTGCTTGAGCGCCTCGCGCAGCCGGGCCGGCGTCAGGCTGCGATAGCGACACAGCAGCGGCGCCATGAACGCCACCGCCGGGCCAAGCGCAAACTCCTGGCCATCAACAAACAGCAGCACTTCCCCTTCCGGCTCGGCAATGTAGTGAAAGCGCGATCCTGGATTGCGCTCCAGCACGCCACCGCCGCGCAGATACTCGCGCAACTCGGCCTCGCTGTAAGGCTCCTCCTCGGGCTCGGCGCGGAATCCCGGCTTTGGCTCGCTCAGATAGCGGCCCAGCCACACGGTCAGGGTCTCATCATCCAGAGTAATGGCCTGACGCAGCAGGCCGCGCAGTCTGCTCAGCGCCGCCAAACCAATCTCGCCGGGATTCTCCTGCAACAGCAGATCAGGATCGGTATAGCGCGCATCGGCATCCACGTTGTCCACCAGGAACTCGGCAAAGCCGCTGAGCAATTCGCGATGGCTGGGAGCGCGAAAACCGATTGAATAGGTCAGGCACGGCTGCAGCGCTACGCCGTAATGGGCGATGCGCGGCGGCAGATAGAGCAGATCACCCGGCTCCAGAATCCACTCCTGCTCCGCCGTAAAATCACGCAGGATGCGCAGTTCGGTATCGGGCAGACAGTTATCCGCCTCCACGTTCCGGCTGCTGATCTGCCAGCGGCGCTGCCCCTGTCCCTGCAGCAGGAACACATCGTAATCATCGACATGCGGCCCGACCGTTCCCGCTGGCGCGGCATAGCTGATCATCAAATCGTCGATGCGCCAGTCGGGAATGAAACGGAACGGCTCCAGCAGCGCTGCCAGATCCGGGGCGTGCTTCTCGACATCCTGCACCAGCAAGGTCCAATGACTGTCGGGCAGGCTCAGGAAATCAGCCTCACTGAACGGCCCGTGGCGCAGCTCCCAGGGCGCAGCGCCATCGCGCTCCAGCACCAGCCGTGCCTCCACGCCCTCCTCGCAGGCCAGCCCGGCCAGTTCTTCCGGACTGAGCGGATTCACAAAACCCGGCCAGGCACCGCGCACCAGCAGCGGCTTTTTCTGCCAGTACTCGGCCAG
>RXIX01000038.1 GCA_003989075.1 Candidatus Competibacteraceae bacterium | reverse complement strand
TTCTCCGTATGGGGCATCATACGCTGGCTCTGAAGTGAGTCAGGAATCCCCTCCCTTCAGGGAGCGGAGGATGTCAAAGGATTTCCGGCTTAGGATCGCGCGCCAGCAGGATTTCCACGGCCCGGCGCGGTTCCTCACCGTGGTGCAATACCCGATCGACTTGTTCGGTGATCGGCATTTCAACACCCAGCGTCCGCGCCAGCCGCAGCGCCGCATGCACCGTAGCCGCACCTTCCACCACCTGACCAATCGCAGCACAGGCAGCCTCGGCACTCTGGCCGCGACCGATGGCCAGGCCAAAGCGGCGGTTGCGCGACTGATCATCGGTACAGGTCAGCACCAGATCACCGATGCCGGCCAGACCCATGAAGGTCTCACGCTGCCCACCGGCAGCCAGACCGAGCCGGGTCATCTCCGCCAGGCCACGGGTCATCAACGCCGCGCGGGCATTGGCGCCAAACCCCAGACCATCGGCAATGCCGGCCGCAATGGCCAGCACGTTTTTCACCGCCCCGCCCAGTTCGACCCCGACCACATCGCTGCTGGTATAGGCACGCAGGTTGGAACCGTGCAGCAGCGCCGCTACCCGGGCCGCATGCGCCGGATCAGTCGCGGCAACGGTCACCGCAGTCGGCAGACCACGAGCCACCTCGCCGGCGAAGCTGGGCCCGGAAATGATCGCCGCCGGCCAGGCCGCACCCAGCACATCAGCAGTGACCTGATGCAGGAAGCGCCCATCGCGTTCCAGGCCCTTGGTCGCCCAGGCGAAGCCGGCCGCCGCGGGCAACAGTGGTCGCAAGCGCGCCAGAGTAGCGGCATAGGCATGGCTGGGCACCACCACCAGGGCCAGATCAACACTGGCCAGCGCTTCAGCCAGATCAGCGGTTGCCGTCAGCGCCGCCGGGAAGGCAATGCCCGGCAGGTAGCGGCGATTTTCCCGCTCGTGCCGCAACGGCGCCACCTCTTCTGGATCATGGCCCCACAGGCGCACCGCGTGGCCATTGCGGGCCAGCAGCAGGGCCAGGGCAGTGCCCCAGGAGCCCACGCCGAGTACGGCGACTGTCGCTGCGCGCATCGTCGCCCCTCAGTGTGCCGGCGTGTTGGGCGGGGTCTGCTGGGCCTGTTGCTGCAGGCGCTGCAGATACAGGGCATCGAAGTTGAACGGATTAAGCAGCAGCGGCGGAAAACCGCCCTTGCCAATCAGCGAGGCCAGTTCCTCGCGGGCAAAGGGAAACAGCACGTTCGGACAGTAGGCGTTCAGCATATGCCCCATCTGCGCACTGTCAAAACCGCTCAGGGAAAACAGGCCGGCCTGCTGGACCTCAGCCAGATAGGCGGTGCGCTCGCCGATCTTGGTGGTCACGGACAGGGTCAGCACTACTTCAAACAGGTTTTCAGCCAGCGTAGTGGCGCCGGTTTCCAGCCGTACTTCAGTCTGCGGCTGCCACTGCTCGGTGAAAATCATCGGGGAATTGGGCGTCTCCAGCGATACATCCTTCAGATACACCTTCTGGATTTCAAAATGCTGCTGGGGCGCCTGCGCTTGCTCACTCATGCGGAATGCCTTGTTCGGATGAAGTCTAGGGTGGAGGAAGGGAATGGGGTCTGCAACGTGATGAAAAACCCTGTCCGGCGAGCCGTGCCACCGGGCGCAGCTCAAATGGCTCAGGGCGAATTGGACACCGTCCGCAGCAGGGCATCAAGCGCGCCGCGCTGCTCCAGGGCCAGCAGATCATCGCAACCGCCCACATGGTGGTCGCCGATGAAAATCTGCGGGATGGTATCGCGACCGGTGCGCGCGGTGATCTCCTGCCACAGGCGCGGGTCGCGCGCTACGTCCAGCAGGGTATAGGACACACCCTTGCGGTCAAGCAGTGCCTGTGCGCGCCGGCAATAGGGACAGTAATCGGCGGCGTATACCACGACATTTGGCATGCTCACGGTCTGCCGCTGCTCAGGCTTTCTTGCGGCTGACCGGCAGCCGGGCATCAACCCAGGACGGCAGGCCGCCGCTCAGGCTGTAGACATTGCTGATGCCGTTCTTCTTCAGCAGGCCACAGGCGGTTTCCGAGGTGGCGCCACTGCGACAGTAGAGAATAATCGGCCGCTGTTCGGCTTTGGCCAGCTCGCCGATCCGCTCACTCAGCGTTTCATAGGCGATGTGGCGGGCCTGCGGAATGTGTCCGGCCTTGTACTCGCCCGCATCGCGGATATCCACCACCCAGGCTTCCTGATCGTTGATCAGCCGCAGGGCTTCGTTGGCATTCAGGGTGCTGACTCCGCGCACCCGGCGCAGAACCTCGCCACCAATCAGCATGCCCACAATCACGAACAGCGCCAGGAACAGCAGCACGTTATGCGAGGCAAATTCGAGAAAATCGCTCATGTAAACACCATCATTGACGCGGGCTGCAACCGGGTTGACCGTCGGCCTGGCGCACGCCCAGCTTCCACAGGATCGATTCCGCCGGGCAGAACCGGGTAAAACCGCTCTGGAACAGGTTAAAGCCAACGAAGGCGGTAAACCACAGCCAGTAGCTGCTGTGATAGAGCGGGCTGGCGGGCGCGCCCAGCAGCAGCGAAAGCAGGATAAAGGATCCGGCCATGATGCGAATGATGCGTTCGCTATTCATTCATTGATCTCACGTTTTCGGCAAGGCATCCGGTTGGGACAGAGACGGGCGATACCAACGGGCGGCACTGCTCAGACATAAGGACAGAATACGTCGCGCATCATGCCGATCAGACGCAGCGTGCGCGCATCCCCAACCCGGTAATAGACCCGGTTGGCATCCTTGCGGCAGGTCAGAATGCCCTTGTCGCGCAGGATGGCCAGATGCTGGGAGATATTGCTCTGCGAGGTACCTACATGCTCGACAATATCCTGCACCGAAACCTCACGGTCACCCAGGGTACAGAGAATCTTGAGCCGCAGGGGATGCGACATGGCCTTGAGCGAACGGGACGCTCGTTCGATATCCTCGTCGCGGGTCATCAGAACATCCAGCGGAGAACCGCCGACGCCCATATTATCCCGCTCAAAACCGGTACATTCAGGTTGCACCATTGCGGCATATAAAGATTGAAATGATTAGTTTATCAGCATAGCCGAATATAGCCCTATTGAGAAGCGGTGGGCGTCTGGCGAAAGCCCGACAGCCGGCGTATCATTTAATGCTTGAAAAATAGCCGGTCGCGGCGCGCCATTCTCCAGCAGCCCTGTGGCCGTCGCGCTGCACCGGTACTGCAACCCCCGCGATAACGCCCGCTGGACCCAAGGAGGCTCCGAAGATGTACAAGCTCGTGCTCATCCGTCACGGCGAAAGCCAGTGGAACCAGGAAAACCGCTTCACCGGCTGGGTCGATGTGGATCTCTCCGAAAAGGGTCTGGGCGAAGCCCGCAAGGCGGGCCAGGCGCTGAAGCAGGAAGGCTATGTGTTCGATGTGGCCTATACCTCGGTCCTCAAGCGCGCCATCCGCACCCTGTGGACTGTCCTCGATAGCATGGACCTGATGTGGATTCCGGTGCAGCGCAGCTGGCGGCTTAACGAGCGTCATTATGGCGCCCTGGCCGGCCTGAACAAGGCCGAAACCGCCGCCAAGCACGGTGAGGAACAGGTCAAGATCTGGCGGCGCAGCTTTGACATCCCGCCGCCGGCCCTGGACGCAAACGACGAACGTCATCCGGCCTTCGATCCGCGCTACAGCGGTCTCGACCCGCGCGTCCTGCCGGCGACCGAAAGCCTCAAGACCACCATTGACCGGGTGCTGCCCTTCTGGCACGACACCATCGTGCCGAGCATTCGCGCCGGCAAGCGGGTGGTGATCGCCGCCCACGGTAATAGCCTGCGCGCCCTGGTCAAGTATCTGGATGACCTGTCCGACGAGGAAATCGTCGCCCTGAACATTCCGACCGCCGTGCCGCTGGTCTATGAACTGGACGCCAATCTGCGCCCGATCAAGAAGGGCGGCCAATATCTGGCTGATCCCGAGGAACTGAAGAAGCTGATGGATGCCGTCGCCAATCAGGGCAAGGCCAAGTAGACTCTACCCGGCTGCCGCGCGCTGCCCGGATCCGGTCGGCGCGCGGGACGCTGGTGCCCGCCGGCGTGCATTTCAATCGCCCCTCCCCGCAATTTCCGGTCCCATGCCGTTGTCTTAACTCTCCGGGCAACATCGGATCGTGTCACCTTCAACGCCGCTCTATTCTTCGACAGCCCCCGATCACCGCAGAACCTCTGGAGCCCTGGAACCCACATGAGTGCTGTAACCCGACATGGCCTGGCGCTGGCCCTGAGTTTTCTGGCGGGCGCCGCGCTAACCGCCGTGCACGCCGTCTGGGCCGAAAAACCCGCGCCGGCGGCGCTCAACACGCTGCCCCTGGACGAGCTGCGTACCTTCGCCAGTGTCCTTGATGCCGTCAAGCAGGACTATGTCGAACCGGTTCAGGACAAGGCACTGCTGGAAAACGCCATCCGCGGCATGCTCGGCAATCTCGACCCCCATTCCGCCTATCTGGATGCCGAAGCCTTTCAGGATCTGCAGGTCGGCACCTCGGGCGAATTCGGCGGCCTGGGCATCGAAGTTGGCCTTGAGGAAGGCTTCATCAAGGTCATCACCCCGATCGACGACACCCCGGCGCAACGGGCCGGGATTCGCACCGGCGACCTGATCATTCGTCTCGACGACACCTCGGTCAAGGGCATGTCGCTGTCGGATGCCATCCAGCGCATGCGCGGCAAGCCCAACACACCGATCACTCTGACCATCGTCCGCGAAGGTGTGCAAAAGCCCTTCAAGGTCAAGTTGATGCGTGAAATCATCCAGGTGCGCAGCGTCAAGAGCCGCCTGCTGGAACCGGGCTATGGCTACCTGCGCATCACTCAGTTTCAGGCCAAGACCGCGCAGAACCTGCAGGAAGCACTGCAAAACCTCGAACAGGAAAATAAGGCGCCGCTCAGGGGCCTGATCCTGGACTTGCGCAACAACCCCGGTGGCGTGCTCAACGGCGCAGTGGACGTCGCTGATACCTTTCTTGATGATGGCGTGGTGGTCCAGACCAAGGGGCGCAGCGATGGCGCTGATCAGACCTTCAAGGCCACGCCGGGCGATCTGCTCAAGGGCGCGCCACTGCTGGTGCTGGTCAATGGCGGCTCCGCGTCGGCCTCGGAAATCGTCGCCGGCGCCCTGCAGGACCATCGCCGGGCCCTGGTACTCGGTGAGCGTACCTTTGGCAAGGGTTCGGTGCAAACCATCCTGCCGCTGGGCAATGGCACTGCGGTCAAGCTGACCACCGCCCGCTACTACACGCCCAATGGCCGCTCCATCCAGGCCGAGGGCATCGTCCCCGACATCGAACTCAAGTCGCTCAAGGTCGCGACCGACGATGGCAGCACCGACACTGGCCTGATCAAGGAATCCGATCTCTCGGGCCATCTGCGCAATGACCGCAACAACGGCAGCGCGCCCGCCACGGCCAATGGAGCCAGTAACGGTGATCTGGTGCAGAGCGATTACCCGCTTTATGAAGCACTGAACCTGCTCAAGGGTATGACCCTGCTGCAGGCTCGCAAGAGCAGCTGAAACAGCCGCCGCCTTTCCGGAGGAGAACCGCCATGGCCACTGTCCTTGTCCCGCTTGCCCAGGGCTGCGAAGAGCTGGAAGCGGTCACGATCATCGACCTGCTGCGCCGCGCCGGCGTCACGGTCACCGTCGCCGGTCTGGATGCTGGCCCGGTCACCGCTTCGCGTGGCGTGGTGCTGCTGCCGGACACCACGCTGGATGCGGTGCTGGATCAGGATTTCGATCTGGTGGTGCTGCCCGGCGGCCTCGGTGGCGCGCAACGCCTGGAAGCCGACCGGCGCATCAGTGCGCTGTTGCGGCGCATGGCCGAACAGGGCCGTTATGTCGCCGCCATCTGCGCCGCACCCAAGGTTCTAGTCAGCGCCAGGCTGGTTGAGGGCCGCGCGATCACCGCCTATCCGGGCGTACTTGATGATCAGGAAGGGATACGGCTGAGCAGTGCAGCGGTGGTGCGTGATGGCACCTTCATCACCTCACGCGGGCCGGGCACGGCGTTGGATTTTGCCCTGACCCTCATTGAAATCCTGTGTGGCCGGGCCAGCCGTGACAGCGTCGAAACGGCGCTGCAGCGTTAGGCAGCAAAGCCCCCTACTCGCTGCCCGGCCAAGCCGCCAGCAACAACCCGGCGCCCAGCCCACCCAGCAGCCAGCTCAGCGGCGGCATCTGCCATAGATTGGTAGCGTGCTGGGCATCAAGACCAAACAGCAGCACCGCGCCGACAATCAGCGCCGCGCCAACCGTAGCATGAAAACTGCGCCGGTTGGCGTGCCGCAGTTCGCGGCGCAGTTGCTCCATCTCCTGCTTGTGCAACTGCACGGTGATCTCGCCGCTGCTGCCGCGCCGCAACAGGTTATGCAGCAGCGTCGGCAGATCCGGCGTCTGATCAGCCCAGCGCGGCAACTGGTAGCTGATCCGCTTGAACACCGCGCGTGGCCCGACCCGGTCACGCATCCAGTTTTCCAGGAACGGCTTGGCGGTCTTCCACAGATCCAGCTCGGGATCGAGCTGCCGGCCCAGACCTTCAATATTCAACAGGGTTTTCTGCAGCAGCACCAGTTGCGGCTGCACTTCCATATTGAAGCGGCGCGCAGTCTGGAACAGGGTCAGCAGGAAACCACCGAAGGAAATATCCTTAAGCGGTCGGTCGAAAATCGGCTCGGACACGGTGCGAATCGCCGATTCAAACTCATCGACCCGGGTCTCGGCCGGCACCCAGCCCGATTCAATATGCAGCTCAGCCACCCGCCGGTAATCGCGGTGGAAAAAGGCCAGGAAGTTCTCGGCCAGATAATGCTGATCAGTGGGACTGAGGGTGCCGATGATGCCAAAATCGACCGCGATATAGCGCGGATCGGCAGGATCTTCAGCATTGACGAAGATGTTGCCGGGGTGCATGTCAGCGTGGAAAAAGCTGTCGCGGAATACCTGAGTGAAGAAAATCTCCACACCACGCTCGGACAGTTTTTTCAAATCAACACCGCGCCGGTGCAGTTCAGCAATATCACCCACCGGCAGGCCATGGATCCGTTCCATGACCAGCACTTCGCGGCGGGTTTCCGGCCAGAACACCTCAGGCACATACAGGATCGGCGAATCCTTGAAGTTATGCCGCAACTGGCTGGCATTAGCGGCCTCGCGCACCAGATCGAGTTCGTCGATGATGGTCTTTTCGTACTCGCGCACCACTTCCAGCGGCCGCAGGCGGCGCCCTTCCTTCCAGTAGCGCTGGGCCAGGCTGGCAATCAGGTAAAGCAGCTCGACGTCGCGGCGGATGGTTTTCTCGATGCCGGGACGCAGCACCTTGACCACTACATCGCGCCCGTTGTGCAAGCGGGCGGTATGCACCTGGGCAATCGAGGCCGAGGCCAGCGGCTGCGGGCTGAATTCAGCAAACATGCTGTCGAGCGGCTGCCCGTAGGCTTTCTCGACAATCATCCGCGCCTGAGCACCGGGAAAGGGCGGCACGCGATCCTGCAGCCTGGCCAGTTCCAGGGCGATGTCGTCGGGCAGCAGGTCGCGCCGGGTCGAGAGCATCTGGCCAAACTTGACGAAAATCGGCCCAAGGTCCTCCAAGGCCAGGCGAATGCGCGCGCCGCGCGACAGCTCCAGTTGCTGGCGCGGCACCCAGTTCCAGGGCAGCAGATGACGCAGGAAGGCAACCGGACGGAACAGGTGCGTGGCCAGGATGATCTCATCCAGGCCATGGCGCACCAGCACGCGGTTGATGTGCAGCAGGCGCAGCAGTTGGGCAGGACCAAACATCCGTTGACTCATCCGGGTCGATCAGGCCGGATCGCCCGGCATCATCCGCTGGCGCAGGCGCGCAACGCGCGCCGCCAGACGGTCGGCATCCTCGCGCAGGATATCCACCTCACGCAGAAACTGCTCCAGCGCCGGCCGCGCCGGCAGCAACAGCGCCTCCTGCTGCAGGTATTCGCCACCATCATGCAGCAAAGTCGCCCCGCTGCTCGCGCCCCACTGGCGCAACCCGCGCCAGACACGCCCCAGTTGATGCGCGGCCGCATCGCCCAGCCAGCGGGAGAACTGCTCTTCCCAGTCGATATTCAGGCGCGCCAGCACAGCCTGAAAGGCACGCCCGGTGGCGGCATCGCCTTCGATGCTGACCCCGGGGTCACGCTGGCCGCGCCACTGCCGGGCCAGGGCCAGCGGCGTACCACGAATACGCACGGTCGGTTCACCGGCGTAATCCTCGGCCACGCGCAGACCGCCCGGCCCAGGAAACAGGTACAGACACAGACACAGACCCAGGCCCTGCAATTCGATGGCGATCACCGCACCGTCCAGCGCGGCCAGTTGAACCAGAATTTCAGGGTCCAGGCGCAGCACCTGGTTACAGGCGGTTTCCAGGCCAGCAGCCATGACCAGCGACGGTGTCACGCGGGATTCCTCGGCGAAAGCGGTAGCCGCGACACAGCCTAGAACTTGTAGCCGCGGTGCACGGCAACGATACCGCCGCTCAGGTTGAAATATTCGCAGCGCTCGAAACCGGCATCTTCCATCATGCGCAACAGCGTCTCCTGATCAGGATGCATACGAATAGACTCGGCCAGATAACGGTAACTGGCGGCATCCTGGGCCACCAGCTTGCCGAGCAGCGGCAGCACTGCGAACGAATACAGGTCATAGGCCGGCTTCAGACCCGGCGCGACCGGCTGGGAAAATTCGAGAATGATCACCCGGCCACCTGGCTTCAGCGCCCGATACATCGCCGCCAGGGCCTGCTCCTTGCGGGTGACATTGCGCAGACCAAAGCCGATGGTGATGCAATCGAAACTGTTGTTACGAAACGGCAGTTGCTCGGCGTCGATCTGGGCATAAGCGATATTACCGATGGCGCCCTCATCGATCAGGCGCTTACGGCCTTCGCCCAGCATGCTGGCGTTGATATCGGACAGCACCACCAGCCCCTTCGGGCCGACCCGCGACAGCAGCCGGCTGCTCAGATCGCCAGTGCCACCGGCCAGATCCAGCACCCGTTCACCGGCCCGCACGCCGCTGACGCTGACCGCGAAGCGCTTCCATAGCCGGTGCACGCCCAGCGACATCAGGTCATTCATCAGGTCGTACTTGCCGGCGACCGAGTCGAACACGCCAGCAACCTTGCGTGCCTTTTCGCTGGCAGCCACCGTCTGGTAGCCAAAGTGGGTGGTTTCGGATTGATCCATGCTCGCGGGTACCTTGGAACGGTTGCGAAGTCAAGCCTGGCGCTGGTAACCGGCTGCGGCCAGGCGCTGTAAGTAATCCTGCCAGTTGTGCGCCTGGTTGACGCCCAGATCGTAGAAGATGTTCCAGGAATACAGGCCGGTGGCGTGGCCGTCGTCAAACACCAGCTTGACGGCATAGTGGCCGACCGGCTCGATGGCAGTAATGTTGACCTGTTCCTTGCCGGTGACCAGCTTGGCGCTGCCGGGACCGTGGCCACGCACTTCAGCCGAGGGTGAAAACACCCGCAGGTATTCGCAGGGCAGCTCGAAGCGGGCGCCATCCTCGAAGGCCACTTCCAGGATCCGCGAGGCTTGGTGCAATTTGATTTCAGTAGGACGGACAGACATGGCCAGGATCTCGCAATATCCAGCGTAAGGGTTTTGCGACTCAGAGAATGTAGCGGGTCAGATCTTCATCTTTGATCAGCGCGCCGAGGTGGGCATCGACATAGGCTTCATCCACAATCACCGCCTGACCGGGCCGGTCGGGAGCCTCAAAGGAAATCACTTCCAACAGCCGTTCCATGACCGTGTGCAGGCGGCGGGCGCCAATATTCTCGGTGCGCTCGTTGACCTGACAGGCCACTTCGGCGATGCGCCGCACCCCATCGGCACTGAACTGCAGTTGCACGGCCTCGGTTTCCAGCAGCGCCGCATATTGCTCGGTCAGGGAAGCATCCGGCTCGGTGAGAATGCGCACGAAGTCCCCGGTGCTCAGCGCGCCGAGTTCCACCCGAATTGGCAAACGCCCCTGCAGCTCGGGAATCAGGTCGGAGGGCTTGGACAGGTGAAAGGCGCCGGAGGCAATGAACAGGATGTGATCGGTGCGCACCATGCCGTATTTGGTGGACACGGTACAGCCTTCGACCAGGGGCAGCAGATCGCGCTGTACGCCCTCGCGCGAGACATCCGGGCCGCCATATTCGCCGCGTTTGGCCACCTTATCGATCTCGTCGATGAAGACAATACCGTTCTGCTCAACCGCCGCCAGTGCCCGCAGCTTGATCTCGTCCTCGTTGAGCATCTTGGCTGCTTCCTCTTCCTGCAACAGCCGCAGCGCGTCCTTGACCTTGAGCTTGCGGGTGCGGGTACGGCCGCTGCCGAGATTCTGAAACAGGCTCTGCAACTGGTTGGTCATCTCCTCCATGCCGGGCGGCGCCATGATCTCGACGCCAACCGGGCGCGCCGCCAGCTCAATCTCAATCTCGCGCTCGTCCAGATCGCCCTTGAGCAGGCGCTCACGCATCTTCTGCCGCGTAGCCGAATGGTCGGGTGGCGGCGGCTCGTTGGCAAATCCGACGCTGCGCGGCCGCGGCAGCAGCACGTCGAGCACCCGTTCCTGAGCAGCATCCTCGGCGCGTGGGCCGAGCTTCTGGGTTTCCTCTTCGCGCACCATTTTCACCGCGCCATCCATCAGATCGCGGATGATCGACTCGACATCGCGCCCGACATAGCCGACTTCAGTGAACTTGGTGGCTTCCACCTTCAAAAAGGGCGCGTTGGCCAGCTTGGCCAGGCGCCGGGCGATCTCGGTCTTGCCGACACCGGTCGGCCCGATCATCAGAATATTCTTGGGGGTGATTTCGTTGCGCAGCTCTGGCGCTACCCGCATCCGCCGCCAGCGGTTGCGCAGGGCAATGGCCACGGCGCGCTTGGCGGCATCCTGGCCAATGATGTGCTTGTCCAGTTCCTGGACGATTTCTCGGGGGGTCATCTCCGACATGACGAGGCTACCATCCACGGCTGAGGCGAAAACGGTACAGCGGGTACACGGCGCGCAACACCCGCTCAGGCGCCCGCAAGTTCTTCGAGGGTCAGATTCTCGTTGGTGTATATGCAGATGCCTGCGGCGATTTTCAAGGCCTGTTCGACAATCGTGCGCGCATCAAGCGCGGTATGTTCGAGCAACGCCTGCGCGGCGGCCTGGGCATAGGCGCCCCCGGAACCAATCGCGGCCAGATCACGCTCTGGCTCGATCACGTCACCGTTGCCGGACAGAATCAGGGTCGCGTCGAGGTCGGCGACGATCAGCAGCGCCTCCAGACGGCGCAGCAAGCGGTCGGTGCGCCAGTCCTTGGCCAACTCAACTGCGGCGCGGGTCAGGTTGCCGCCATGCTTTTCCAGCTTGCCTTCGAAGCGCTCGAACAGGGTGAAAGCGTCGGCGGTACCCCCGGCAAAACCGGCAATTACCTTGTTCTGATAAAGCCGCCGCACCTTGCGGGCATTGCCCTTCATCACGGTATTGCCCAGGGTGACCTGACCGTCGCCACCGATCACGACACGGCCATTACGGCGCACGGCCAGGATGGTGGTGCCATGCAGGGAATCCAGATTCGTTGAGTCCACGTTCGCGCCTCGCTGTAGTGCCGGGGATTGTACACAATTCGCGTGTCCACGATGGACATTGGGCCAGCGGCGCAATCATCAAGAGGTTTGCGCAAAAAAACCCCGGTTACAAGGGGGAATGGAACCGGGGTGAATGATTGTCCGGTTAAGCTGACCGGACATAGCCCGCTCAGGGAGGGAAGCGGACAGGCGTAAGGGCTTACGCTTGCAGAGTGAGAGTGGCGAAATCCGAAAAAGTTCACCGTTCAGCAGGGCGCTGGATCAGGTCCGCGTCCGCCGCCGGGCTGGGTTGCGTCCAGGACGGCGCTGCCGCCTGGGCGGCGCGGCGCTCTCGGCATACAGGTCATGCTCGTCGGCATCAACCACCCGCACCGTGGCGAATTCCCCCACCGGCAGATGCGCACCATCCCCGATATACACCAGCCCGTCGATCTCTGGCGCGTCGGCTGCGGAGCGGGCGATTGCCACGCCCTCGGCATCGATGGCGTCCACCAGCACAGATAAGCTGCGACCGATTTTGTTGTGCAGGCGGCGGGCACTGATCGCGGCCTGGCGTTCCATCAGGCGCGCCTGCCGTTCCTGCTTGAGCTCTTCCGGCACCGGATCAGGCAGGGCATTAGCCGGCGCGCCAGCCACCGGCGAATAGGTGAAACAGCCGACCCGGTCCAGTTCGGCCGCATCCAGGAAATCCAGCAGTTCGGCAAAATCGGCCTCGGTTTCACCGGGAAAACCGACGATGAAAGTGCTGCGCAGGGTCAGATCCGGACAGATCGCCCGCCAGCGCCGGATCCGGTCCAGACTGTCCTCGCTATTCGCCGGACGCTTCATCGCCTTGAGAATGCGCGGGCTGGCATGCTGCAGCGGCACGTCAAGATAGGGCAGCACCCGCCCTTCGGCCATCAGTGGCAGTACCGCATCGACATGCGGATAAGGGTAGACATAGTGCAGGCGCACCCAGACACCCAGTTCACCTAAGGCCATGGCCAAAGTCTGCATATCGGTCTTCAGCGGTCGGCCATTCCAGAAACCGGTGCGATAGCGCAGATCAACGCCATAGGCGCTGGTGTCCTGCGAGACCACCAGCAGTTCGCGCACGCCCGCCTGCACCAGATTGTGTGCTTCCTGCAGCACCTCACCGATAGGCCGGCTGACCAGATCACCGCGCAGATGGGGAATGATGCAAAAACTGCAGCGATGGTTGCAGCCCTCGGCAATCTTCAAATAGGCATAATGGCGCGGCGTAAGCTTGATGCCCTGCGGCGGTACCAGGTCCATAAACGGGTCATGCGGGCGCGGCAACTGTTCGTGAACCGCCGCCATCACCTCGGCATATGCATGTGGACCGGTCACCGCCAGCACACTTGGGTGTATCTCGCGCACCAGCTCGGCGCGCGCGCCCAGGCAGCCGGTGACAATCACCCGGCCATTGTCAGCCAGCGCCTCGCCGATCGCTTCGAGCGACTCGGCCACCGCGGCATCGATGAAGCCGCAGGTATTGACTACCACCAGATCGGCTGCCGCATAACTGGACACGACCCGATAGCCTTCGGCGCGCAATTGGGTCAGGATGCGCTCGGAATCGACCAAAGCCTTGGGGCAGCCGAGACTGACAAAGCCGATTTTGGGATCTTGACTCATAGGTAGTTCATCCAGGTACAGCAGCGCATACTTGCGGCTCCAGGCCAGAAAAGCTAGATTATACGGTTTATAAAGCCCGTCAGGCACTCGGCGCGCGCGCCCGCGACAGTGCGATACGGATCGGCCACGCAGTCTTGTTCAAGGTTCCGGCAGTCATGAAGAAAGGCATCCATCCCGCGTACCGGGAAGTGATCTTCCAGGATATCTCCAGCGATTTCACGTTTCTGACCCGCTCCACCATCAGCACGCGGGAAACCATCCAGTGGACCGATGGCAAGGAATATCCGCTGATCAAGGTGGAAGTATCCAGCCACTCGCATCCGTTCTACACCGGCAAGCAGAAGATCGTTGATACCGCTGGCCGCGTCGACCGCTTCCGCCGCAAGTACGGCCTGTCCTGAACGCACCTGCTGCTGGCAAGCAACCCAAAAGGCATCCCCGGGATGCCTTTTTGATGTCCCAAATGCCCGTTCCCGGGCCTGCTGCCAGCAAGATTTTACGACAACGCAACATATGCTAAGGTAGCCGCGCCGAGGCAAAACGATTTCAAACACCGATGTTCGATGCGCGGAAAGTGCCGCTAGACGCCGGACTGACCACACCATCATAAGCAGCGCCAGCCCGGCCCTTTTTGGTTCCCACCACCCACTCTGGAGGTTTACGAATGGCCACGATTACCTTAAAGGACGATGTCACGGGCAAGGAAGTCCAGATGCCGGTCCTGGAGCCCACGCACGGACAATCCGTAGTGGACATCGGCCGACTGTCCAAGGAATTCGGCTACTTCACCTACGACCCGGGCTTCATGTCCACCGCCAGTTGCCAGAGCACCATCACCTATCTGGACGGCGACAAGGGCGAACTGCTGTATCGCGGCTATCCAATCGAACAACTGGCCGAGCAGTGCAACTTCCTCGAAGTCTGCTACCTGCTGCTCTATGGGGATCTGCCCAACGCCGAAAAGAAGCAGATTTTCGAAACCAGCATCATCCGGCACGACCGCATTCACGAAAACCTGCGCCGCTTCTTCCAGGGTTTCAACTACGACGCCCACCCGATGGCGATGATGACCGCCGCGGTCGGTTCGCTGTCGGCCTTCTATCATGACCGGCTCAATATCCGCGATGTCGAGCACCGCCTGGTCACCGCGCGTCGGCTGATCGCCAAGATGCCGACCATCGCGGCCGCCTGCTACAAGCACAGCATCGGCGACCCAGCGGTCTATCCGCGCGATGATCTGAGCTACACCGGCAACCTGCTGTACATGATGTTCAGCCGCCCCGGCAAGCGCTACGAGGTCAACCCAGTCGCCGAGCGCGCCCTGGACATCCTGTTCACCCTGCATGCCGACCACGAGCAGAACGCCTCGACCTCGACGGTGCGGCTGGCGGGCTCTTCCGGCTGCAATCCCTATGCGGCGATCGCCGCCGGTATCGCCTGTCTGTGGGGTCCGGCGCACGGTGGCGCCAATGAAGCCGTGATCCGCATGCTCGACCAGATCGGCGATATCAAGAACGTCGATAGCTTCATGTCCAAGGTCAAGGACAAGAATTCTGGTGTGCGCCTGATGGGCTTTGGTCACCGTGTCTACAAGAATTTCGACCCGCGCGCCAAGATCATCAAAGATATCTGCCATCAGATACTCGAAAGCTTCGGCCACGATCCGCGTCTGGATCTGGCCATGCGCCTCGAAGAAATTGCCCTGAATGACAGTTACTTCGTCGAGCGCAAGCTGTACCCGAATGTCGATTTCTACTCCGGCATTATCTACAGTGCACTGAATATCCCGGTTGAAATGTTCACCGTGATGTTCGCCATCGCGCGCACTGCGGGCTGGATTACCCACTGGATCGAAATGATCTCTGAAAAGGATCAGAAGATCGGTCGTCCGCGGCAGTTGTATGTCGGCCCCGCGATGCGTGATGTTCTGCCCCTGAACGCGCGTCCGTAAAACCGGCGCGCTCCGGCGCAACGGAAAAAGGGCGATCCCACAGCGGATCGCCCTTTTTCATGTCCCGATTCCGGTTCGGGGCCGGATTGAATACTGCAGAAGTCTTCCGACTTCAGGCCCGATTACACACCTCGTATTCCCCGGTACTGGAAAGGAAAGGTCCGTCCGGTGGACCGGATCGTGACAAAACCGGCATTCCCTAGGTGCGCCGTTTCACCGGCTTGCCAGGTTTGGCGCTGCTGACCTCGGCGCGGCTGATCTTAGTGGGCGCGCGTTTATCAACAGTCTTGTCCGCCCGCGCCACCACAACCGGAGCCTTGGCTGCTGCAACCGCAACCGGCGCCGCTTTGCCCTTGGCCGGAGCCTTGGCCGCTGCAACCACAACCGGTACCGCCTTGCCCTTGGCCGGAGCCTTGGCTGCTGCAACCGCAACCGGCGCCGCCTTGCTCTTGGTCGGAGCCTGCGCCACCACAGGTGTTGGTTTGGCACTGACCGGAGCCCTGACCGCCACTGCCGGGGTCATTCTGGCCACAGCGGGCGCATGCGTCCTCTGCACCATCACCGGCTCATCATCATCGGCAGCCGGCGCTGCCGGGATCGGTACTGCGGGCGCGGGTGCCAGACCATAGCGGGCAAACCCGTAGTCCAGCAGTTTGCGCGCATCCTGCCATAGCGTGACACTGCTTGGACTGTTGAGAATCGCCACGATTAACCGCACTCCGCCACGATCCACCTCGCCGACAAAACAGCGCCGCGCCTTGAAGGTAAAACCGGTCTTGCCGCCAAGCGTGCCGTCATAGGACATCAGCAGGCGGTTATGGGTCTGTACCGGCACCATCCGCCAGTCGCCATAGCCGCCGCGCCCCGACTCGATACGCAAATCAGCGCTGCGGGTGCGCACAATATCCGCGAACACCGGGTGCAGCATTGCCTGACGGAAAATCAGCGCCAGGTCATAGGCGGTCGTATAGTGATCGTCATTGGGCAGGCCATGCGGATTCATGAAATGGCTTTCGCGTGCGCCGATCTGCGCAGCCTTGACATTCATCAACTCGGCAAAGCCGGGCACCGAGCCACCGGCCGCCTCGGCCAGGGTCTCGGCGGCATCGTTGCCCGACTTCAGCATCAACCCATAAAGCAGATCCTGCGTCATCGCCATCTCGCCAGGACGCAGCCCGATGCGGCTGGGCGGCGCGCTGGCGGCCTGTGGACTCACCGGCACCCGCGCATTCAGATCCAGGCGCTCCAGGGCCACCAGTGCGGTCAGCACCTTGGTGGTGCTGGCCGGCGGCAGACGCAGACGCGGTTCCTTGGCATAGATCACCTCGCCGCTCGCCGGATTCATCAGCACTGCCGACAGCGCTGCGATTGGTGGTGCCGGAGCCGCATACGCCCCCTCCTGTGCGCTCGCCGGGACTGCCACAGCCCAAAGCACTGCGCCCAATAGCCCCAGGCGCCGCCACCGTGGGTAATCCCTGCCAAGCCATAACCGGAAAGACATGCTATCGACCTCATCACCATTGGAATTCGGGCGGACTGCCCTGGATACGCGGCGGTGTCATCCGCCCGTCGCGCGCCATACCAAGCACACTGTTTTGCAATTTTGAGCAAAAACTTGCCAGTCGGCTAGCCATTTGCCTTGACATCCTCCCCACCCTAAAGGGAGGGGATTCCTCTGTAGAGGGTACGATGCCCCGTACCGAGAACACTGAATGTTCTCTGATCTCCCCGGTGCAGCACGCCGCACCGGTGGCACAACCCACCGGCAACAGGTGGGCCGAAACTGAATGCTTTTGAACGCGATTAAGGTTTTACCTGCTCATCTTTTGAGCAGAACCGCATACCTTAAATTGCCAAAGAGCGAACGACCGTCAGTGGCGTCATCGCGATGACCGACTTAGGCAGTGTAGCAAAAAAGCAGGCGAACCTCGTTCGCCGCGCTCTCCATCCCCGCCCTGAAGGCCGAGGCTTTTCGCGCAATTCGGGTAAAAGAATCATGGCTTACAGCCCCGGTCGCGCTCAAGCATCGCGCACGAACAGCAGATCGTGGATCACATGGCCCAAACGCAGGCCGCGCTGCTCGAACTTGGTCAGTGGCCGCTCCACCGGACGTGCTGCGAAATCACCGGTCGTTACCGTGTTGCGCAGACCCGCCGTGTTCTGCAGGACAGCCAGGGCAAAACCGGCATAGTCGCTGCAATCGGTCGCGACATGGACAATACCGCCCGGCCTGAGCACCCGCAGCAGAGTCGCCACAAACGCCGGCTGCAACAGGCGCCGCTTATGATGGCGCGCCTTCGGCCAGGGATCAGGAAAAAAGATCTGCACCCGATCCAGGCAGTTCGCCGGCAGACGCTGCCCAATCAGTTCAACCGCATCCCCGCACCAGATGCGCAGATTGTGCAGATCCAGCGCCGCCGCTCGCAGCAGCAGATGCCCGACACCCGGGCGATGCACCTCAACGCCCAGAAAATCAACCTCAGGCGCAGCCTGCGCCATCGTCGCCAGTGCTTCACCATCGCCAAAACCGATATCCAGCACCAGCGGCGCCGCACGCCCAAAGCAGTGCTGTAGATCCAGGGCAGTCACCGCCGGGTCGATGCCAAAACGCGCCCACTCCTCATCCAGGGCCCGCTGTTGGCCACGGGTCAGACGACCCTCGCGGCGTACGAAACTGCGGATGTGTGGCGCTGCCGTGATAGCAGCATTTGAATTGTCGTTACAGACGGTCATGAGGCAATCGCACGAATAGAGGTGAAAAAGAGAAAGAAACCGGGAATGACGGGCGCATCTTTTTAGCGGACTCGCGGACACGACCGACGGCCGGTATTATTCCGCGAACGCCCGGCTGAATAAAGACAGTCACCCTGTATGCACTGTGCAAAGGAATTGCGAATCGAAAAAAAAATGCCCTACAATAGCCTGGTGACCCGTATCACATGATTTCTCATTCCACAATTAACCATGGTCTCCAAAGCGATGAGCCAAACCCTCGACGACATCATTGAATCCTCCTCGATTGAAGAACTCAAGGCGTTGATTAAACAGGCCGAATCGGCAATCGAAAAGAAAAAGCACAGCGAAATCGAAGGGATCCGCGAAGCCTGGATTAAGATGGCGGAGCGAATCGACATGACCCCCGAGGAAATCCTGCAGCATTCCGGGCGCAAGAAGCGCTCCAGTGGCAAGGCCAAGTATTGGAATCCCGCCAACCCCACCCAGACCTGGACCGGCTTTGGTAAAAAACCCAACTGGCTAAAGGATGGGCTGGCTGCCGGTCAGCCGCTTGAGTCGTTCCTGATCCCTGAATGATCATCCAGCCAGCCGCTCCTGCACCGCGTCCGGCATCCTGCGCGTATTGCGCTTGAATTTCGCTGTTCTTATCGCTACGATTGCGGTCCGGTTCAGCGGCGTGCTGGCCTGGCAATACTTGGCTTTATGTATTAGCGGGTGTAGTTCAATGGTAGAACCTCAGCTTCCCAAGCTGATGGCGTGGGTTCGATTCCCATCACCCGCTCCAAAACCCGGGGGCCGCGCATTGCGTGGCCTTTTTGGTTTTCCAGCCCCGATGTTCTGTACCGCGCCATAGCGCTCGCCCCGTCCTGCCGGGACGCGGCTGATGCCATTTATTCCCGCTTCTCCCTGGGAGCACGCCAGCCATGATTCACGTCGCGATCGCCGGTGCCACCGGGCGCATGGGCCGCAACCTGCTTGAAGCCTGCCAGTCCACCCCGGGGCTGCGCTGCAGCGCGGCCTCGGAACACCCGGACAGTCCGCTCATTGGCGCTGACGCTGGCGAAGTCGCCGGTCTCGGTCATCTGGGCGTAGCGATCAGCGCTGATCTGGGCAGCCTGACCGGGTGCTTCGATGTTCTGATCGACTTCACCCGGCCAGCGGCAACTCTCGGACACCTCAGCCTGTGCCAGGCGGCCGGCAAGGCCCTGGTGATCGGCACCACCGGTTTTTCCACCGAGCAGAAAGACACCATCGCCCGCGCCGCCTGCGATATTCCGATCGTGTTCGCACCCAATATGAGCGCCGGGGTCAACCTGTGCTTCAAGCTGCTTGAGCTGGCCGCGCGCGCCCTCGGCGACAGCGTCGATATCGAGATCATCGAAGCCCATCACCGCCACAAGATCGACGCGCCCTCCGGCACCGCGCTGGCCATGGGCCGGGTGGTCGCCGAGGCTCTCGGCCGCGATCTGGCCGATTGCGCGGTGTATGGCCGTGAGGGCGTCACTGGCGAGCGCGATCGCCAGACCATCGGCTTTGCCACCATCCGCGCCGGTGATATTGTCGGTGAGCACACCGTACTGTTCGCCGATGCCGGCGAGCGCATCGAAATCACCCATCGCGCGTCCAGCCGCATGACCTTCGCCAAGGGCGCCGCGCGCGCCGCCGCCTGGCTGGCCGGTCGGGCGCCGGGCCTGTACGACATGCAGGACGTACTTGGCCTGCGCTAAGCCGCGCCTGCCCACACGGCTAGAGCGACGCGACGTGATTTGGTAGACTCCGCGCCAGCTCAGCCAAACCCTTATCGCACCGCACCGCACTGTCAGGAGTGGTCCTCGCGCCGCTCCTTTCTTATGTGCGCCTGCTCTGGAGGCTCCCCGTGAGGAAACCCGCGCTTCTGGCCCTGCAAGACGGCAGTCTGTTCCGGGGCGAATCCATCGGCGCCGATGGCCACGCCCAGGGCGAAGTCGTCTTTAATACCTCGCTCACCGGCTACCAGGAAATCCTGACGGACCCGTCCTATTGCCAGCAAATCATCACCCTGACCTATCCGCACATCGGAAATGTCGGCGTCAACCGGGGTGACGAGGAGGCGACGCGGATCCACGCCAGCGGCCTGGTGGTACGCGACTGCCCACGCATCGCCAGCAACTGGCGCAGCCAGCAACCCCTGAACCACTACCTGCGCGAGCGCGGCGTGGTCGCCATCGCCAATATCGATACCCGGCGCCTGACCCGCCTGCTGCGCGAGAAGGGCGCCCAGAGCGGCTGTATCATGGCTGGCGATTCTCCCGACGCGGCGCAGGCGCTGCAACTGGCCACTGCCTGTCCTGGCCTTAAGGGCATGGATCTGGCGCGGGTAGTCAGCACCAGCACGCCCTACACCTGGAGCGAAGGCAGTTGGCGCCTGGAGGACAACGCCTTCCGCACCCCAGGCGAAGCCCGTTACCACGTCGTCGCCTACGACTATGGCGTCAAGCGCAATATCCTGCGCATGCTGGCTGACCGAGGCTGCCGGGTCACTGTAGTGCCGGCCCAGATGCCGGCGCGCGCCGTCCTTGATCTGCAGCCCGACGGCGTGTTCCTGTCCAATGGCCCCGGTGATCCTGAACCCTGCGATTACGCCATTGCCGCCATCCGCGCACTGCTCGATGCGCAGATGCCGCTGTTTGGTATCTGTCTCGGCCACCAACTGCTCGGTCTGGCCAGCGGCGCGCGCACCGTCAAGATGAAGTTCGGCCATCACGGCGGCAATCACCCGGTGCTCGATCTGGACAGTGGCCAGGTCATGATCAGCAGCCAGAACCACGGTTTCGCGGTCGATGAAGCGACCCTGCCCGCCACGCTGCGCGCCACGCACCGCTCGCTGTTCGATGGCTCGCTGCAGGGCATCGCCCGCACCGACCGGCCGGCCTTCAGCTTCCAGGGCCATCCAGAAGCCAGTCCCGGCCCGCACGATGTGGCGCCGCTGTTCGATCGCTTTATCGCCCTGCTGGATGCGCGCCGCGCCCGGGCCTAGTACCCGCCAGCGTCGCCGTCCGCTTGTTTGCCCTTTCCCCACGCTCGCGGTTCGTCACCCGCCAGGTACAGCCATGCCCAAGCGCACCGATTTGAAAAGCATCCTGATCATCGGCGCCGGTCCCATCGTGATCGGCCAGGCCTGCGAGTTCGACTACTCGGGCGCGCAGGCATGCAAGGCCCTGCGGGAAGAGGGGTACCGGGTCATCCTGGTCAACTCCAATCCCGCCACCATCATGACCGACCCGAACATGGCCGATGCCGTGTACATCGAGCCGATTCACTGGCGCACGGTAGCGCGCATCATCGCCCGCGAACGTCCCGATGCGCTGCTGCCGACCATGGGCGGCCAGACTGCGCTGAACTGCGCGCTGGATCTGGTGCGCCATGGCGTGCTTGAGCAGTACGCGGTAGAGATGATCGGCGCCTCGCCTGATGCCATCGACATGGCCGAGGATCGCGACCGCTTCCGCCGCGCCATGGCCGAAATCGGCCTGAAGACGCCGCGCTCGGTGATCGCCCACAGCATGGAAGAGGCATTGAGCCAGCATGCGGCCATCGGCTTTCCGACCATCATCCGCCCGTCCTTCACCCTCGGCGGCAGCGGCGGCGGCATCGCCTATAACCGCGAGGAATTGATCGAAATTCTGGAGCGCGGCCTGGATCTGTCGCCGACCCGCGAGGTGCTGCTGGAAGAATCCGTGCTGGGCTGGAAGGAATACGAGATGGAGGTGGTGCGCGACCGCGCCGACAATTGCATCATTGTCTGCTCGATCGAAAATCTCGATCCGATGGGCGTGCACACGGGCGACTCGATCACCGTCGCCCCGGCGCAGACCCTGACCGACAAGGAATACCAGATCCTGCGTGATGCCAGCCTGGCAGTACTGCGCAAGATTGGCGTTGATACCGGCGGCTCCAACGTCCAGTTTGCCATTAACCCCGACGATGGGCGGCTGGTGATCATCGAGATGAATCCGCGCGTGTCGCGCTCCTCGGCGCTGGCCTCCAAGGCCACGGGCTTCCCGATTGCCAAGGTCGCTGCCAAGCTGGCGGTTGGCTACACCCTCGACGAACTGAAAAACGAAATCACCGGCGGGCGCACACCGGCCTCCTTCGAGCCGAGCATCGACTATGTGGTCACCAAGGTGCCGCGCTTTAATTTCGAGAAATTCCCCCAGGCCGATCCGCGTCTGACCACCCAGATGAAATCAGTCGGTGAGGTGATGGCCATTGGCCGTACCTTCCAGGAATCGCTGCAGAAAGCCTTGCGCGGCCTGGAAATCGGCACCGATGGCTTTAACGAAATCCTCGATATCGGTCACCCGGACCCGCATACCGTGCTCAAGCAGGCCCTGGGCGTACCTGGGCCGCGGCGGCTATGGTTCGTCGCCGAGGCATTCCGGCTCGGCTACTCGGTCGAGCATCTTTACGACCTGACCCGCATCGATCCGTGGTTCCTGGTGCAAATCGAGGAGCTGGTGCAGATCGCCGGTGAGGTACGCGCCCTGGGTCTGGCGGCGCTGCATGATCGCGAACGGCTGTATTTCCTCAAGCGCAAGGGCTTTGCCGACAGCCGCCTGGCCAGTCTGGTCGGCGCGAGCGAAACCAGCGTGCGCCGTCTGCGCGAACAGCTTGACGTGCATCCGGTATACAAGCGGGTGGATTCCTGCGCCGCCGAATTCGCTACCGGCACCGCCTATCTGTATTCGACCTACGAGGAAGAATGCGAAGCTGAACCGACTGACCGTAACAAGATCATGGTGCTCGGCGGCGGCCCGAACCGCATTGGTCAGGGCATCGAGTTTGACTATTGCTGTGTGCATGCCGCACTCGCCCTGCGCGAGGATGGTTACGAGACCATCATGGTCAACTGCAACCCGGAGACGGTGTCCACCGATTTTGACACCTCCGACCGGCTTTATTTTGAACCGCTGACCCTGGAAGACGTGCTGGAAATTGTCCGCAAGGAACAGCCCAAGGGGGTGATCGTTCAGTACGGCGGCCAGACACCGCTGAAACTGGCCCGTCCTCTGGAGGCCAATGGCGTACCGATCATCGGCACCAGCCCGGATGCCATCGACCGCGCCGAGGATCGTGAGCGCTTCCAGACCATGATCAACCAGCTCGGCCTGCTGCAGCCGCCCAATCGCACCGCCCGCGAACCTGAGGAAGCGGTGCGGCTGGCGGCAGAGATCGGCTATCCGCTGGTGGTGCGTCCTTCCTATGTGCTCGGTGGCCGGGCCATGGAAATCGTTCATGAGGAAGAGGATCTGCGCCGCTACATGACCGAAGCGGTGCAAGTGTCCAATGAATCGCCGGTACTACTGGACCGCTTCCTGAATGATGCCGTCGAAATCGACGTCGATGCGCTCTGCGACGGTCACGATGTGATCATTGGCGGCATCATGGAGCACATCGAGGAAGCCGGTGTGCATTCGGGCGATTCGGCCTGTTCACTGCCGCCCTACTCGCTCGGCACGGCGCTGCAGCATCGCCTGCGCGAGCAGGTGCGGGCGATGGCGCTGGAACTGGGCGTGATCGGCCTGATGAACACCCAATTCGCCATCCAGGGTGAAGACATCTACGTGCTGGAAGTCAACCCGCGCGCCTCGCGCACCGTACCCTATGTCTCCAAGGCCACGGGCCGGCCCTTGGCCAAGATCGCCGCACGGTGCATGGTTGGGCGGCGCCTCGCTGAGCAGGGCGTTTGCGGTGAGATCATTCCGAACTACTATTCGGTCAAGGAAGCGGTGTTCCCGTTCGTTAAATTCCCCGGGGTCGATCCGCTGCTCGGTCCGGAGATGAAATCCACCGGCGAAGTGATGGGCGTCGGGCGCAGTTTCGGCGAAGCCTTTGCCAAGGCTCAGCTGGGCGCCGGCAACCCATTACCGCGTGGCGGCCGCGCCTTTATCAGCGTCCGCGACGTCGATAAACCCAAGGTCATCGACATCGCCCGTGAGCTGGCTCAGTTCAACTTCACTCTGGTCGCCACCAAGGGCACGGCCTTGGCCCTGCGCGCGCATGGCCTGGCCTGCGAGGCCGTCCACAAGGTTGAGGAAGGCCGCCCGCACATTGTCGATATGATCAAGAACGACCAGATCAGCCTGATTATCAACACCACTGAGGGCAAGCAGGCCATCGCCGATTCCTTCTCGATCCGGCGTGAAGCCCTGATGCACAAGGTCAGCTACACCACGACACTCGCTGCCGCACGCGCGACCTGTCAGGCGCTGCGTGAAATCGACAATGGCACTGTGAACAGTCTCCAGGATCTGCACCGGGAATTGCACGCTTGACCTCCTCCCCGCCTACGCGGGGGCAGGCTCTAAAGGACGGGGATTCCTGACTTCACAATCAGGGTTTTCTGTTTTATTGAGGATTGCCCAGAGGAGTTAAGGCTTGGTTTTCGCCGATAGGATTCCCCAAAGTGGGGAGTCTTACGCGAGTTGAACCGCAGCCGGCAACTCCCCCAGGCCTCATATCCTCTCCACAGACTTCACATCCCGCCAGCCCGGCGGTAGGTCTTCACGAGGAGACATCGACGATGCTACCGAAAAGAGCGGCGATTAAACAATCCCACTACGGGGAACTGCCGCGCCGCCCACTATCCCTCCCCACCCTGAACGACGGGGTCTCTCGCGGAGAATTCTGATGAGCAACAAAGTACCGATGACCACGGCCGGTGTGGCCAAGCTTCGCGCCGAACTGCATGAACTGAAAACGGTGGCGCGCCCGCAGATTATTGCCGCCATCGCTGAGGCGCGCGCGCATGGTGATCTTAAGGAAAATGCTGAATATCACGCCGCGCGCGAGCAGCAGAGTTTTACTGAGGGCCGCATCGCTGAAATCGAATCGAAGCTGGCCAATGCCCAGATCATCGATGTCACCACACTGCCGCCTTCGGACAAGGTGATTTTTGGCGCCACCGTGCTACTGTTGGAGGAGGATAGCGAGGAGGAAAAGCGCTATCAGATTGTGGGCGAAGACGAAGCTGACATCAAGGCGGGCAAGATCTCGTTCGGCTCGCCAATCGCCCGGGCGCTGATTGGCAAGGTGGTTGGCGATGTGGTTGATGTCCACACGCCCGGCGGCCTTAAAACCTACGAAATCATTGACGTACTATATAAGTGAGCATACGCGCGATCATCACCACATACGCCCGGCGCAGACCGGTGCTGCTGCTTGGCCTTGGCCTGCTCATGGCCACCGCTACAGCGTCAGCGGATCTGGCCGATACCGTGGCGAAAATCAAGCCCAGCATTGTGGCCGTCGGCGTTTTCGAACCGGCCGGACGGCCGCCGGCCCGTTTTCATGCGACCGGTTTCGTGGTTGGCCAGGGACTGCATGTGGTGACCAATGCGCACGCCCTGCCCGATTATCTGAACCCGCAGAACCGGGAAACCCTGTCGATTTTTATCAACCGCAACAGCAAGCTCGAATCGCGCCCGGCCCAGCGGGTTGCACTGGACCCGATCCACGATCTCGCCCTGCTGAGCTTTGAGGGACCGCCGCTGCCTGCGCTGACCCTGGGCCCCTCGCGCCGCCCGCGCGAAGGGCAGGAGATTGCGTTTACCGGCTTTCCGCTTGGCGTGGTTCTGGGTCTGTTCCCGGTCACCCACAGCGGTATTATCGCTGCCATCAGTCCCATCGCCATTCCGGTACCGGCCGCTGGCCAGCTTGATGCCATCACCCTCAAGCGCCTGCAAAGCGCGCCCTATGACGTGCTGCAGTTGAACGCGACTGCGTATCCCGGCAACAGTGGCAGCCCGCTGTATGAACCACAAACCGGGCGGGTGATTGGCGTGATCAACAAGGTTTTCGTTCAGGAAAGTAAGGAAACCCTGTTGGAGAAACCCAGCGGCATCACTTATGCGATTCCAGTCGAGCATGTCCAGGCGCTGCTGCGTCAGGTGAATTCGGCGGTACAATAGGCTTGTCAGGTACACGCTGGCACGGTTATACTTGCCATCTCGCTTGACGGGCGATTAGCTCAGCGGGAGAGCACTGCCTTCACACGGCAGGGGTCGCTGGTTCGAACCCAGCATCGCCCACCATCAAATCAACGGGTTAGAGTCATTTTCCTGGTTTCGTCGTTCTGGTCTATGACCAGATTATGACGATCAAGAA
>RXIX01000037.1 GCA_003989075.1 Candidatus Competibacteraceae bacterium | reverse complement strand
TCACCGAGCGTGCGCAGGATCAGCACCAGATCCTGCTCGCGCGACAGGGTATGCTCGCCATCCTTGATCAGCAGCACCCGCGTATCGTGACTGTCCAGTTTCTCTGCCACCCGTGTACTGATCTGCCACGGTACATCGGCATCGCCCATACCGTGAATCAGCCGCACCGGCTGCCGGATGGGCAGCGTTGGCTGTTCCAGCAGCGCGTGCTGGCGCGCCTCCTCGATCAGTTGCCGGGTAATCAGGTACGGCGCGCCATACGGTGAGGGCAGGCTCAGCAGGCCCTCGCGCCACAGCCGTTCGCGCTGCCCGGCGTCCAGCCGTTCCCACAGCAGGTACTCGGTGAAATCGGCGGCGCAGGCCAGGCCGAGCAGCCCGGTGATGCGCTCCGAACGCTGCAGCGCCACCAGCAGCATCAGCCAGGCGCCCATCGACGAACCTACCAGCACCTGCGGCCCATCGGTCAGCCGATCGAGCATTGCAACGCTTTCCGCCGCCCAGGCGCCAATCGTGCCGTCAGCAAAATGCCCGGCGGACGCGCCATGCCCCGAGTAATCAAAACGCAGGAATGCCTGGCCGCGCACTCGACACCAGCGTTCCAGCGCCTGCGCCTTGATGCCGGTCATATCCGAAGTGAAGCCCCCGAGAAACACCACGCCCGGCGCTGCACCCGGGCTGCGCTGATAGGCGAGGGTCAGGCCGTTGGCCAGCGCCAGCCGCGCCGGCGCATTGTCAGAGGGAGGCATGCGCTATTTCTCCTGGTGAAATGCGAACCGCTAGTCTATTACTGATACAAGGCAGGGAAAACCTAAGCTGGCGCGTCGTCTTGATCAGCCTGTGCGCTGAAGGCCCGCCGGGCTGAGCCAGGGTCCGCAAGATCGCGGGTGGCAGTGGCAAATAAAAAAATGATCCCGGCATCCCGCCTGGCAACCCCGAGGAGAAAAAATCATGAAGAAGCGCTGTGCGATTCTCTGGCTGCGCAATGACTTGCGTCTGCATGACCACGAAGCCCTGAACCTGCTGGCCGAGACCATGGACCAGTTATTACCGGTCTACTGCTTCGATCCACGCGACTTCGAGATCCAGCCACTCGGGTTTCCACGTATCGGCGCACTGCGTGCCCGGTTTCTAGTTGAGACTCTGGAAGATCTGCGCGCCGCGCTGCGTGCCCGGGGCAGTGATCTGCATGTGGCCCTGGGGGCGCCCGAGGTGGTAATCGCGCGGCTGGCGCGGGACTGTGGTGCAGCGGTAGTGTTTGCCGAGCGCCAGATGCTGGGTCCGGCGGTGGAGATCGAGCGGCGGCTGGTGGCGACACTGGAGCCGCTGGGTGTGCCACTGCGCAGCTACTGGGTCAATACGCTGACGCATCCGAACGATCTGCCGTTTCCGATTGCCAATCTGCCAGAACGCTTCGATCAGTTTCATCTGGCGGTTGAGAGAGCCGCCGAGCCGCGCCTGCCGTTATCGCCGCCGCATCGTTTGCCGGCGTTTCCGGCCGGTGTCAGCGGCGACAGCCTGCCAACGCTGCTGCAGGCCATGGGCCTGAGCGCGACGGTGTTCGCGAACGTCAGCCATGCGCCGCGCGGCGGCGAGTCTACCGCTCTGGCGCGCCTGGAGGATTATGTTCAGGGGCGGCGCGCGTCGCTGGCGACCCGGCGCGGTGGTGCTGGCGACCCCGATCTGGCGCGCAGCGATACCTTCGGGCCCTGGCTGGCCTGTGGCGCCCTGTCGCCCCGGCAGATTTATCAATACGTCAAATATTCGGGACTGGAAGCCTGGGCCGATGAGCTGGCGACCGGCCTGATTGATGAGCTGCTGTACCGGGATTATTGCCGGCTGCGGGTGCTCAAGCGGGGTGTGCAGGTCGCGCGCTTCGCCGAGCCTGGCGGCGAAAATGATGCAGTGGCCGGCGAGCGCTTTGCCTGCTGGCAACAGGGCGCTACCGGTGAGCCGTTCGTCGATGCCCATCTGCGCGAGCTGGCCTGGAGCGGCCGTCTGGACGGCTTTGGCCGGCGTCTGGTGGCGAGCTACCTGTGTCATGATCTGCATCTGGACTGGCGCTGGGGCGCAGCCTGGTTCGCCGCGCAATTGCTGGATGATGATCCCTGCGTCAATCTGGCGCTATGGCTGGAGGTGACGGGGCTTTGGCACATCGCCGAACCGGCTATCCGTCTGGATCCGGTTGCCGAAGCGGCGCGCCGTGATCCACAGGGCCGCTATCGGCACTACTGGCTGGGTGACGAGGCGCGCGCGCTGCGCCACGCTGGTTAAGCCTATCCTGCAGACTTAGTACGGCGACGCCTCAGCCCAGACCTGGGCGATCAGTGCCGGCAGCACCACGCCGGCCGCGCCGTGCAGGGCAAAGCTGGCCACTGCGCTGAGCGGGGTCGGCTGGGGGTTGATCTCAACTACGGTCGCGCCGGCAGCGAGTGCTTGCAGCGGCAGATCAGCAGCCGGATAGACCTGCGCCGAGGTGCCGATGCTGAAAAACACCTCAGCATGGGTAGCGGCCTGCCCGGCAGCGTGCAGCACCGCTGCTGGCAGCATTTCCCCAAACCAGACCACATCCGGCCGCAGCAGACCGCCACAGCGCGGGCAGCGTGGTGGCACTTCGTTGTCCTCGCTATCGCCTTCCACCGGCCGATCCTCGGCAAGGCATTTGCTGCGAAACAGGTTGCCATGCAGTTCCAGCACCTGATGACTGCCGGCACGGCGGTGCAGGCCATCGACATTCTGCGTGATCAGGGTGAAGGTGGCGATGCGCTGTTCCATGATGACCAGGGCCTGATGGCCCGGATTAGGCATCGCCTGCCGCACGATCTGCTGACGCCAGGCATACCATTCCCAAACCAGACGTGGATTGCGCCGAAAAGCCTCGGCGTTGGCCAGTTCCTGTGGGGAATAGCGCGCCCACAGGCCGGTCTGGGCATCGCGGAAGGTCGGGACACCGCTTTCGGCGGAAATGCCCGCGCCGGTGAGAACGGCAACCCGCTGGGCACTGCGCAGCCGCTCGATCAGTGCAGCGGGGATTGGAAATGGGCCGGTCATGGGAAGCGTGCCAGAGAGGGATTTAATTGGCGTAGTGTATCACGCTACCGCACCGTGCCAGTTGTGCGGCAGGCACCGGGCGCGCATAATAGTGGCATAAAGCAACTAATGGCCATGACGCCGGTGCCGCCGGCAGGGTTCGCGTCCTTGGTCGGGCGCGCCGGAGCAGTGCCGGGAGGGCTGCCATGCGACTCGAATTCCTAATCATCGATCCGCAGAACGATTTCAGCGATACACCGGGCGCGGCGCTGCCGGTGCCGGGTGCCAGCACCGATGCCGTGCGCCTGGCCGCGCTGCTGGAGCGTCTTGGTGAGCGCATTGACGCCATCCATGTCACCCTCGACACCCATCAGCTGGTGGATATTTCCCATCCGGTGTTCTGGTGTGATGGCGCCGGCCAGCCACCACCGCCCTTTACCCAGATTGACGTTGCCGCGGTCGAAAATGGCCTCTGGCGTGCGCGGCAGCCACAGCATCAGCAGCGGGTGCTGGATTATGTGCGGGCGCTGCGCGATAACGGCCGCTACACCCTGACCATCTGGCCGCCGCACTGTCTGGTGGGTACCTGGGGGCATAACGTGATTCCTGTGGTAGCGGCGGCGCTGCGCCACTGGGAAGAGCAGGGCCTTAAGCGGGTCAATTATGTGATCAAGGGTCACAATCCCTGGACTGAGCACTATTCAGCGCTGCAGGCCGATGTGCCCGATCCGGCCGATCCAGGCACGCAGCTTAACCTGGACCTGCTTGAGACCCTGCAACAGGCTGATCTGGTGGCCTTGTCCGGGCAGGCGCTGTCGCATTGCGTGGCCAATACCGTGCATGATATTGCAGCGCAGGTCGGCCCGGAGCAGTTGCATAAGCTGGTGCTGATCGAGGACACCACGTCACCGGTGGCCGGGCTCGAGGCGCTGGCTGGTGAATTCATGGCGACGATGAAGCAGCGCGGCATGCGAACTGCGCGGGCGGCGGACTTCCTGCGCTGAGCGAGGGTGATGATGAAGATGATGACGCGATGAAACTGGCTCTGGATTCGCACTACACCATCGGCAAGCTGCATCTGTGCTGTGAGGATTATGGCTGCCACGGGCGTACGCCGTTGCCGCATGTGATTCTCGCCGATGGCTGTTCAGCAGCGCCGGATAGTGATGTCGGCGCCCGGTTGCTGGTGCTCAACGCCCGCCGCCTGCTGCCGCAGTTCATGCGTCGCGATCTGGATGCCAGTGGCCGGCAGGCCCAGCACTGGCGGCTGGGTCGGCGCGTGGTGCGCAGTGCGGCGCGCCAGGCCCGTGACATGGGGCTGCATCTGGCGGCGCTGGATGCCACTCTAGTGGTGGCCTGGTGTGATGGCCTGACCGTTCACATCCACCTGTACGGTGATGGCTGCATCCTGACCCGCAACCGCGACGGGATGCTGGCGGCGATCCAGGTCGAATACGCCGAGAATATGCCCTATTACCTGTCCTATCTGCTCGACCGCCAGCGCTGGGCGCTGTATCAATCCGCGGTGGGCGATGCGCGGATAGCGCAGCGTGTGCGCCATCTGCGTGAGGGTGGCGACGATGGCCGGCTGGAAGCATTCGACACACCGGCGGTGTTCAGTTTTCCGCTGGCGGCATTTCCTACCGTTGCCGTGGCCACCGATGGCCTGCATTCCCTGATCGAAGCGGACACCGGCGCGCGTCTGGATCTACTGGAAGTGGCGCGGTCGGTGCTGGATTTCGATAGCCTCGACAGTGACTTTGTCCGCCGCCGCCTGCGCAAGACCCTGGCCGAGTATGGTCGGCGGCTGGTGTTCAATCTCGATGATCTCAGCCTGGGGGTGTTTGCCGCGGCTCGCTAAGGCGTGGCGCTGGCGTGCCCTGGTTTCCACTTGCCTGCCCCAATATGAGCACCTCGACGCCCAATCTGGAAGAAGCGGCCTTTCTTCGCCACTATGACCCGGCGCTATACGACCGGCCTTCATTCAGTGTTGATCTGGTGATTTTCACCGCGCACGAGGCCCAGTTGCAGGTTTTGCTGGTCAAGCGCGGCGCGCATCCCTACAAGGGCTGCTGGGCGCTGCCGGGTGGTTTTCTCGATCTGCACCGCGATTCGACCCTGCAAGCCTGTGCCGAACGCAAGCTGCTGGAGAAGACAGGCGTCAAAGCGCCCTATCTGGAACAGCTCAGAACCTACGGCTCGCGTGATCGCGACCCGCGCCACTGGACCGCCACCGCTGCCTATTTCGCGCTGATCGCTGCACCGGCCGTGCATCTTGGCGGTGGACCGGACGCGGTGCGCTGGGCACCGGTCTGCGACCGGGCTGTTGCCGATCCGCTGGCCTTTGATCATGCGACCATTCTTGCTGATGCCATCGAGCGGCTGCGCGCCAAGCTCGAATATACCCACATCGCCGTACATCTGCTGCCGGAGGAATTCACCCTGCCGCAGTTGCAGCAGGTCTACGAGATCATTCTGCAGCAACCGCTGGACAAGAGTTCCTTCCGCCGCCGGGTGGCTGAGGCCGACATGCTTGAACCGGTCGCGCGCCAGTCGCGCAACGGTTCCGGTCGTCCGGCGCAGTTCTATCGCTTCCGCGACTACGACCGGCGCACCTTCTTTCCGCGCAGCATCAGCCGTAACGCCCGCTGATCCGCCACGCGCTTAGAAAAAGCGCAGATAAGCCTCCAGCACGCGCAAGGTATAGTTGCTGGAGCCGCTGCTGCGGTACTGGTTAGGATCGCCCGTCATCCACCACGCGGCCACGCGCTGTACGGCAATGATTTCGTTATGATCGCTGGCGGTGAGCTGCTCGACCAGAATCGGCTTGATCACACAGATCAGCACCCGTCGCGCCAGTGCCGGATCGGCGGCGAACTGTTCCGGTGTCACCGCCTGCTCCAGGCAGCGCTGCGACCAGCGGCTGATGTTGTCCGGCTTGACCCGCCAGTCGCTGTACAGGCCGGGATCGGCATTCGCCGGCGGCGCGGCCAGCCGCAGCGCTTCCACGAGGGCCTCGACCTTGGCGTCGGACAGCGGTGCCGGTGCGGCGGCCAGTGGCGGTGCCAGTAGCATCCAGAACAGCAGCAGAGCCAGCGCTGGCGGCCAGTAGCGTGCTCGGGGAGCAGGGGTAATAGCGGACAGTTGATGCGACATCGGTTTTCGCTCGCGATAGGTGGAGAAAGCGATAGGCAGGCAGCGCCCTAGCGATGCACATTGCGGTCCAGTGCGCGGTAACTGATCGCCTCGGTCAGATGTGGAGTGCGAATCGTATCGCTGCCCGCCAGATCCGCAATGGTCCGGGCTACCTTCAGGATGCGGTGATAGGCGCGCGGCGATAGACCCAATCGCTCCAGCGCCTGCTCCAACAGACGATAATCGGCCTCGCTCAGCGCGCAATCGCGCTCGATTTCGCGCGTACCCAGGGCGCTGTTGGGTTTGCCAGCCCGGCGCAGTTGTCGCTCGCGGGCAGTGCAGACCCGTGCGCGCACCGTGGCGCTGTCTTCCTCGACGGTATCACCGCGCAGGGCCCGGTGCGCCAGGCGTGGCACTTCGATGTGCAGGTCGATGCGATCGACCAGCGGGCCGGAAACCCGCGCCCGATAGCGGCGCACCTGTTCGGCGCCACAGGCGCACCGCCGCTCGGCATCACCCAGATAGCCGCAGGGGCAGGGATTCATCGCGGCCACCAGTTGAAAGCGTGCCGGAAAATCGGCCTGCCGGGCGGCGCGCGAGATGGTGATACGACCCGATTCCAGAGGCTCGCGCAGAACTTCCAGCACGCGCCGTTCATACTCGGGTAGTTCGTCAAGGAACAGCACGCCATGGTGAGCCAGGGAGATTTCCCCAGGCCGCGGCTGACCGCCACCACCGACCAGAGCAACTGCCGAGGCAGTGTGGTGTGGGGCACGGAACGGGCGTATGCCCCACTGCGACAGGTCCAGACCCTGGGTGCTGACCGAGGCAATCGCCGCGGTTTCCAGCGCTTCGACTTCATTCAGCGGCGGCAGGATGCCAGGCAGGCGGCTGGCCAGCATGGTCTTGCCGGTGCCCGGTGGTCCGATAAACAGCAGGTTATGACCGCCGGCGGCGGCGATTTCCAAAGCGCGCTTGGCATGCTGCTGACCGCGCACCTCGTTCAGGTCGCGCAGACTGCCGATGACGGGTGCCGGCGGCGGCCGTTCCGGAATCTGCAGGGCCGAACCGGTGTTCAGTTGCCGGCAGATATCCAGCAGATGCGCAGCACCCAGGACCTGCGCGCCGCTGACCAGCAGCGCTTCTGCGGCGTTATCGCCCGGCACCAGCAGGGTGCGCCCGGCATCGCGACAAGCCAGCGTCGCTGGCAATACCCCGCGCACCCCGCGCAGTTCGCCACCCAGAGCCAGTTCGCCGAGGCATTCATATTGACCCAGGCGCGCGTGACTGATCTGGCCCGAGGCGGCCAGGATGCCCAGCGCGATGGGCAGGTCGAAGCGGCCACCTTCCTTGGGCAGGTCAGCCGGCGCCAGGTTGATGGTGATGCGCCGCGCTGGGAATTCAAACTGGCTGTTGAGAATTGCGCCGCGTACCCGGTCCTTGCTTTCCTTCACCGCCGCTTCCGGCAGGCCGACAATGAATAAACCCGGCAGGCCGCCGGATAGATGCACTTCCACCCGGACCAGCGGGGCATCAATACCGATTTGGGCGCGGGTGTAGACAATGGCGAGCGACATGGCAATTCCGTTAGCAGCCGGGCAGTACGGCAGCGACTATGCCCGCCCGCTGGTTCATCATGGTGCAGTTAACGCTACGAGTGGGCGCGTTTTTTGACCTTTTTTGGTGCAATAGGTGGTGACGGCATGCGCCGCATTACTCATCGCTATCCGGTTCAGCCGGTTTTTCCGCTGTTTTACGGCGCTTGGCACTGCTTATCCTGGCTTCCAGTTCGCTGACCTGGGTTTCCAGCTCTTCCAGCTTGGCGCGCGTCTTGGCGAGCACGCCCTGCTGCACTTCAAATTCCTCGCGCGTGACCAGGTCGAGCTTGGCGAAGGCTACCTGCAGGGCGGCGTGCAGGTTTTTCTCCATCTCCGCCTGAAATTGCCGTACTCCGGGGGGAACGGCCTCGGCGAAGCGCTTGGCGATGTCGTCGAACACCTTGGGATCAATCATGGCCCTGTCTCCAGTCGTGGGTTGCAATGCTGCAAGTGTAACGGGATTTTTGAGTTTCTGCGCACTGCTGTGTGAGCACCTTTTTGGTGCAAAGATGGGTTCTGACGCGCGACAGGCGATCGAATATCACCGGTAATGAGTGGATGGCACAATGATAATAGACTGTATAAAAAGAAAAAAATGCTGCTGGCATACGATGTGCTTTGCGGTGGCAACACCAATCAAGCCCCGGTGCCGGCGGCGTGGATGTGCCGGAGAGCCGGTGTAACGCGCCCGCCCTGCGTGGGAGTTCAAGCCATCATGGAGACAAGCAAGTCATGAAACTGATCACTGCGGTTATCAAGCCGTTCAAGCTGGACGACGTGCGAGAGGCACTCTCGGAGGTGGGCGCGCAGGGTATTACCGTGACCGAAGTAAAGGGATTTGGCCGCCAGAAGGGTCACACCGAGCTGTACCGGGGCGCGGAGTATGTGGTGGATTTTTTGCCCAAGATCAAAATTGAGGTCGGCGTTGATGATGCGCTGGCCGATCGTGTCATTGAGGCGGTGACCCGCGCGGCGAATACCGGCAAGGTCGGTGATGGCAAGATCTTTGTTTATGACCTGGAGCAGGCGATCCGGATTCGCACCGGTGAATCCGGCACCGAAGCGCTGTGAGGAACAGGATGATGCCGCTTCAGGGCGCCGCTACGGTTTGCACTGGGCCTGTTTTGGAAAGCTGCATTTGAAACTCTAAAACCCGGGAGAATTTGACTGATGATCCATATAAAACAAATGGCAAAAAGCGGCAGCCTGTTGCTGCTGGCAACGCTGATGCCGGCATTGGCGTTTGCGCAGGAAGCCGCCAAGCCGGAATTGAATTCGGGCGATACGGCATGGATGCTGACTTCGACCGCTCTGGTGTTGTTTATGACCATTCCCGGTCTGTCGCTGTTTTATGCGGGCATGGTGCGCGCCAAGAACGTGTTGTCGGTGATGATGCAGTGCTTTGCCATCACGGCCCTGATGACGGTGCTGTGGACCCTGTACGGTTATAGCCTGGCCTTTGATACCACTGGTATGGAAGCGGGCGTGGTGAATCTCAATTCACTGATTGGCACCCTGAACAAGGCCTTCCTGAGTGGCGTGACAGTGGAGAGCCTGTGGCAGCCGCTGAGTGCGGTACCGAATGCGATTCCGGAAACGGTGTTCATGGTGTTCCAGATGACCTTCGCCATCATCACCCCGGCGCTGATCGTTGGCGCGTTCGCCGAGCGCATGAAGTTCTCCGCCCTGCTGCTGTTCATGGGCATCTGGTTCACGGTGGTCTATCTGCCGGTGGCGCACATGGTATGGGGCGGCGCTGGTTCACTGATTGGCAGTACCTGGGGCGTGCTGGATTTCGCCGGCGGCACCGTGGTGCACATCAACGCGGGTATCGCCGGTTTTGTGGCCTGCTTGATGATTGGCAAGCGCAAGCATTATCCGCAGATGGCCATGCCTCCGCATAACCTCAACTTCACCATCATGGGTGCGTCGATGCTGTGGGTGGGCTGGTTTGGTTTCAACGCCGGTAGCGCCGTCGCGGCCAATGGTTCGGCCGGCATGGCCATGGCGGTCACCCAGATTGCCACCGCCGCTGCGGCGCTGAGCTGGATGTTCGCCGAGTGGCTGTCGCATGGTAAGCCGAGCGTGCTGGGTATCGCCTCGGGCGCGGTGGCTGGCCTGGTGGCGATCACCCCGGCATCCGGCACCGCCGGACCGATGGGCGCGCTGCTGATCGGCTTTGCTGCAGGCGTGGTCTGCTTCCTGGCCTCGACCAAGCTGAAGCGGGCGATGGGTTACGATGACTCGCTGGACGTGTTTGGTGTGCACGCGGTCGGCGGTATTCTTGGCGCTATTCTCACGGGCCTGTGCGTTGACAAGAGTCTGGGTGGCGTTGGCCTTGCCGAGGGCATGACCATTGGCAGCCAGTTGTGGGCGCAGACCAAGGGTGCGCTGTTTACCATCGTCTACTCCGGCGTGCTGAGCTTCGTGATTCTCAAGGTGATCGACGTGGTGATCGGCCTGCGGGTGACCGAGGAGCAGGAAACCGAGGGTCTGGATATCGCGCTGCACGACGAGCGCGGCTACAACCTCTAAGGATGTGGCAGGCGGATATCGCGTGCCGGCAAGGCACCGGTATCCGTCCAACATCGCATGCAGGCGCGGATTTCGGTTATATTCCCGCTCAGGTTTTGGTTTTGGATTAGGCGAAACGCCAGAGGGTATCCATGAAGCTAGTCACTGCAATCATCAAACCGTTCAAGCTGGACGATGTGCGGGAAGCGCTATCGAGTATCGGCGTCCAGGGGATTACGGTCACCGAGGTTAAGGGCTTCGGTCGCCAGAAGGGCCATACCGAGCTGTACCGGGGTGCCGAGTACGTGGTCGATTTCCTGCCTAAGGTGAAATTGGAAATCGCCGTTGACGATGGTCTGGTCGATCAGGTGGTGGAAGCCATCTGCACTGCGGCCAACACTGGCAAGATCGGTGACGGCAAAATCTTCATCTATGATCTGGAGCGCGCGATCCGGATTCGCACCGGTGAAATCGGACCGAGCGCCTTGTAAATCGCGCCGCGAGGCGCAGGCAGCTACAGGGCGGAGCCGCGGCTCCGCCCTTGCTATTTGCAGCGGGCGAAAAATGCGCGACCGTGGAGCATGTCCGGTGCGTGCTGTGGTGAATCTGTCGTGACCGATAATTCCGAAACTGGCGCGGCGACGCCGCTGATCGTACTGCGGGATGCGGCGCACGGCTGCTGGCTGCGCTTTGGCGGGCCGCGCCGCCTGCTGGTGGCCTGGCGCGTCGAGGAGGTGTTGCCGTGCCTGGCCGAACTGGAGGCCGCAGTGGCTGCTGGTTTGCACGCAGCCGGTTTTATCGCCTACGAGGCCGCACCGGCCTTTGATCCAGCGCTGCGGGTGCGCCCGCCTGAGGCACAGTGGCCCCTGCTGTGGTTTGCGCTCGGTCCGCCGCCGGAACCCTTCGCATGGCCTGCCCCGCCGGTCCCGGTGATTGCAACGGATTGGCAGCCAGACCTGACACTGGCCCGTTACCAGCAGCGACTGCGCCATATCAAGGCGCTGCTCGGCGCGGGCACGGTCTATCAGGTCAATTTCACCTATCGCCTGCGCAGCACGTTTCACGCTGATCCCTGGCTGTTCTTCCAGCAGCGGGTAGCGGCGGAGCAGCCCCGCTATGGCGCCTACATCGACGGCGGTGACTGGGTGCTGGCCAGCCTGTCACCGGAACTTTTTTTCCGTCTCGATGGGCAGTGCATCAGCTCGCGACCGATGAAGGGCACGGCGGCGCGCGGCCTGTGGTATCAACAGGATATGGCACAGGCTGCGGCGTTGCGGGCATCGCCCAAGGAGCGCGCCGAGAATCTGATGATCACCGACATGGTGCGCAACGACCTGGGGCGCATCGCCACGCCGGGCAGCGTCACGGTTCCCGAACTGTTCGGTGTTGAGCGCTACCGCAGCGTCTGGCAGATGAGCTCGACCGTGCGCGCGACCACATCGGCATCGCTGAGTCATATTCTCACCGCGCTGTTCCCGGCCGCATCGATTACCGGCGCCCCCAAGGCCATGGCCATGGCGACCATCGCCGCCCTGGAAACCAGCGCCCGGCACAGCTACACCGGCGCGATCGGCTTTGTCGCCCCGGCGCGCCAGGCCCAATTCAATGTGGCGATCCGGAGCCTGTGGCTGGATCGGCGTCAGGGTCAGGCTGAATACGGAGTGGGCGGCGGCATCGTCTGGGATGCGCGGCCGGCGCAGGAATGGCGTGAATGCCAGATCAAGGCCCGCGCCCTGGGTTCGACAGCGGTGGAGTTCGAGCTGCTGGAGACACTGGCCTGGACGCCGGCCGAGGGCTATCGACGGCTGTCGCGGCACCTGCTGCGCCTGGCGCGATCGGCAGCCTACTTTGCCTTCAGGCTGGATCAGTGCGCGGTGCGCCGCGCTCTGACTGGACTGGCGGCACGCTTGCCGCCGCAACCGCATCGTATCCGCCTGCAGTTGAGTCGCGACGGCACGCTGCAGCTCTCATCCCAGGCTTATGCAGTGCTGCCGGCCATGCCGCAGCGCATTGTCCTGGCGCGAGCGCCCATCGACCCGGCTGACCCATTCCTCTATCACAAAACCACGCAGCGGCATGTGTATCAGCAGGCCCTGGCGGCCCGGCCCGGCTGGGATGATGTCTTGCTGTACAACGGCCGTGGCGAAATCACCGAATCGACCATCGCCAACGTAGTGGTTGAGATCAAGGGTATGCACTACACGCCGCCCTTGCGCTGCGGGCTGCTGCCCGGCACCTATCGGGATGCCCTGCTGGCGTGCCGGCAGCTTCGCGAGCGGGTGCTGACGGTTGAGCAGGTGGTAACCGGCGCCCGGATTTATCTGATCAACTCGGTGCGCGGCAGTGGGCAGGTCGAACTGTGCGCTGGCCCGGATTAGCACCGCGTAGCGCGGTCACGGTCGCGGCTGTCAGGAGGGCGTAGTCAGGCGCAGCGCCTGGGATAGGCTGTCCAGTTCGGTCATGCTGGCCTGCACCCGCAGCAGTGCATCAAAGGCCTGATCGCGGTTGATACCGAGGGTGAACATGGCCAGTGCCGGCAGGCGGTTGTTGTTTTCTTCGCCGAGGCCGATGTGCTGCAGCAGCCGGTTGGCGATCAGTACCAGATTGGCGTATTCGGCGTGCGGCTGGGTGCAATCCTCGCTGTGATGCCAGCGCGTCGCAGCGATGACTTCCTCAGGCATCGACCAGGCCTGCATCAGCCAGGCGCCGATATGCCAATGCTCGACACCCAGCACATAGCGTTCCACCGTGTTCAGTGCCACGTTGCGGTTGACGGCCAGGAAGCGGTTGAACAGGAAAAAGCGCGCCGGCAGGACGTGACCCAGCACCAGATAGCCAAAATCGTGCAGCAGACCGCACAGATAGGCCAGCTCGGGGCGGATATTGATATCGCCAGGCAGCAGCTTGGCCAGTTCACTGCTCAGTGAAGCGCAGTAAACGCTGTGGCGCCAGAAGGCTTCCATACCTGCTGGCCCATCAACCGGCAGGTGGAAGGTTTTGCCCATGCAGGAGCCAAGCAGCAGGTTGAGCGTGTTGTCGGGGCCGAGGATGCGCTCGATCGCTGTTTTCAGCGAATCCACCGTGCCGTGATAGCCATGCAGGGGCGAACGCGCCCAGTACACCACCTGGGCGGCCAGACTGGGGTCCTGTTCGACGATTTGTAAAATGTCGTCGATCGCGAGCTGTGGGTTGGTGCGCAGGCCGAGGATTTGCTGGACGGTCTGGGGCATGATCGGCAGCTCGGTGATGGCCTCGATGCCCTCACGCAACTGCATGGGTGTGTAGCGCCGGGTGAGGTTGACCAGGTTTTGCGGGGTGAGCGCTTCCTGGTTGAGCAAGGTATCCAGATCATCGGCCGACACTGCGAACTGGGCCCAGCGTGCCTGAGAGAACATGTGGCGGAAATCGGTGCCGCGCATGCCAATCAGGGCTTCGCTGCCGCCGCTATCGAAGTAGATTTCCTCGTCCTCGTCGATCAACAGGCTGGTATCGACCAGGGCCGGCACTCCGAAGGCCTCGGCTAAAGGTGGGTGAGAGTAGGCGGCACAGCCCTGGCTTTTAAAGAAATCCAGGGTGTCGGTGCCATAGAGAGGTTCCAGATCGCGCTGCAGCACCTGGCAGATCAGTGAAAAATCCAGCATGTAGTTGCAGGGCAGGATGGCCATGATCAGGCCGACGTCATCGCGCAGCAGGACCGCGCGCGCCATCCGCCGTGCTGGCAGTTGCAGGTGTGCAGCGCTTTGCCAGAGTGTTTCACAGGATGGGCTGGCAATCAGCCGATAGGACAGATGCCGCTGATCGAGAAACGTCTGGACGGTAGCGGGCAGGTTCATTGGATCTTGGCGGCAACCGTGGTTTGGGGCAGTGGCCGCAGGGCCGGCGGTGATACTGCGGTGGGTTGCCTGACGACGCGGTTGGTGGTGCCGGTCGATGCAGTCGAGCGTTGCACGGGGGGCGTGCTGCGCGTGGCGGCAGTCCGCGTCCTGGTATCGGTTTCGCTGGGGGAGGTGCGCTTATACGCGGGGGTCGTGCTGCGCGTGGCGGCGGTTTGGGGTTTGGTATCGTCGGGCAGTGCGCGCTTGTGCTCCGGTGTGGCGGGCGGCTGAGTGCGCATTGGGAGTTTCCGGGAAGGCGCGGTGGTCGGCGCGGCCTTTTCCTGGGGAACATCGACCTGACGCCTGGGCAGTTCGGTGTAGAAGTCGTATTTGGGCTTTTCAGGCGCGACCGGGGTGACCGGGGTGTGAGCAGCGCTGGCCGTGACCGCTGCCGTATGTGGCGCTGCGGCGCTTGCTGGCACCGGCGCGGCATGTGCTGTGGCTGCCGGTGCCGGTGCCGGTGCCGCTGCGGTGTGCGTGGCGGCGCTTGCGGGTGCCGCTGGCGCGGCTGCCGATTTTACCGGTGCCGGGGGTGGCGGCTGTTCGGCAAGAGTGGCCTGGGGAGGTGGCGTGCTGCGGATATAGGCGAGCAGGCCACCGAATAGGCTGATCAGGGATAGAGTCACCACCAGCAGGCCATGGCGACGGGCGGCGCGGCGGCGGCGTTGCCAGGCACTCGCTGGTTTATAGTCGCTTCGAATGCTCACATGCTCTCCGGGGCGGAAACGCCCAGCAAACCCAGACCGTTACGGATGACCTGCCGGGTGGCCAGGCTCAAACTGAGCCGGGCATCACGCAGCGCGGGGTCATCCACCAGAACCCGATGCTCGTTGTAATAAGTATGGAAGGCGTTGGCCAGATCACGCAGGTAGTGGGCCAGCAGATGTGGCTCGTGATTGAGCGCGGCGGTTTCGACTGTTTCCGCATAGCGCGCCAGGGCAACCAGCAGTGCGTCTTCGTGCGGCTCGACCAGCAGGCCCAGATGTGCCTGACCGCGGGCCCGGTCGTAGGTAATGCCCTTGTCATGACACTGCCGCAGAACGCTGCACACCCGGGCATGAGCATACTGAATGTAATATACAGGATTGTCCTTGGATTGCGATTTAGCAAGATCAAGATCGAAATCCAGATGCTGCTCGCTCTTGCGCAGGACATAGAAGAAGCGTGCGGCGTCATTGCCGACTTCCTGACGTAATTCACGCAGGGTGACGAATTCGCCGGACCGGGTCGACATCTGTGCCCGCTCACCATTGCGATAGAGAATGGCGAACTGCACCAGCAGCACATCCAGGCGGGTTGGATCGGCGCCGAGCGCCTGCAGGGCGGCCTTGACCCGCGGCACATAACCGTGATGATCAGCACCCCAGACATCGATCACCCGTTCAAAGCCACGCTCGAATTTTTCCAGGTGATAGGCGATATCGGAGGCGAAGTAGGTGGTCTGACCGTTCTCACGTTGCACCACCCGGTCCTTTTCATCGCCAAAGGCACTGGAGCGAAACCACAGCGCACCGTCCTGCTCGTAGACATAGCCCGCATCGCGCAGCCGGTTGACCACCCGGTTGACCGCACCCTGCTCGGCCAGTCCGCGTTCTGAATACCATTCCTGGTAACGCACACCGAATTCCGCCAGATCGTCGCGAATGTCATCAAGAATGGTGTTCAGGCCCAGCTCGAAAATGTAGCGGTAACGCGGCTCGCCGAGCAGGGCGCGGGTACGCTCGATCAGGGCGTCGATATGCGCTTCCTTATCGCCGGCGATGACCCGTTCGCCGCTGGCATCACGCACCTCATCTGCGGGCAGGTTACGCATGACCTCGGCCGCTGCCGCAACATAGGCGCCGCCATGCTCGGCGTACAGGCGCTTGGCGATGTCGCGCACATAATCGCCGCGATAGCCATTGCGCGGAAACGGCAGGCGCTCGCCGCAGTGTTCCAGATAGCGCAGCCAGACACTGGCGGCGAGGATGTTCATCTGCCGGCCGGCGTCGTTGACGTAGTACTCGCGCTGCACCTGGCAGCCGATCGCTTCGAGCAGATTGGCAACCGTAGCACCAAATGCCGCACCGCGACCATGACCAACGTGCAGGGGGCCAGTCGGATTGGCGGAGACGAATTCCACCTGGACCCGTTGGCCGGCACCGATGGTGCTGCGGCCGAAGGCATCGCCCTGAGCGAGGATTTCGCCGACCAGCGCATGGTAGGCGGCCGGGGCCAGGAAGAAATTGATGAAGCCCGGGCCGGCGATCTCGACCCTGGCCAGATGCGTGGAGGCGGGCAGCGCGGCGCGGATGCGCTCGGCCAGATCGCGCGGTTTGCAGCGGGCGGTCCTGGCCAGGCTCAGGGCGATGCTGCTGGCAAAGTCGCCGTGGGCGCGATCGCGGGTGCGCTCCAGGGGAATGACGAGCGTGTCGATCGCGGGCAGCAGCCCCTCCTGGTGCAATTGCCGGAGGGCCTGGGTCACGAGGGCGTGCAGGTGCGTTTTCAAGGGTCGGATTCTCGTACGGTGATGCGGTGGCGGCGCGGCAGGCCGCGGGCTAGCTGATCATCGCCAGCTTGAAATGGTAGCTGATGAACTTTTTGAATTCATTGACGATCTTGAGCGAGTCGCGCAGCAGTTCCCGCTCCAGCTTGTTGAGGTCCTTGGGATTGAGGTAGTTGTCCTGCGGCAGGTCCTGGGCGAGCTTGTTCAGGCCGGCCTTGGTGCGCAGGGTGGACATATAGGCGAAGGCTTCGATCAGTTCGACACCAAAGGAGGCATCGAACAGGCACTGTTGATCGAGTGCCCGGATGCGGTCGATGGTGTTGGTCTGCGGCAGCCGGTATTCCAGCGCCAGACTGCGGATGCCGTGGACGATGGGGAAAATGCCCCCTTTTTTGATATCCAGTTCGGCGCGGCTTTTTTCAAGCACGAAATTGGTGAAGAAGCCAAGCGGGGTTTCAAAGGCCACCGTAGCGCGGGCGAACTGGCTGTAGAAGGAGCGGTGATCGCCGAGCAGGGTGTGCATGCGCTCCTTGACATCGCGCAGCAGGCTGTCATCGCCAGCCACGGCCATGGCATCGTAGAAGATGGCGAACTGCAGGAAGGATTCGCGCCCCGGATGGACGATCCACTGGAACAGCTCGTCCTTGAACGCCGTCGCCGACTTGGTCCAGTACGGGTTCGACACCATGATGTTGCCCGGGCAGCGTGGATAGCCAAACTCGATCAGGCTGTCGGTGAATTCCTGGGTGATGCGTTCCAGGTCGGGATGGCTGAAGCCGTCGCGCAGGATCAGGGCATTGTCCTGATCGGTTTTCATCACCTGTTCCTCGCGGCCCTCGCTGCCGAGTACCAGCAGGCAACTGTTGGCCAGCAGGTCCGGCGGGGCCAGCAGGTGGAACAGCTTACGCAGCATCTTTTTATTCAGCTCCGACACCAGTTGCATGATGTAGCGGATCTTGATGCCTTTGCCGTGCAGGTCGCGGATCACGCCGATCAGATCACGACTGGCCCACTTCAGATCGTCCTTGCTGGTGGCCCGCTCGATCTGCAGGGCGATCATGTGCGAGTGATTGGAGAGATAACTGAGCAGGTCGATCTGTTCGAGGATGCCGTGAATCTGTTCACCCTCACGGATCACCAGCCGGTTGATGTTGTGGCGGGTCATGCGCAGCAGGGCATTGAACAGGAAATCGTCCGGCTCCATGCAGATCAGGTTATAGGTGGCCAGCGGCCCGACCGGTTCGTCCACCGATTGCCGCTGGATAATGGCGGCCTCGCGCAGGTCGGTGGCGGTGACGATGCCCACTGTGCTCTCGGTTCCACCTGCACTGCGTACCAGCAGCGAGTTGGTTTTATGCGCCTTCATGGTCACGGCTGCGGCGTGGATGGAGGTATCCGCAGTAACGAACAGCGCTGGATGAATGTAGGCGTCCTGAATCTTGGCGATGGTGAAACCGGCCAGTTCCTGGCTTTCTTCCGGTCCATGCATGGCGGCGAGCCGTTGCGAAATCTTCTGATTATAGAACTCAGCCAGTTGTGGGTAGGATTGGACGCTTTGCAGGAACACCGCGCGCGGCAGGCGGAAGCAGCGGGTGGGCTCGCTGACCACAAAGCGGTGTTTGCTCTTGCCTTCCAGCAGGGCGCGGGCATCGAAAACATCCTCGGTGCCGTAGATCGAAACGACCGCTTCGCCATCCATCTCCTGTACGCAGCCGTCCATGATCAGGTACAGGAATGCGGGAATGGCACCGGCTTCGCAGAGCACTTCACCGGCGTGAAAATGGCCGACCTTGAGCGCCGCGGTCAGTCGCGCCAGCTCCGCGGCGGGCAGCTGATTGAACGGTGCCAGATGAGCGATGAACGATGTTTGATCCAACTGATCCAGGGTGGTCACGGCGGTTCGGTCCGGTTGCGCATAAAGAAAAACCCCCACGCGGCGGGCGCTGCGGGGGGGTATGTTAGCAGGATTCACGCCGGTCGGGACGGTGTCCCGGCCAGCGGTGGCGGGCTTAGTGGCTGGCCGCGCCTTCGGCGCCGATGCCGGTCTGGCAACGGACATCCTGCGCTTCGTAGGAGGCGCATTCCTGCTTACCGTTCTCACTGCTGTCCAGGATCGAGCCGATGAAAATGCCCAGGAAGGCGATCGTCATCGAGAACAGCGCCGGGTTCTTGTAGGGGAAGATCGCCTCGGCGTTGCCCAGGATGTCCTTCCAGACCGTCGGGCCAAGGATCACGAACAGGGTGGCACTGATCAGGCCCAGCCAGCCGCCGAGCAGCGCACCCTTGGTGGTCATCTTCGACCAGTAGACCGAGGTGATGATCAGCGGGAAGTTGGCGCTGGCCGCCACCGAGAAGGTCAGACCGACCAGGAAGGCGATGTTCTGCTGTTCGAAGGCGATGCCGAGCAGGATGGCGATCACGCCCAGGCCTACGGTGGCCATCTTGGAGATGCGCACTTCCTGCTGCTCGTTGGCGTTGCCATGGGCAAACACGTTGGCATACAGGTCATGCGAGATCGCCGAGGCGCCGGCCAGGGTCAGGCCGGAGACCACCGCCAGAATGGTGGCGAAGGCCACCGCCGAGATGAAGCCGAGCAGCAGGTTGCCGCCGACTGCCGCCGCCAGGTTGACCGCCGCCATGTTCTGGCCGCCGCGCAGCTTGCCGGCCGCGTCCAGGAATTCGGGGTTGGTGGTCAGCAGCACGATGGCGCCAAAGCCGATCAGGAAGGTCAGGATGTAGAAGTAGCCGATGAAGCCGGTGGCGTAGAACACCGACTTGCGCGCTTCCTTGGCGTTGGACACGGTGAAGAAGCGCATCAGAATATGCGGCAGGCCGGCGGTGCCGAACATCAGCGCCAGACCCAGGGAAATCGCTTCGATCGGGTCGCTGACCATCGCGCCCGGGCTCATGATCGCCTCTTTCTTGGGATGGATGGCGACTGCCTTCTGGAACATTGCTTCCATGCTGAAGCTGCCAGCGGCCATGTACAGTGCGCCGAAGGCGATGATCGTCGCGCCGGAGAGCAGCAGGATGGCCTTGATGATCTGCACCCAGGTGGTGGCAAGCATGCCACCGACGGTGACGTAGACGATGATCAGCACGCCGACCAGGATCACCGCGTAGACGTATTCCAGACCGAACAGCACCTGGATCAGCTTGCCGGCGCCGACCATCTGGCCGATCAGGTACAGGATCACCACCACCAGCGAGCTGGTCGCGGCCATAGTGCGCATCGGCACGCGCTGGAAGCGGTAGGAAACCACGTCGGCATAGGTGTACTTGCCGAGGTTGCGCAACTGTTCGGCCATCAGGAACATGATGATCGGCCAGCCGACCAGCCAGCCCACCGAGTAGATCAGGCCGTCATAGCCGTTGGCGAACACCAGGCCGGAAATACCCAGGAAGGACGCAGCGGACATGTAGTCGCCGGCGATGGCCAGGCCATTCTGGAAGCCGGTGATGCCACCGCCAGCGGTGTAGAAGTCCTTGGCGGTCTTGGTGCGTTGTGCAGCCCAGTAGGTGATGCCCAGGGTCGCGCCAACGAAAGCCAGGAACATGACGATGGCGGTGATATTGAGCGACTGCTTCTTGACCTCTCCACCCATGTCACCTGCGGCGAGGGCAGCCCCGGCGAAGAGGGTCAGTGCAATGGCCGGAAACGCGCGCTTCCAGAAACTCATAGCACCTCCTCCTTGATCTCGTTATTCAGCTTGTCGAAGACCGTGTTGGCCCGGTACACATAAATACCCGTCAACAGGAAGGCCAGGAGGATGACCGAGATGCCGACCGGAATGCCGACAGTAGCGACCGACGCGGGCGGTCCTGCGAAGAGAGGTTGTGCCAGCAGTTGCTTGTTAAAAGCAATGACCAGGATGAAGCCGTAGTAGATCGCCAGCATGGCGATGGCAAGCAGCCAACTGAACGTCGCGCGTTTTGAAACCATCTCGTGGTATTTGGGATTACTTTTTATAGCGTGCACCAAGTCTTGTTGCATCGTTATTCCCTATGGCTGGGGTTGAGTGGTGGCTAGCCGTGCATGGGCATGGTACGGCTGAGATGGCCGTGTTCCGGCAATCAGCCGGGTCTATCCCTGGATTTGCCCATTCCCGGCTTATCCTTCAGTGGTGTGCCTGGCTGCGGATAGTCCCGCGAGCACCCAAATTCTAGCTGTATCCACCGTCAAGTAAAGAGTTCAAAGCTGGGAGTTTTTTTCAATTGCTTGAAATTCCTGCAAATCACCCGGATTTGTGCAGGCTGGTGGAGATGGGTTTGTTTTTATATATTTGATTTTTATAAATAAAATAAAAAATAATACAAAAGAGCGTGGATGAGGGAAAAAGGCGTGATGATGCGGAAAACCGGTTTCCGGGACGTTGCCGACGCTGCCTGATGGCGATGCTGACCGGATTCAGGCCCGGCGAGGGTGCAAATCAAGATGCTGGCCGGGGCTATGCATCGGTCGCCATGCCGCTGATTGGTTTCAGTACAGCTCGGCTGGATCGACATCCAGTGACCAGCGCAGGTGCGCCTGGCGTGGCGCGGCGCGCAGTTGCGCCAGCCAGATGTGCAGCAGGCGATGCAGATCCGGGCGCTGTTCGGCCAGCAGCACCAGGTGGGCGCGGTAGCGGCCGGCGCGGCGTTCCATCGGTGCCGGGGCGGGACCGAGCAGCTCCACACCGCTGGCATGCGGTTCAGCCAGTGCCCGCGCGGTGTCCAGGAAGGCATGGGCCTGTTGTGCGTCGGAGGCTTCAGCGCGCAACAGGGCCTGATGGGCAAAGGGTGGCAGCATTGTGAGCTGGCGTTCGGCCAGCGCCGCCGCTGCGAAGGCCGGATAACCCTGCGTGGCCAGCACGCGCAACAGCGGGTGATCGGGGTGATGGGTCTGGATCAGTACCGTACCCGGCTTTTCCGCCCGCCCGGCGCGTCCGGCCACCTGCAGGATCAGTTGCGCCATGCGTTCGCTGGCGCGGAAATCGACTCCGTACAGGCCCTGATCGGCGTCGATGATGCCCACCAGAGTGACCTCGGGAAAATGGTGGCCCTTAGCCAGCATCTGCGTGCCGAGCAGCAGGCGGCGGCCGCCGGTATGGATATCGGCGAGCAGGGTTTCCAGGCTGCCGCGGCGCCGGGTGCTGTCGCGATCCATGCGCGCCCGGTCGATGTCGGGAAATGCGCCACGCAATGCCGCATCAAGGCGCTCGGTGCCCTGACCAATGGGCCGCAGATCAACGCTGCCGCAGCTCGGACAGATCTGATCCACCGGCCGGCTGTCGCCACAGTGGTGACAGATGAGGCGCCGCGCCCGCAGGTGCAGGGTCATGCGCGCATCGCAATTCTGGCACAGGCTCAGCCAGCCGCATTCATGGCAGAGCAGTACCGGGGAAAAGCCGCGCCGATTGAGGAACAGCAGCACCTGCTCGTCGCGGGCCAGATGGGCGCGCATCCGCGCCAGCAGCGGCGCCGACAGGCCCTCGGTCAGTGGCTGGCGGCGCACGTCGAGGATTTCGATGGCCGGTTCACGCCCGCCGCCGACCCGCTCGGGCAGGCACAGCGTCTGGTAGCGGCCACGCTGGGCGTTGTACAGGCTTTCCAGCGCCGGCGTTGCCGAACCGAGCAGCACCGGAATGCCCAGATAGCGGGCGCGCATGATCGCCAGATCACGGGCGTGATAGCGGAAACCGTCCTGCTGCTTGTAGGAGGTATCGTGTTCCTCGTCGACGATCAGCAGGCCCGGTGCCTGCAGGGGTGCGAATACCGCCGAGCGGGTACCGGCGACGATGCGTGCCTGACCCGCGCGCCCCAGCAGCCAGGCCGTCAAGCGCTCGCGATCGCTCAGCCCTGAGTGCAGCACCGCCAGCGGTCCCGGAAAGCGCTCGCGGCAGCGAGCCAGCAGTTGCGGGGTCAGGCCGATTTCCGGGGTGAGCACCAGCGCCTGCTGGCCACGCGCCAGTACCGCTTCAATCAGGCGCAGATACACTTCAGTCTTGCCGCTGCCGGTGACGCCGTCGAGCAGGAACACCTGGAAGCGGTCCAGCGCTGCGCTGACTGCGGCAACGGCCGCCGCCTGGGCCGGATTCAGGGGCGGTGGTGGCACTGGGGGCAAGGCGATTGTGTCCGGCGCCGCCAAGTCCGGCGCTGCGGCGACGATCCAGCCCTTGGCCTGCAGCGCGCGCAATACCGTGGAGCTGTTACGGGTCAGGCCGCGCAGTTCGGCGGCGGTGGCGCCGGCGGGAAACTGGGCCAGATGGTCGAGCAGGGCGCGCTGCGCGGGTGCGCGGCGCAGGGCTGCAGCGGCCAGTGCGGTTTCTCCGGCTGCGGTCAAGCGCCAGCGCGGCAGGAGTTCCGGCAGGGTGGCTGCTTCGCCCTGACGCAGCAGCACGGGCAGCGCTGTGGCAAAGACCTCGCCTGGGGGATGGTGATAGTAGTGTTGGGCCCAGCGCAGCAGCGCCAGCACATCAGCCGGCAGCAGAGGCTCGGTGTCCAGCACCTTGAGCGCCGGGCGCAGCAGGGCCGGGTCCAGTGCGGTGTCGGGAGCCAGTTCGAGCAGGAAGCCGACCACATGCCGCCGCCCAAAGGGTACCCGCAGCCGCACGCCGGGTTGCAGGGGCGCCGGGTCGCTGCCGACGGGTGGCAGATAGTCGAAGGTCTTATCCAGCGGCGACGGTACGGCGACCCGCAGGATCGAGCCGGAGACCGTAGCCACGTTCAATTGCTCAGCAGGCCGGCGCGCAGTCCTTCCAGTATGAACTGCACCGCCAGGGCCGCCAGAATCACGCCCAGTAGCCGGTCGATGACATTGGCCCCGGTTTCCCCGAGCAGCTTCAGCAGTTGTGACGCCAGCAGCAGGGCCAGCAGGGTCAGCAGCAGCACCGCCAGCAGCACGCCCAGGATGCCGGCAAACAGCAGCGGTTGCGTGTGCATGGAAATGCCGCTGGTCGTCAGCAGGATGGTGGTCAGGGTGCCGGGGCCGGCCAGCAGCGGAAAGGCCAGTGGAAAGACCGAGATATCGTCCTTGTACTGTGCTTCTTCCTGCTCGCGGATGGTCGCCGAGCGCAGACCCGAGGGCCGGGCGAACACCATGTCGATCGCCAGCAGAAACAGCAGGGCGCCGCCGCTGATGCGAAATGCGGCCAGGCTGATGCCCAGAAAGCGCAACAGCGCATCGCCGCTGAACAGGAACAGCAGCGTGATCAGGGTGGCGATGGCCGTCGCCTTGATTGCCATGCGGCGCCGGTAGCGGTCGCTGCCGCCGCGGGTGAGTGCGGCAAAGGCGGGCGCGACGCCAACCGGGTCGATGACCACCAGGAAGGTGATGAAGGTGGTGATGAATTGATCGAACACGGCAGGCGGCGCCGGTCAGGGATTCTAGCCGCCGGCCCGGAAGGCGCCGAGCGTGCCGTCCTGGTCGAGGGCGAAGATGATGTCGCCGGCGCTCAGCGGTGGCGCGGCGATGCCCTTGCTGGCGGCGCGGATGCGGCCAACGATGCTGCCATCGTCCTTGCGCAGCCAGTGCAGATAGCCCTCGAAATCGCCGACTACGACGTAATCCCCGCTGGCGGCGGGTGCCGACAGGCGGCGACCGGTCATGTCAGCCTGTTTCCACAGGGTGCCGCCGTTGCGCCGATCCAGCGCCAGCACGGCATCACTTTCCTCACTGACGTAGACCTGTCCGGCGTCGACATCAAGCCCGGCATAGCTGGACAGGTCGCGGTTCCAGACCAGGTTGCCGCTGCGCATATCGATGGCGACCACATTGCCCCGATATGCTGCCAGATACAGGGTATCGCCGAAGACGCGCGGTTCGGCATCGATGTCGATCAGCCGCTCGATCTCGGTGCGGCCGCGTGATGCGGCGATGGTCTTTTCGGTGATCGGCAGGCCCTTGGCCAGCGACAGGACCAGCAGCTTGCCACTGTCCAGGCCGGCGATGACCACTTCGCGGGTCACCAGGGGCGGCGCGCTGCCGCGCAGGCTCAGTGCCGGCATGGCATAGGTATAGGTCCAGATGCGCTCGCCGCTGCGGGCATCGAAGCCGGTGAATTTGCCATCGATGCTGCGTACTACTACCACGCCAGCAGCGGCGCGCGGCGCAGCCAGCACCTCGCTGGATACCGTCGCCCGCCATGCTTCCTGGCCGTTGTCCTGACGCAGGGCGATAACCTGACCCTTGCTGGTCCCGGCCAGCACCAGATCGTTATCGCTCAGACCGACGCCACCGGAAATCGGTAACTGTGTCTGGGTTTCCCAAAGCCGCTGACCGCTGAGCGCATCCAGTGCCATGACCAGACCGTCATGACTGGCGGCGTAGATACGGCCATCGGCCAGCGCTGGCGTCAACCGAATGAACTGCTTTTCCGTACCGGAGCCGATCTTGGCTTGCCAAAGCTGCTGGACGCCAATCGGCTGGGCGATCGTTTTCAGCTCGGCGGGTGGAATTGTGTTGTCGGAGCCGCCAAACCAACTGCAGCCGGCGCTCAGAATCAGGAGCAGGAGCGGGAGTACGCGGCGAGCCATGGGCTATTGACCTGATGATGTTGCAGGAGAAGCCGGGGGTGGTGTGGGGCTTGCGTCACCCGCCGGGACTGGCGCAGGTTCAGCAGCCGGCGCAGGTTCGGTAGTTGCTGGGACTGGCGCAGGTTCAGCAGCCGGTGCGGGTTCGGGGGTTGCTGGGACTGGGGCAGATTCAGCAGCCGGTGCGGCAACTGGCGCAGATTCAGCAGCCGGTGCGGCAACTGGCGCAGGTTCAGCAGCCGGTGCGGGTTCGGGGGTTGCTGGGACTGGCGCAGGTTCAGCAGCCGGTGCGGCAACTGGCGCAGCTTCAGGCTTGGGTTCGGGTTTTGCAACCGGCGGCGGCGCGGCGGGTGCTGCGACTACGGTTTCGGCGCTGGCTGCAGTCAGGTTGTCGAGCTTGAGCTGCAGGATTGCGCTGCCGCCACTGGCCGCCAGGGCCGAGGTATAGGCCGTACGCGCCTTGTCGGTGTTTTTACCCGCCAGATACAGATCTCCACGCAGCTCCTCACGCTCGGCGGTCAGGCTGGCCGTCTTGATGGCATTGAGGATCTGCTCTGCTCCCGGCACATCCCCGGCGGCAAAGCGCACCCGCGCCAAGCGCAGGCGGGCGATATCCTGCAGTTCGCTGACCTTGGCATTGTCGATCACCCATTGCAACTGCTGGGCAGCACTATTCAGATCGCCGCCATCCGCTGCCAGTTTGGCCAGCCGCAGCCCTGTCAGGGCCGCGTAGGTGGACTGTGGCCACGCCTCGCGCAGCGCCTGACCGCGCTGGCGGGCCTGCTCAGCATCGGGGCGCTCTACGGCCTCGATGAAGGCATCGTACATCTGCGAGGCCTGCTCTGCCTTTTCGGTGCGGTAGCTGTTCCAGTACTGCCAGCCAAACAGGGCAATCACGCCCAGCACAATGCCGGCGATGATGCTGTTGCCGTTTTCACGCCACCAGCTTTTAAGGTCCTCGACGCGTTCGTCGTCGGTGTACTGTTCCATGCGATCGGTCCTTTGCGTATTTCGATTTAGGCGT
>RXIX01000036.1 GCA_003989075.1 Candidatus Competibacteraceae bacterium | reverse complement strand
TTGGATTAGGCCTTCAGACTTCTAACTGTACCACCGGCAAGCATGGCGAACCTGGCGTTTCAATCCTTGTTGTATTGGATTAGGCCTTCAGACATCGCCATGATGGCCCGCAAGGTTTCACGATTCGCCGGTTTCAATCCTTGTTGTATTGGATTAGGCCTTCAGACATAGCAGGCTACAAAGAAACGTAAAACAGCGCGTGAGTTTCAATCCTTGTTGTATTGGATTAGGCCTTCAGACTTTCCGCGCAGCCGGCAAGGTGGCATTGGCTGATGCTCGTTTCAATCCTTGTTGTATTGGATTAGGCCTTCAGACCGCATTCTACATAAAATCCCAGCATAGTCAAACACAAAGCCGTTTTTACCCGAGCTTATTTTCACCCTTTTTACCACTGAAAACGCCGAAAAAAGCACCAAAAACGGCCTGCTCTGCATCCATTTTTTGCAGAAAAAGCAAGCACATTCATGATCTTAAAGAAGTGCCGCGCAACGCGGCCAATAATTTTTCCTCAGCAGCATCCACGCGCGCGGGGCGCAACGGGAAAAAATGGTGTTTTTGGTACGACAAAACGGGCAGCATCCACGCGCGCGGGGCGCAACGCCCCTGATCGCACCTACGAACGTGCCAGCGAACGCAGCATGACCAGCGTCAGGCCGGCCAGACCAGCAAACAGACCGCTAAAGCCGACCACTGGCGAGATTTTCTGGATTTTCAAGGGAGCCTCCAGAGCGTTCAGTTGTATGACTTGCGTCGAACCTGTGCAAGCTGGCTCGTGCAGGCCAGGACGCCGATCCAGGAAGTGGCGCGGTTACTGCGCCATGCAGACGTGCAGGTGACGATGAACGTCTACGCACATCTCATGCCGGATCAGTTGCGCGGGACCGTCGAAATTCTTGATCGTCATAATCTGGTCATAGACCAGAACGACGAAACCAGGAAAATGACTCTAACCCGTTGATTTGATGGTCGGGGTGACAGGATTTGAACCTGCGACTCCTGCCTCCCGAAGGCAGTGCTCTACCAGGCTGAGCTACACCCCGACTGAATGAGACCGGCGAAACTGCAAAGCAGTTGTACCTTAATAACGACGACTTACTGCGAACTGTGCCAGCCCAAGCAGGGCTTCCCTAGCGGGAGACTCCGGCAGCACCGCCAGACTGGCGATGGCCCGATCAGCTTCGTCCGAAGCAAGGCGCGCAGTATAGTCGAGCGCGCCGGTGGACTCAATAGTCCGGGTGACAATATCGATATACTCCAGGCCGCCCTGCTCGATGGCCTCGCGGATCACCCGCGCCTCCTCGGTCGTGCCGTAGCGCATGGCGTGGATCAGCGGCAGGGTCGGCTTGCCCTCGGCCAGATCATCACCGATGTTCTTGCCCAGCTCGGCGCTGGAGGCACTATAGTCGAGCACGTCATCGATCAACTGGAATGCGGTCCCCAAATGCATGCCATAGCGCCCCAGCGCCAGCTCCTCCTCGCGCGGCCGACCGGCCAGCACGGCGCCCAGTTGCGCAGCAGCCTCGAACAGCTTGGCGGTCTTGGAATGGATCACCGCCATATAGCGCTCTTCGCTGGTGTCGGCATCATGGCAATTGAGCAACTGCAGCACCTCGCCCTCAGCGATGGTATTGGTGGTATCAGCGAGGATTTCCATCACCCGCATGCTGCCAATATCGACCATCATCTGGAACGAACGCGAGTAAAGAAAATCACCCACCAGCACGCTCGCCTGATTACCCCATATGGCATTGGCGGTTTGCCGGCCACGGCGCAGGCTGGATTCATCGACCACGTCATCGTGCAGCAGGGTCGCGGTGTGGATGAACTCAACGATGGCGGCAGCAGCGATATGCGCATCGCCGGCATAGCCACAGGCCCGCGCCGCCAGCAGCACGGTGACCGGCCGCAGCCGCTTGCCTCCACTGTCGATGATATAGCTGGCCAACTGGTTGATGAGCACAACGTCGGAATGCAACTCGCGGCGAATCAAGGCATTGACCGCCTGCAGGTCGTCAGCGATGGGCGCGCGGATCTGTGCGATATCCATGGAGCGGAAAAGGTCCTGGTGAATAACGCTGGCCATGCTACGGTTTGCCCGGGTAAGGGTCAAGGCAACGGGGCTAAGCGTCGCTGCAGGCTGGAATTTGTTTGACCTGCGCCAGACGCACGGCTAGAATCGCATCCCTTTAGTTCGGGACGGAACGAGCAGTTTCCTGGAGAATGTATACAATGTACGCTGTCATCAAAACCGGGGGCAAGCAATACCGGGTCGCCGAGGGTCAGACCCTCAAGGTCGAGAAAATCGACGCCGAGGAAGGCGCTTCCGTGGAATTCGATACGGTGCTGATGATCGCCGATGGCGAGCAGGTCCGCATCGGTGCGCCCTACATCGACGGCGCCCGCGTCACCGCCACCGTCGAATCCCAGGGCCGTAGCCCCAAGGTGCGGATCGTCAAGTTCCGCCGCCGCAAGCATTACCGCAAGACCCAGGGCCATCGCCAGAGCTATACCGAGCTGCGCATCAGCGGCATCAACGGTCTCTGACGGGTGCCCGGGCGGCATCGAATCACGAGGACTTGAAACATGGCACACAAAAAGGCAGGCGGCAGCAGCCGCAACGGTCGCGACTCGCAGGCGCAACGCCTCGGCGTCAAGCTGTTCGGCGGCCAGTTGGCGCTTCCGGGCAACATCATCGTCCGCCAGCGCGGCACCCAGTTTCATCCGGGGCTGAACGTCGGCTGCGGCAAGGACCACACGCTCTTCGCCAAGGCCGAAGGCCAGGTGGTGTTCGAGACCAAGGGCCCGCACAACCGCAAATATGTGAGCATCTATCCGGCGTCGTGAATCACCGGCGGTCCGGGTGCGTCAAAAGCCCCGTTTGGGGCTTTTTTTTGTCCACGGTCCGCGGAGAACGCCATGAAATTCGTCGATGAAGTGATCATCCGCGTCGAAGCCGGCGATGGCGGCAACGGCTGCGTCAGCTTTCGCCGCGAGAAATATATCCCGTTTGGTGGCCCCGACGGCGGTGATGGCGGCGACGGCGGCAGCATTGACCTGCGCGCTGACCCGGAACTCAATACCCTGGTCGATTACCGCTACACGCGGCGCTTTCGCGCTGAGCGTGGCCAGAACGGCATGGGCGCCAACTGCACCGGCCGCAGCGGCGCTGATCTGGAAATCATCGTTCCAGTCGGCACCCTGGCCTACGACGCTGACACCGGCGAACTGATCGGCGACCTGATCACCCCCGGCCAGCGTCTGCGGGTCGCGCAGGGCGGTTTCCACGGCCTTGGCAACACCCGCTACAAAAGCAGCACCAATCGCACCCCGCGGCAGGCCAAGCCCGGCACCCCCGGCGAGGCGCGCAACCTGCGCCTGGAGCTGAAGGTGCTTGCCGATGTCGGCCTGCTCGGCATGCCCAATGCCGGCAAATCGACCCTGATCCGCGCCGTATCCGCAGCCCGGCCCAAGGTCGCCGACTACCCTTTTACTACCCTGCATCCGAATCTGGGCGTGGTGCGGGTCGGACCGCTGAAGAGCTTCGTGATGGCCGATATTCCCGGCCTGATCGAGGGTGCTGCTGAAGGCGCCGGGCTGGGCATTCAGTTTCTGCGCCACCTGTCGCGCACCCGACTGCTGCTGCATCTGGTCGATGTTTCCCCCTACAGCGACAGCGGCGATCCAGTGAACGATGTTGCGGTGATCCTGGCCGAGCTGGCCAAGTACAGTGCTGAACTGGCCGAACGCGAACGCTGGCTGGTGTTTAACAAGCTGGACCTGCTGCCGGCGGAGCAGCGCGCGGCGCGGGTAGCCGAGATCGTGACGGCTCTGGGTTGGGATGGTCCGGCGTTTGCGGTCAGCGCGGTCGATGGCGCAGGCACCGAGGCGCTGATGCAGGCGGTCATGGAGCGGCTGGACGCGCGGCAACGGGCCGATGCGGCTGCTGCGGCTGCTGCGGCGCAAGTGGATATGGGAGTACCCGGCGATGTTCAACAAGACCCGTGAACAGTTAGGTGAGGCCCGGCGCTGGGTCATCAAGATCGGCAGCGCCATGATCACCAATGACGGTCAGGGCCTGGACAGCTTCTCCATTGACGCCTGGGTGGCGCAGATGGCCGAGCTGCACCACGCCGGACGTGAGGTACTGCTGGTCACCTCCGGCGCGGTCGCTGAGGGCATGCGCCGGCTGGGCTGGCCGCAGCGACCGACAGCGCTGGCCGATTTGCAGGCGGCGGCAGCAGTTGGCCAGATGGGTCTGGTGCAGGCCTGGGAATCGGCGTTCGAGCGCCACGGTATCCAGACCGCACAGATTCTGCTGACCCATGAGGATGCCGCTGACCGGCGCCGCTATCTGAATATTCGCAATACCCTGCGCAACCTGTTGCGGCTGCGGGTCATACCGGTAATCAATGAGAACGATACGGTCGCCTTCGAGGAAATCCGCTTCGGTGACAATGACACCCTTGGCGCGCTGGTCGCGAATCTGGTCGAGGCCGAGCTGTATGTGATTCTCACCGATCAGCAAGGTCTGTATGACCGCAATCCGCGCCAGTTCAGCGATGCCCATTTGATCGGCGAGGGCCGCGCCGGCGATGCCGCGCTGGAAAGCATGGCCAGCGGCGCGGGCAGTCTCGGCAGTGGCGGCATGCTCACCAAGCTGCGTGCGGCGAGCAGGGCAGCCCGCTCCGGCTCATTCACATTGCTGGCCTGGGGGCGCGAGCGGGAAGTCCTGCGGCGGGTCGCGGCGGGCGAGGTGCTCGGCACCCTGCTGCGGCCGAGCCAGAGCCCGGTCGCGGCACGCAAACAGTGGCTGGCCGTGCAGTTGCAGGTGCGGGCGCGTCTGCATCTGGATGCCGGCGCGGTGCGGGCACTGCGCACGGCCGGCAAGAGCCTGCTGCCGGTCGGCGTCACGGCAATCGAGGGGCGTTTCGAGCGCGGTGATCTGGTGGCCTGTCTCGATCCGGGCGGTGTCGAAGTGGCGCGCGGCCTGGTGAATTACGATGTCGAACAGGCACTGCTGCTGATTGGCAAGACCACCCGGCGCATTGAGGAACTGCTTGGCCATATCGACGATCCCGAATTGATTCACCGCGACAATCTCGTCCTGGTTTGACAGCCTCCCCGCCAGCGTCACTGAAAAAACAGGCTCATCCAGTACCCCGGATAAGCCTGTTTCATTTACACACCTGCCGACCGGGTGCGGCGGGTTGGCGTAGCGCTCCACGGATCATCCGGCCAGGGATGCTTCGGATAGCGGCCCTTCAGCTCCTTTTTTACTTCGCCATAGGTCCGTTCCCAAAAACCGCGCAGATCCTGCGTGACCTGTATTGGCCGCTGCGCCGGTGACAGGAGGTGCAGGGTCACCGCAATCCGCCCATCGGCAATGCGCGGTGTATCGGCCAGCCCGAACAGTTCCTGCAGCTTCACCGCCAGCACCGGCAGCTCACCCGGATGGTAGCGCAGGCGGATGCGCGAGCCGCTGGGCACCTGCAGATGGGTCGGCGCGGCATTGTCCATGCGGGCCAGCAGGCGATAATCGAGCAGAGCGCGCAGCGCCGCAGCCAGATTCAGCCGCTGCACATGTTCGCGGCGGGTGATGCCGTCCAGCCACGGCTCCAGCCACTCCTCCAGACGCGCCACCAGGCTCGCATCGGACAGGTCCGGCCACTCCTCATCGGGAAACCAGTGGCGCAGCGACAGCAGCCGCGCCTGCCACTCGCGCAACTCATCGGTCCACGGCAGACAGTCCAGACCCATGCGCCGCACGCCATCCAGCATCGCCCGCCGCAGCACTGCTGGTGCTACCGCCCTGAGCGGCTGGCTCGCCAGCACCAGCGCCCCGAGCCGCTGCTCCTCGCGTGCCATCACCGCGCCCTGTCGCTCGTCCCAGTTCACCTCGGCCACCGTGCGCAGCCGCGCGCCAAGCTGCCGTTCCAGATCGACCGGGTCGACCGGTGCCGCCAGCCAGATGCGTCCCTCGCTGGTCCCGGCGTCCAGATGCGCCACGGCCAGCCAGTCCCGGCTGTGCAGCGGATCGCCGGGCAGCAGGCGCGCGCCACGACCATTGGCAAGCAGATAACGCTCAGCACTCCCCTCGCGCCGCTGCGCAATCCGGTCGGGATAGGCCAGCGCCAGCAGCAGACCCACCGTATGCGCATCGACGACCGGAGCAGGTTCGTCATCCGCGACCTTGAGCAGAGTCCGCCAGCGCCGCGCCATCTGTTCGACGCGCGCGCAGGCGACCGGATCGGCATTCCAGCGCCGCGCAGCATCGCGCCCGGCCCGCCGAAAGCCGTGCAACGCCTCCAGCCGGGCGCCCAGATCAGCGCCAAACCCATGCTCACCGCGCAGCAGATCGCGTTCTTCGAGCAGCGCGGCCAGATCGGCGGCCAGCGCGCCGTGACCGAGTGCCGCGCCCTGCCGCAACAGATGCGCCAGACGTGGATGCACCGGCAAATCCGCCAGAGCCTGGCCGATATCAGTGATCCGGCCCTGCTCATCCAGCGCATCCAGTTCCATCAGCAGCGCCCGCGCCTGGGCCAGCGCACCGGATGGCGGCGGATCCAGCCACGGCAGTGTGCTGACATCGCGCACGCCCCACTGCGCCAGCTCCAGTGCCAGCGGCGCCAGATCCGCTTCGAGGATTTCCGCCACCCGGCGCGGGCGCAAGCGCGCCTGGCTCGCTTCGCTCCACAGCCGGTAGCAGACGCCCGGACCGAGACGCCCAGCCCGCCCGGCGCGTTGCTCAGCGGCATCGGCAGAGATGCGCACCGTGTCCAGACGGGTCAGGCCAGTGCGTGGATCGAAGCGCGGTATCCGGCTCCAGCCGGCATCCACCACCACATGCACGCCCTCAATGGTCAGACTGGTCTCGGCGATGCTGGTCGCCAGCACCACCTTGCGCCGGCCAGCGGGATCGGGACACAGTGCCTGCTGCTGGGCTGCGCCGGGCAGATCGCCATACAGCGGCAGCAGTGCCAGTCCGGCACAGGCCGGTTCCGCCTGCAAACGACGCAGGGTCTGGCGAATTTCACCGCTGCCGGGCAGAAATACCAGCAGATCGCCAGCCTGCCCGGACAGCGCGACCAGCACGGCGCGTATTACGGTATTAAGATCAAAACCCTCGGGATCGCGTGGCAGGTAATGCCGGGCCACCGGATGGGCGCGGCCTGCACTGGTGACAATGGGCGCATCACCGAGCAGGCGCGCGATCGCTGCACCATCCAGGGTTGCTGACATCACCAGCAGGCGCAGTTCGTCACGCAGGCCGCGCTGACTGTCCAGGCACAGCGCCAGCGCCAGATCAGCCGGCAGGCTGCGCTCGTGGAATTCGTCAAAGATCACCAGGCCCACGCCTTCCAGCGCCGGATCGCGCTGCAGACGGCGGCTGAGAATGCCTTCGGTGAGCACCTCGATGCGGGTCTGACGCGACACCCGGCTTTCAAAGCGGATGCGATAGCCGACCGTGGCGCCGGGACGTTCCCCGCGCAGCTCGGCCATGCGCGTCGCTGCGGCCCGGGCCGCCAGCCGCCGCGGTTCCAGCATCAAAATCGATTGCCCGGCCAGCCACGGCTCATCGAGCAGCGCCAGCGGCACCCCAGTGGTTTTGCCGGCGCCCGGCGGTGCCTGCAGCACCAGGGCGGTGGACTGGCGCAGCGTGGCGCGAATCGCCGGCAGCACCTCGGCAATCGGCAGATCGGTGATGGCATCGGGCAGGAGGACGGACATGGCACAGGGTATCCGGCAGGCGGTGAAGGGCGGCACGGGCTGGCGCTGCGTGCATTCGCCCCGGCCTTGGCTATGTTTAATACAATGGTTTAGTAAATTGCTCTGAAATGGGCAGCAACCCGGTCGAGGATAATAACGCCATGAGTATTGTCAGTGAGTTATTGACCAGGCCCGGTGTGATCGCCGCCGGTGAATATGCCTACCGCGGTGACCGCTTTTCCTATCGCGGCGCACTCAGCGAGGAGCATGCGCGCATCGCCTCGATCATGTGCCGGGCCACCACCATGGGTATCAGCATGGAAGGCGCGATGCTGGACGCGCTGTGTCCTGACAGCGGCCTGCACCCGCCGCGTGGCTGGGTGGTCCGGGGTCCGGGCCAGACCGTATGCGTGGTGGCCAATGTGTTCTGCCTGTTCGATAACGCCCAGGGATCACTGAATGCCATTCTCGCCTGCATGCGCGAGGCTTTGGACAACAGATCCCAGGATCTCATCTGAATCCGCGCCGGTCACGAACACCGGCCCACCAACTGCCCGCCCAGGGCAAAGGACAGACGATGGCGACACTCGATGCTCTGCTGGGCCTGCCGGGCGCCATGGCCGCGTTCGAATTTCGCGGCAGCGGCGAGTTGCTCGATCACCGCATTGCCTATCCCGATCGCATCAATCCGACCCTGCTCGACCTGCTGGCGCATATGTGCGCCGCCAACCTGAGCATTGCCACCTTGCAGGCGCGTGGCTGGGAGCAGTTGACCGCGATGCGCGGCTTCTATCCGGTGCAGGCGTTTACCCTGATCGGGTTCGACTGGTCGGTGGTGGTCAGTGGTCTAAATCGCGAGCGGCACAAGCAGAGCGGTCAGGTGTCGAGCCTGCCGCCGTTCCTGGGCGTGGTCATGGCCAATGAGCGCGCCGATTACGAGGCGGCCTTCGCATTGCTGGAAGGTCCGGAGGCGCTGCCGTGAGCGGCATGATCCGGCGCCTGTTGGCCCTGGAGGGTGTCAACGTAGTCTGCCAGTTTCGCGACGACGGCAGCTTCGTGGTGGGCTATGGGCGGATGAGTCAGGAGGACATGGTGCAGATGGCCCGCTTCGCACATGACTACCGGCGTATGGCGCAGGGCAATGCCGATCAGTTGGCGATATTCAGCGGCATGCGCGGCTGGACGCCGCCGCGTGGCTGGATCGTGCGCGGTGGCGCGCAGTCCCTGTGCGGAGTTGGCAACCTGGTGTGCATGGTCGATAGCCAGGGCGCGCCGCTCAATGAGATCCTGCTCGAGTTGCGTGAGGTATCACACTGGTAGCCGCTCCTGCTGTCGTGCCCAATGTGGCGGCTGATCCAGCACTGCTGGCAACGCTGTTGTTTTTTAGTAATAAACGTGGCCACTTTGATACCTTGTTGGTATGATGATACGACACAGAGAGGCCACGCGAAAATTATGGGGTTAGCTGTTGTTATGGCCAAGCGAATTATCCTTCCAATATGGGCCTGCGCGCTGCTCGGGGCATGTGCATTCAACAGCACACAGGTGAGCGCACAGGGCGCTGCTGCTCCGGCATCGGTCGTCCCGGTTGACAGTGCCGCGCCCAGCATCGGGGCATCGACCCTGGCTAATCTGCAGGCGCCGCCGCCACCGGCTGCGGTAAGCGATCCGGATGCCGCTGATGTTGATCCCGCCAGCGAGAACGGCCCCGCCGCTGCGCCATCGGTCGAAAGTCCAGCGGAAGCAGTTGTTGCCGCGCCGCCGCCCATGCCAGCCTGCCCGGAGAATGGGCCGGGCATGAGCGCGCAGATGGCCGTGCGCATCTGCCAGAAGGTGCGCAGCGACCCGCCGCCAACTCATCTGAAGGTCGATGAGCGCACCCTGCGCGCCGTGAGCACCCTGGTGCCCTTTTACGCCGAACATGCTTACCAGGCGGTCTGGTTCGATGGCGAAGGCCAGCCGCTGCCAGCCGCCGAGCAGTTGATCGAGGCGCTCGGCGAGGCCGATCAGGAAGGACTGCGCGCCAGCGATTATCCGCGGGCTCTGCTGCGCAAACAGTTGGCCGCGCTGTCCACCGGTGATGCCGCTCAGCGGGCTGATCTGGACCTGCTGCTCACCGATACCTTCCTCACCTATGCCAATCACCTGCTGTCCGGGCGGCTGTCGCCGCGCTCGGTTGATCCCGACTGGGCGATCAAGCCGCGCTCACGTGATCTGGGCGCGGTGCTGCGTGAAGCGCTGGCCAGCGGCAAGATTGGAGCCGCGTTGCGTGATCTGGCGCCGCATAGTCCCGGCTATACCCAGTTGCGCAACACGCTGCACCAGTACCGTCAGGTTGAGAAGGACGGCGGCTGGCCGATGATCGCCGACGGGCCGGCTCTGGCGCCGGGCGCGCAGGGGCCCCGGGTGCGCGATCTGCGGGCGCGACTGCACGACAGCGGCGATCTGAAGGACAACAGCGGCAAGGATGTGGCGATCTTTGACAAAAACGTAGCCACCGCTGTGCGCCGCTTCCAGAAGCGCCATGGCCTGGCGGAAACCGGCGTGGTCAACGCCGCTACGCGCACGGCCATGAATGTGCCGGTGAGCGAGCGCATCCGGCAGGTCGAGCTGAATATGGAGCGCTGGCGCTGGCTGCCCGATGAATTCGGCTCGCGCTACATCCTGGTCAACATCCCCAGCTTCAAGATGCGGGTGATCGAGAATGGCAAGCCGGTGATTGAGTCCAACGTGGTAGTTGGCCGGCTGGAACGGCAGACGCCGACTTTCACCGCCAACATGAAATACCTGGTGCTCAGCCCGCAGTGGTATGTGCCGCGCTCCATCGCGGTCAAGGACAAGCTGCCCCAGCTCAAGCGCAACGCGCAGTCACTGGCACGGCAGAATATCCGCATCTACAACAGCGCCGGGCAGGCGGTGAACCCGGGTTCGATCAACTGGGGCGCGGTCAGCGCCAATAACTTCAACTACCAGTTGCGCCAGGATTCCGGGCCGCGCAATGCGCTGGGCCGGGTCAAGTTCATGTTCCCCAACCGCTATAACGTCTACCTGCACGACACGCCTTCGCGGGAGCTGTTCAGCCGCAACCAGCGCACCTTCAGTTCCGGCTGTATTCGCGTTTCCAATCCCCTGGAGCTGGCCGAGTACCTGCTCAAACCGCAGGATCCAACCTGGAACATGGACAAGATCAAGACCGTTTCCAGCGGCAGCCAGCAGCGGGTGGTATCGCTGCGCCAGGAAGTACCGGTTTACCTGCTGTACTGGACGGTCTGGGCTGATGAGGAGGGGCTGGTCCACTTCCTTGATGATGTCTACAAGCGGGACCCGGCGCTCAAGCGCGCCCTGTCTACGGAACCGGTGCGCGGCGGCAACGGCGCCTGATCCTGGGTTCTGGCATGCGATCCCCCGGTCCCGACCGGGGGATTTTCGTTATGGGGGATGAAGAATGCGCGTGGCGATCGGTGTGCAGTATGACGGCAGTGGTTTTCGCGGCTGGCAGACGCAGGGCCCGGGGGTGCGCACGGTGCAAGCCTGTCTGGAGCGGGCGCTGGCGCGGGTTGCCGACCATCCTGTGAGCGTGACCTGTGCCGGGCGCACCGATGCCGGTGTGCATGGTCTCGGCCAGGTGGCGCACTTCGACACCGGGGCGCAGCGCTCGCCACGCGCCTGGGTGTTGGGCGGCAATGCCCATCTGCCGGCTGATCTGAGCCTGAACTGGGCCTGCACGGTCCCGGATGAGTTTCACGCCCGCTTTTCGGCGCAGGCGCGGCGCTATCGCTACCTGATTCTGAACCGCGCGCAGCGCGCGGCGCTGTGGCGCAACCGCGCGGCCTATTGCTACCGGCCGCTGGATGCCGGGCGCATGCACGCCGCCGGGCAGATGCTGATTGGTGAACACGATTTCAGCTCATTCCGGGCCGCCGAATGCCAGGCCCGTCATCCTGTCCGCGCCCTGCATGTGCTGAACGTGTTCCGCCAGGGACCTGACGGCGTGGTGCTGGAGGTGGAGGCGAATGCCTTTTTGCACCACATGGTGCGCAACATCGCCGGGGTGCTGATGGCGATTGGCGCCGGTGAGCGGCCGGTGGACTGGGCGCGCGAGGTGCTTGAGCAGCGTGACCGTACCCGCGCCGGCGTGACTGCGCCAGCCGAGGGCCTGTATCTGCTGGCGGTGCGCTATCCGGCCTGTTTTGCCCTGCCGGCAGCGGCGGACAGCATGCCCGGCTTTTACCCGAATTGCGCGAAAAGCCCCGTCCTTCAGGGCGGGGATGGATAGCGCGGCGAACGAGGTTCGCCTGCTTTTTTGCTACACTGCATAAGTCGGTCATCGCGATTACGCCACCGACGGTCGTTCGCTCTTTGGCAATTTAAGGTATGCGGTTCTGCTCAAAAGATGAGCAGGTAAAACCTTAATCGCGTTCAAAAGCATTCAGTTTCGGCCCACCTGTTGCCGGTGGGTTGTGCCACCGGTGCGGCGTGCTGCACCGCGGAGATCAGAGAACATTCAGTGTTCTCGGTACGGGGCATCGTACCCTCTACAGAGGAATCCCCTCCCTGAAGGGAGGGGAGGATGTCAAGCCTGAATGGTGCGATCTACAGGCCCGGACGCTGGGCAGCGGCGTGTCGGCTGCGCCGGCTTTCGAGCAGCTTCAGGATGAGATAAGTGATCCAGCCGATGCAGGCCATGCCGACGCACAGCGCGCCATAGGCAACTGGCCAGGGAATGCCGGCGGTCATCATGGAAAATTCCGACATGCCGCCCATGCCGGCAATGATATTGAGCGGCATGAAGACCACACCCAGCACGGTTAATTGCGAAACCCGCTTGTTCTGATTGACGTTGATAAAACCGACCGTGGCATCCATGAGAAAATTGATTTTCTCGAACAGGAATGCGGTGTGGCTGTTGAGCGATTCAATATCGCGCAGAATCTGATTGACCTTGCTGATCTGGGCCGGTGACAGGAAATGGCCACGCATGAGAAAGGATACCGCCCGCTGCGTGTCCAGCATGTTGCTGCGGATCAGGCCGTTACGATCTTCTTCGGTGGTGATTTCGGTCAGGATGCGGGTGGCATCGGTATCGGTGATATTTTCGCGCAAGACGGTCTGTCCGACTTGGCGCAGGGCTGCATAGCTGTCTTCGAGCGCATCCGCCGAATACTCGATATCGGTATCGTATAATTCGAGCAGCAGATCCTTGCAATCCGAAAAGGCACTGAGCTGATTGCGCGCCCGCAGTCGCTGCAGGCGAAATACCGGCAATTCCTCATTGCGCACGGTGAACAGGATATTCTCGTGCAGAATAAAGGCGACCGGCACGCTGCGCGATTCCCGATCATGATCGAGCAGAAAATTGGAATGGAGATGGATTTCGTCGCTTTCCTCGACGTAAAAGCGGGCGCTGGCTTCCAGATCGGTAAGCTCGTCCGGATCGGGCAGTTCCAGACCATAGAAGCGTCCGATGCCGCTGCGTTCGGATTTGGAGGCCTGCAGCAGATCAATCCACACCGGTTTGAGCGTTTCCAGATCCCGGCGGCAACTGATTTCGACGATGCGCATGCGGCCATTGACCACCTCGCAGACATTGATCTGGCCCGTGCTGATCTGCGGCTGCCGGGTACCGACCAGGGCTTCGCGGCGCGCATCGGAAATTTCCCACAGCAGATCCTCCTCCCGCTCCGGCGTCACATGGCTCCACAGCCGCTGGGCGTCCTCGATCGACAGCAGTTCCAGGGTCTTGCCGATCTCGGCGGCGGGTAATCGTTCCAGGATGGCCTGTAATTCAACCTGATGCTGCCGTTGCACCACGGTTTCGACCAGGTCATGGCGGCGCATGGGCTGGTTATGCAACATGTCTTCCACAATTTTTTGCTTGTTCAGCAGTCCGATGATGGTTTGCAGGGACATGACCTGGAATCCTTCTGGAAAACCGCAGGAGCTTGGTGGAATGGCGGTGGCGAAACGCGACCGTGGCACGGCGATGCTGGCATCGAGCGGCCCGCGCGATCCGGCAGAATAAGTGCAGAATAAGTGCAGAATAAGCAGAGTATGCGCAGTCGCACAGGCCAATGCACGTGGGCGGATGCTCAGGTGGATGTGGGCAACCATGTGCGCGGGTTGATCCTGATTGAACATAGAGGTTCCATTCATGAAAACCGTTTTGGCCCTGCGCCATGTGGCCTTCGAGGATCTGGACTGTTTTGCGGCGCCACTGGCAGCCCGTGGTTATGCGCTTCGCTATCAGGATGCCGGCTATGATGATCTTACGGTGTTTGATCCGCTTGCCGATGATCTGCTGGTGGTGCTGGGTGGGCCGATTGGCGTCTATGAGAACGCCGCCTATCCGTTCATCGATGATGAACTGCGTCTGCTGCGGGCACGCTTGGCCGCCGGTCGGCCGGTACTGGGTCTATGCCTGGGCGCGCAACTCATTGCCCGGGCGCTGGAGGCACGGGTGTATCCCGGTGGTGTCAAGGAAATTGGCTGGAAACCGCTGATGTTGACTGAAGCCGGGCGGGCGAGTCCGCTGGCGGTGCTGGAAGGTGGCCTGCCGGTGCTGCACTGGCACGGCGATACCTTCGATCTGCCCGCCGGCGCGGTGCTGCTGGCATCCAGCGATCTGTATCCGCATCAGGCATTTTCCTGGCAGCGGCATGCGCTGGCCCTGCAGTTTCATCTGGAAACCAGCGCACGCGGCCTGGAGCGCTGGTTCATCGGCCATGCCGGCGAGATCGCGCAGACGCCGGGTCTGGACGTGCCGACGCTGCGCCGTGACAGTGTCCGCTATGCCGCCGCGACCGCTGCTGCCGGGCGCGCATGTCTGGAGCACTGGCTGGCCGAACTGTCGTAGGTGATCTGCGCAGCGGGCCTGCCCTGGTTGAAGGACGTGTTGACGATCACGGTAGTGAGGCCGGGCTGACTGCGGGCGCGTTCCTGCGCACTGAGCACGTCGAAACCGTTACCGACGAAGACCGCTTGCCCCACTATAAGCTGTTCGCCATGCGCTGGCGGGTGGAGGGGTAGGCGGCTTCATACGTCGCCTCGAAAATATCCGGCTTGCACGGGTACAGTTCGCCCTTCACGCCCTAGCGTGGCGTTGCCGATGAGGGTGGGTTGCGGGAGGGGCATCTTGAGGAACCTTGGGTGTGGGGGTATACTGAAATCAAGCCGCACGACGCTTAGGGCGTTTGGCTCGGGGACTCAGCAATGAGGGACATCGAGCAGTGCGGCGGTTCTATTTGGGCCGCTTAAACATCGTGTAGACGACCACGCCAGCGCGGCGCACTTCGTAAACGACCGTATACCGATACGCCCCGACCTCCTCTGTGACCTCCAAGCGCAAACAGCCATTCTTTGACTTGGACGGCGTTCCTGGTTTTAGATTTTGCGTCTGATTGAGAATCGTTCCGGCCAAGGCCAAATCATCGTCAGAAATAGGTTCTTGTCCACGATCCCGCTCAGAAGGCGATCCGTGATGCAACAACGTATGGCGGGTATAGTCATGATCGAGCGCTATATTCTGACCTTTGATGAGAATTCCTAAAGCATCCGCTTGCGTCAACACAGCAGGGCTGATGTTCCCCACGGGTAATGGCGGCTGTTTTTCCTTCGGGGCATCCATGCAGCCCTTGGCAAAGCTTTTGGTTGCCGTGAGAATTTCTTGTTGCGAATTCATGCCTGCCATTGTACGGGGATTTGTTGAAATCTCCCCCACCCGCTTCCACTGATACAGCGGATCCTTGCCCTCGTTGTAGACCTCCTCGATGCTTGCCTTTCCGGCCAGAATCCGGTCGCGCTTATCGATACTCCCGGCCACCTGCCGCGCCTCATGGGGCGATAATGACGCCAGAAACGCCCGCTCCGCCTTGGGATTGAATTTCGGCTTGGGGTTCATCAGGTTGATGATGGGCGATAGCACACAAAGGCAATGCGGGTGGGCGGGCGGCTTAGGCGCTTCCGCTTTCGGATAGATGCCCGGCCCCAGTCCGCAGAACTTGTCCCGACCCGGCTTGGCTCCGCGCGCCGGTTGGCTTCACGGATGCTTCACAGTTGCTGCCTACACTGGCGCCCATTCCTGAACGGGTCCCGTCCGTTGGTTGCGGCTGATCGCCATACCACGGGCCGCGCGCCGGAACAGACCATGCAACTCCCGCATTGCCGCGAGGCTCCGCCGATGAAACCGGATACATCCCCCGGAAAATCTGTCAAGAATGCTGAATCCATCCCCACTACGCCGGATATCGATCGCCAACGCCTGGACCTGCTCAACCAGATCTGGATTATCAAGCGGGGTCTGGAACGCGCCGGCGGTGATCGCAGTGTCCAGATGAGTCTGCTGCGCAAGGATGCCCGCTACCTGCAGAGTGTTCTGGAAGAGGCGGCTGCCTCGCCGCAGGATGAGCTGTGGCGCGCTGCGGCCCGCGTCCGTGAACTGCTGGCACAGGGCATCATCATCGATCCGGAGATGGATCTGGAGACGGCGCCGACCATTCTGTCACAGGTGAATTTCAATGCCGCCAAGGCTCCGGCAGCGCCGCGCGGCGGCATGCGCCTGGGCTGGGCGATGATGCCGATCGTGCTGGCGCTGGGCGTGCTGATTGGCGCCCTGGTGATGGGCTGGCGGCCGACCCTGCAGGATGTGCTGCCGGTGCGGCAGGCGGCGGTAACGCCCACGCTGCCGGCCAAGGTCGTACTGCGTATCCACGGCTCCAACACCCTGGGTGCCGAGCTGCTGCCGGCGATGGCCGAGGCCTATCTGAAGCGCGAGGGCGCATCCAGCGTCCGGCGGATCAGTACTGCGGCCAATGAATGGCGCATCGAGGCGACCATTACCCGCTCGATTGAACCGGTCGCCATCGAGATTCGCGCCCATGGTTCCGGCACCGCCTTCAAGGATATCGGCGAGGGAGCGGCCGACATTGGCGCCTCCTCGCGACCGATCAAGAAGGAGGAAGCCCAGCAGTTGAGCCGCTTTGGTGACATGAATTCACCGGCGATTGAGCATGTAGTGGGTCTGGACGGCATTGCCGTGATCGTCAATCGCAACAATCCGGTGCGCACGCTGAGCAAGGCGCAGATCGCGCAGATTTTTTCCGGCAAGATTCGCGACTGGGCCGATGTCGGCGGTCCGGTCGGGCCGATCCGCGTCTATGCCCGTGACGAAAAATCCGGCACCTTCGATACCTTCCAGCATCTGGTGCTTGGCAAGGCCGAACTGGCAGCGACGGCGACGCGCATTGAGGATAGTGCTGAACTATCCGATCGGGTGGCGAACGACAGTTTTGGCATTGGCTTTATCGGCCTGCCCTATATCCGCAATGCCCAGGCGGTGGCGGTGGCCGATGGCGACACGCTGCCGCTGCTGCCGACACCGTTCACCGTAGCAACCGAGGATTATCCGCTGGCGCGCCGTCTATATCTGTACGCACCGCCAAACCCGCAGAATGCCTATCTGCGCGATTTCCTGGAATTTGCCATTACCGATGGCGGCCAGTCTCTGGTCTCCGAGGTGGGTTTCATTTCCCAGCAGGTGACCGCTGCCCGTCCGCCGCTATCCGAATCGTTGCCGAACCGCTATACCCAGTTGATCAAGGATGCCGAACGTCTGTCGCTGAGCTTCCGCTTCCGTCCGGAAAGCAGCGGCCTGGACAGCAAGGCGCAGCGCGATCTGGAACGGGTGGTGGATTTCCTGGCGCGGCATTCCGGTCGGCGCGTGCTGCTGCTGGGCTTTACGGATAACAGTGACGACCCGACGCAGGGCGTGCAGATGTCCAGGGAGCGGGCTCGCGAGGTGGAACGCGAACTGGCGGCGCGTGGCATCTTCGCTACGGTGGTCGAGGGACTCGGGCCGGTGAATCCGGTAGCCAGCAACGACAGCCCACAGAGCGCGGCGCGTAATCGCCGTGTTGAAATCTGGGTGATGTAGGGCGGGCCTGATTTCCGATCTGGCCGGGAATCGATTTGCGGCATCCTGCCCGCTGGTGGTGCGCGTTCCGTTAAACTGAGCGCCTACTTTGCAAGAGGATGCCTTATGCACAGCTTCGGTCCCCGGTCCTTGACGCCGCGCGACGGCCTCGACTGGCTGGCGCAGGCCTGGCAACTGTTGCGGCGACGACCGTGGCTGTTCGTGGCGGTGGCCCTGTTCGCACCCGCAGGCAGCGCGGTAATGCTGGTCTTGCCGGTCTGGGACTGGGTGCTGCCGCCCGGCAGTGGCTGGGCGATGCTGGTGGCGACCGTGGCCTGCTATGGCCTGCCGCTCAGCCTGACCGTGATTCTGGCCTGTGGGCTGGCGCGTGCTGCGAACCGCAGGAACCTGCCGGCGGCGCGTCTGTTATTCAACGGAACGGCGCTGCGGGCGATTCTCAAGACCAGCCTGCTGTTGTTCCTGCTGCTGCTGCAGGGTTATCTGCTGGTTTACTGGGTGCAGGATCAACTGTTGCCGGTGGATCTGGCGGCTGCGGGCGATGTCGCGCCCGCGCCGGAGGCATTTGGCGTGGCCAGCACCCTGCTGGGCACGCAATTGAGCGTGCTCGGCAGTCTGCTGCTGGTATTGCAGGTGCTGTTGGCGGGATTTCTGGTGCCGTTGCACCTGTTCCGCGAATGGCCATTGGCGGCCTGCTGGCGGCGCAGCGTGCTGGCGATGCAGCTTAATCCCTGGCTGTTTCCGGTGATGGGACTGGCTGGGCTGGCGCTGCTGGCGCTGCCGTTTGTATCCTGGCTGGCCGTTCCCGCCCAGGTGCTGGCGCTGCCGCTGCCGGCCTACCTGGGCGCACTGCTGTATGTCGCTTGGAACGACGTGTTCCAGGGCGGTGCCGAGGAGCAGGAATGCCTGGAGATTCAGGCACCGTGGCGCGCCAGCATCAGTGGCGGTTCAGCGTCACGTCAATCTGGCGCAGCGCCACGCTCAGATCCTCGCTGAGCACAATCGCGCCGGTGGCGCTCAGCTCCTCGGCGGCGTGACGGGTAAGCGAACCGCCGACGAATACCGGCACCGCCACCGTTCGGCATAACTGTGCCAGCTCATCGGCAATCGCCGCCATCTCGATCGTGACCGACCCGGAAAGCACGATGGCCGCGTTCGACGCACGCGTCACTACCGTAGGCAGTTCCGCCAGCGGTGTGTTCGGGCCGAGCAGCAACACCCGGTAATCCCAGTCCAGCGCCGCCAGCGCGAACAGCAGAATACCCACCTCGTGCTGTTCACCGGGCAGGCAGGCGGTCAGCAGGCGCGGCCCACGGCGATTGCGGCTGAGATGGTGAAAGCGGGTGCCAAGCTTGTTGCGCAGAAAGACACTGAAAAAATGCTCCTCGGCGATGCTGCCAACGCCATTTGCCCAGCGTGTACCCAGTTCGCGCAGCATGGGTACGGTCAGGCGCGTGGTGACCACGTCCACCGGGTACAGTGACAGTGCATCCTGGTAAATGTCATTGAGCACCGACTCGTCAAACTGGGTGATGGCATTCAGCAGGCGCTGATGGTCGCGCAGCCACGGGTCCTCCGGGATCGGCTCCGGCTCCGGTTCGCTGCGGCTGCGCCCATTGTCCAGTACCTGCCGCACCTGCCCGATCGACATGCCGTTATCGAGCAGATCCACTACCTGCTGAATCAGATCGATATCGGCCATGGTGTACAGGCGGTGCCCCTTGGGTGTGCGCACCGGCTTGATCAGATCGTAGCGGCGTTCCCAGGCGCGCAGTGTGACCGAGTTGACGCCGGTCAGGCTGGATACCGTGCGGATTGGCACCAGTCCATCGTCGGGCAGGCTGTGATGGAGGGCCGGACTCGCCTTCGCCATGGTTGAAAACCTCGTCACACGCTGTGAATGCCACCCGGTACTATGGCCGGGAATTTATTTATACAATAAATATACAATAAATTAAGATTTTCATCTACAATTATACAAAATTTATGCAATCTTGCATCTGCGCTGCTTGAGGAGATCCCTGATGCGTTTGCTGCTGCTACTTGCCGCCCTGTGTGCCGCGCCAATGACCTGGGCCGCATCAGCGGAGACCTGTCCGGCTACGCTTGATGTTCAGGCACGGCCATTGACGGCGCGAGCCGCCGAATCCCTGTGCGCACGCTACGCCGGCCAGGTGTTGCTGGTGGTCAACACCGCCAGCCAGTGCGGTTTCACACCGCAATATGACGGGCTGGAAGCGCTCTATCAGCGCTACCGTGGACGGGGACTGGTGGTGCTGGGTTTCCCGTCCAACGATTTTGCTCAGGAGCCGGGCCAGGAACAGGAGATCGCTGGTTTCTGTCGCCTGAACTATGGCGTGAATTTTCCGATGTACGAGAAGATCCACGTCACTGGCGCCCAGGCCCATCCGTTTTATCAGCGGCTGGCGGCGCAGGCGGGCGGTTATCCGGAATGGAACTTCTATAAATACCTGCTGGATCGCAAGGGTCAGGTGGTGGCGCGCTTCCCGTCACAGACGCGTCCGGATGATCCGGCCCTGATCGCGGCGATTGAAAAGCTGCTGTGAGCACCGATTCCCTTCACCCTGGCCTACAGGCCCCGGAGTTTTCCATCATGACTGCGGCGACGACCCCGACGACTTCAAGTACAGCGCCAGCACCCACTTCGATTCCGGCCGCAGCGGCCTGGCTGGGTGGACTGGGTCTGCTGCCGTTTCTGGTTCCGGCACTGCTGCTGTGGCTGGGCCCTGCGGACGGGCGCGGGATGGCCTGGCTGGCGTTGCATGCCTATGCGGCGGTGATTCTGAGTTTTATTGGTGCGGTGCATTGGGGCGCGGCGCTGCACGAGGCGGACAGCGGACATTTGTGGCGGGCGATGGGCTGGAGCGTGCTGCCGGCGCTGCTGGCCTGGGTGACGCTGCTGATGCCGCATCCGCAGGGCGTAGCACTGTTGCTGCTCGGATTCGCGGCGCAGTATCTGATGGATCGCCGTGCTGCCGCTGTCGGCCAGTTGCCGGTCTGGTATGGGCGGTTGCGGCGAGTGCTGACGGCTGGGGTTGTTGCCAGTCTGGCGCTGGCGCTGGCACGGGGCGTGTAGGTGCTGGTGGAGGCTAGCGCAGGCACTGATAATCGCAGATGTGCCGGCGGGCGCTGCACTTGACGTAGCAGTTGCTGCGCGTGGCCGGGACAGGGTACTGACGGTCGCAGACAGTGCGGCACTGCAGGTATTGCGCATCGCAACGCTGCCTGCAGGCCGGATTGATGTCGCCACTGGAGCGGGTAACAGACCCGGGTGACGATGCAGGGGATTCGGGGGCGGGCGTGGGCGTATCCAGGGCGAATGCCGCTGTCATGGTCACCGATAGCATCAACGCGGCAAATGTCCGAGTCATTGCGATCTCCTGCAACCGGTCAATGCCTGACCTGAATCCAGTATAGTTCAGGTTCAGGCGCCTGGAGCCTGCCTGCATGAAAATCAACATGATGAATTCGTGCGGAATATGCCGGATCCCTCCGGGCATTCGGCAGGCTGGGTGAAGGTGGATCAGACCGTGCGCCACATCCCCGTTGCCTGCCCGCACTTGCCAGTCCTTCCCGCGCAGGAACCGGGCAACCGGGGCCCGCGCCTAGACCGTTCAGACCCTGCGCAAGGCCTGCTCCAGATCGGCGATCAGGTCATGCACATCCTCAATGCCGACCGACAGCCGCACCAGTCCATCATCCAGGCCCAGCGTGCGGCGCACTTCGGCCGGCACTGAGGCATGGGTCATGATGGCCGGATGCTCGATCAGGCTTTCCACCCCGCCGAGGCTCTCGGCCAGCGTGAACACCCGGCAGGCCGTCAGAAAACGGGTCACGCCAGCCAGATCGGTGCGCAGCACCGCGCTGATCATGCCGCCAAACCCGCGCATCTGCCGCTGTGCCAGTGCATGCCGCGGGTGGCTGGCCAGCCCCGGATAGATCACCCGCTCGATGCACGGATGCTGTTCCAGCCACTCAGCAATGGCCTGGGCATTGGCGCTGTGCCGTTCCATGCGCAGCGCCAGCGTTTTCAGGCCGCGCAGAGCCAGAAAACTGTCGAACGGCCCGGCGATCGCGCCCGCAGCGTTCTGCAGATAGCCCAGCCGCTCAGCCAGCGCCGCGCCTCGGCATACCGCCACCCCGCCGATCATGTCCGAGTGGCCGTTCAGGTACTTGGTGGCGGAATGCACCACGATATCGAAACCCTGTTCCAGCGGCCGCTGCGCCCAGGGCGTGGCAAAGGTGTTATCGGCCACGGCCAGGATGCCGCGCTCGCGCGCCACCGTCGCGATCAGATCCAGATCGACCAGGCGCAGCAGTGGATTACTCGGCGTTTCCACCCAGATCATGCGCGTGTTCGGCCGCAGCACCGCTTCCAGGGCCGCGCGATCGAGCAGCTCGGAATAGGAAAAATCCAGGCCGGCACTGCGCCGCCGCACCTGCTCGAACAGGCGTCGCGTACCGCCATACAGATCATCCAGGGCCACAACATGATCGCCGCTGTCGAGCAGTTCCAGCACGGTCGCGGTCGCCGCCAGTCCCGAGGCGAAGGCAAAACCGGCATCGCCGCCTTCCAGATCGGCCACGCAGCGCTCATAGGCGAAGCGGGTCGGATTCTGGCTGCGTGCATACTCGAAGCCCAGATGCACGCCGGGACTGGATTGCACATAGGTCGAATTGGCATAGATCGGCGTGACCACGGCACCGGTGCTCGGGTCGGGCGACTGGCCGGCGTGCACGACGCGGGTGGCAAAGCCAAGGGCAGGAGAGGAATCGGTCATGGTGGTGTTCTGCGGCAGCGTTAGACGGTTTGCAGTGGAAACGGGCTTAGAATCGCAGCGCCATCATATCGGCACCACTGCGACCACACCAAGAACCGGGAATCCGCTCATGCCGCTCGCGCAACAACTCTGGCAGGACCATGTCGATCTCGCCGAGGCCTGCCTCGCCCATCCGTTCGTGCAGGGCATCGGCGACGGCTCGCTGCCGCGCGCCCGCTTTGCCTACTACATTGGCCAGGATGCCTTCTATCTGCAGGCGTTTGCTCGTGCCTACCTTCTGGCCGCCGCGCGCGCCCCGGACTGGGATGGCTTTCGCGAACTGCATGAATTGGCTGGTGGCGTACTGCAGGAGCTGGAACTGCATGAGACGGTTGCGCGAAGCTGGGGGCTGGATTTGGCTACGGTGACACCAGACCGCGAAACCCGGCGCTATGCCGATTTCCTGCTGGCCACCGCCTGGGGTCAGGATGTGGGCCTGACCCTGGCGGCGATGACCCCGTGCATGCGCCTGTATGCCTTTCTCGGTCAGCGCCTTGCCGCTGAGCAGCAGAGCATCCATACCTACAGCGACTGGGTGCAGACCTATTCCAGCACCGGGTTCGCGGCCCTGGCGGCGCAACTGGAAGCGCTGCTCGACCGCTATGCGCTGCAGACCACTGCCACCACAGCCGCCTATGGCTATGCCATGGACTGCGAGCAGGCCTTCTTCAGCGCGGCCTGGGCCTGTTAGCGGCGCACCTCGAATTCGGCGCGGCAGCCATCGGAAACCCAGATGCCGCGTCGGTCATAGCCCCAGGTTTGCCCCTGCCAGCAGCCGGATTTGCTCAATTGCCGGTGCAGGCGCACCCCGCCACCGGTATCGACCCGGCAATACTCGCGCGCATTGCCGTTGGATGCGCAGGTGATAAGCTGCTTGCTGCGGTTGTTCTTGTCCTTGTCCTGATTGGCGATGATCGCGCCGAGCACGCCCAGGGCGACCACGCCGCCGACGATGGCGGCAGTGTTGTCCTTGTCATCACGATCGCGCGGCGGCGGCCCATCATGGCTGATCTCGAACTCGGCCCGGCAGCCGCGATCCACCCACACGCCGCCCCGGTCATAGCCCCAGCTATCGTTCATGCGACAGGGCGCGCTGCTGAGCTGATGCAGCAGGCGCACCCCACCACGGGTATCGGTTGGGCAGTGGCGATAGCCGTAGCCGTCGGCAGCGCAGACCAGACGCCGCCCGCCCGGATCATCCTCACCGCGTCCATGGCGTTCGCGCCTGTCGTAATCGTCACCATAATCGGCGGCATCGCGGCCGACGCTGAATTCGGCGCGGCAGCCGCGATCCACCCAGATGCCGCCCCGGTCATAGCCCCAGCTTTGCTCGCGGATGCAGGCGGCCTTACTGTTTTGCCGCAGCAGTCGTACCCCGCCGCGGGTGTCGGTCTGGCAATACTGGTAGCTGCCATCGAGCGAATCGCAGGACACGCTGCCGCGCGCCTGGGCTGCGCTGGGTGCTGCGCTGAGCAGCAGCATGGACAGCGCCAGCGGGCCGCTGAGCCGGGCAGCAATCGGGCCCATCAATCTGATCATGGATTTTCCCCTTCCTGTTTATTTGGCTTTCAGCAGCTCGGCGACGCAGGGCGACAGCCGGTCGAGTGTGGCCAGGGTCGCTGGATCAAACGCGACGCTTTTCCACTTGGCATGACCGTTCTGCTGCAGCCAGGCCAGATTGCCCAGCATTGCCTTAGCCACTGGGCTGATCGCCGCACAGTCAGCCTTGATCGTGGTCACCAGGGCGCTGCCGACGGTCACCGTGGCCACGGCCTCCTTCTGCCAGGGATAAACCTCGGCGGCCAGGCTCGCCGGCTGGTACAACTGGGTGAGAAATTCATCGTCGGGCACTTCCTTGATCAGTACCGGCAACAGGTGCAGGCGATCCTCGGCGCGCACCTGCTGGGTCAGCGCCTCGGCCGGCGCGCCCACCACATAGAAGGCGGCAGCAATTTCACCCCGGCGCAGCGCAGCGAGCGCCTCGGGAAAATCGGCGTTGAGCAGTTCCGCCGGTTCGACATGGGCCAGCTCCAGCAGGGTCAGGGCGGTCACGCTGGTGCCACTGCCCAGCTCACCGATGGCGATCTTCTCGCCATTCAGGTCGGAAATCTGCTTGATGCCGGCCCGCGCCAGCAGGTGCACTTCCTCACGGTACAGCGGCAGCACGATGCGCAGCTCCTCGGCGATGTGCCGCGCGCTGGAATCGTCGTTCAGCGCCAGGTTCAGATAGGCCAGCACATCCAGTTGTGCCAGGCCCAGCGGCAAGCTACGGTAGCGCTGCACGTCGGAGACGTTCTGCAGGGTGCCGGCGCTCGGGATCACCGCCAGGTCGATGCCGTTCTGCGCCAGCAGTTTTTCCAGGTCACGGCCGACGGCGAAATAGGTGCCGTTTTCGGCGCCGGTGATCAGATTGAGCTTGAGCAGCGGACCCTCCGCCGCCCAGCTCGGCGGCAGGGCCCAGGTCAGCAGCAGCGCCGCCAGCCAGAACTTGAATATGCGCATGGTGGAATTCTCCGGAGATGAGCAATCGACAGCGAATTGGACGGTTAAAAGCGTAGCTGAAGCGCTGCATGGAATGGCGGTGATTGTATGGCGCAGCCACGGTGCCGAAGCGGATGGTTTAGACTGAAAATCAGTTCAGTCACCAGAAAACCGGATGTCAGAATGTGTGAATGCGAAGACGGTACGAACGGGCTGTGCCTGCGCCGCCGTGGGTGGGCGCTGCTGTTCCTGGGGCTGTTGCCCGGCGCGGCGTGGTCAGCGGCCGACAGCGGCAGCGCTCCGCCGGCGCTGCTGTGCCAGGGCAGCGACCCGGCCTGGAGCCTGCGCATTCAGGGCGAAAGCGCCCTGTTCACGCCGCGTGCCGAGGATCGGGTGCCGGCACAGCGTTTGCGGGGTTGGTATCAGTTGCTCGATTCTGCGCAGCCGCCGCTGCTGGTATGGCGTGGGGCCAGCAGCAAGGCTGCGCCCCTGGTGGCGTTCATCCATGCCCGGCCGTGCGCCGGCCCGGCGGCTGATACGCCGGTGGCGCCGAGCTTTACCCATACCATATGGCTGTCGGCTCCCGATGGGGCCGCACGGCTGGGCTGCTGCCGTTGAGTCGTTGCCGTAGGCGACGCGCTCAGCAGCGGTGTCAGCGGCCTTGGCGCGCCGATCCAGGATTTTATGGAGAGTTGTCATGTATGCCGTCGATGCCGTGACCGAGCCAAAGACGCTGCTGCTGGTCGATGATATGCCCGATAACATCGCCCTGCTCAGCCTGTTGATCAAGGGACGCCACCGTATCCGTGCCGCCACGCATGGCGCGCGTGCTCTGGAGATTGCCGCCAGCGAGCCGCAGCCGGACCTGATCCTGCTGGACATCATGATGCCGGAGATGGACGGCTATGAAGTCTGCCGCCGGCTGAAAGCCGATCCGCACACCGCTGCGATTCCGGTCATTTTCCTCACCGCCAACATCGACGCCCGGGATGAGGAGAAGGGCTTCCTGCTCGGCGCGGTCGATTACATCACCAAGCCGATCAGTCCAGCAGTGGCGCGCGCGCGCATCGAAACCCATCTGGCCCTGCACAATGCCCGCCAGTTCCTGCAGGATCGCAACGCCTTTCTCGAAGCCGAAGTGCGCCGCCGCACCCGCGATGTCATGGCGATTCGCGATGTCACCATTCTGGTGCTGGCCTCGATGGCGGAAACCCGCGACAATGAAACCGGTTGCCACATCCGCCGCACCCAGCACTACATCCTGAGCCTGGCCCGCCGTCTGCAAACGCATCCGCGCTTTGCCGGCTTTCTCAATAACGAAACCCTGGACCTGCTGTTCAAGTCGGCGCCGCTGCACGACATCGG
>RXIX01000035.1 GCA_003989075.1 Candidatus Competibacteraceae bacterium | reverse complement strand
TCTTGTCCGAAGCGAGCTTGTTGTGTGCCTTCAGCACGTCCACGGGGATCGTGAAGCGTTCGCCGATCGCGATCAGGTCATCGCCTTCCACCACGACGTAGGTGGCTGTCACCGTGTCGTACTCACCTCGCGCATGTTCGCGGGAACCGGTATCTACCACAGTGCCGACACCAAGGGCGTAAACCGCGCCCAGACCAAAGCTCAAAAACAGGACCAGCGCTGTAAGCCCTATCCGTTTTGTCAGTCGGTACCTGCTGGATGGATTCATATCTCTTGTTTACCTCGTTTGCTGTCGATGACTGCTAAAAATTCCTCGTCATTGCGTTTCTCCAAATCACCACGCGGGCCACTCCCTCGCGAGAGCAGCCCGCGCGGCTCACGACCGCAAGGTTCCTATTCGCGACCGAGGGCAACTTTCTTCATGCCCTCTTCCAACTTCTTGATGTCCTCCGGCGACAACTGCGGGCGGTCGATCTTGATCGTCAGCTTGTTGAGCTTGGCGGTCAGCGCGAACGGCGGCTGGTAGTCGGCATCATTGACGCCGGTCAGCGTGTCGGAGCCGATGTCGAAAGCCTCATCCCACTGCAGGATCATCGGCAATGTGCGCTTCATCTCCTGGGTGGCGACCTCCTTACCGTCCACCTTGAGCGTCCCGACGCCGGGCTGGCCAACGCCGCTGAAGCTGTTAAAGGCCAGCGTACCCGCACCCAGGCCGTCATACTTGAAGTCAAACTCAAGGGTGTGCTTGCCGGGCGTGAGCGCGTCCGGGCCTTCCCACTTGAGCCGCTCCAGGTCAACCAAATTCCACAGCCATACCGGCTTGCCCTTGAGCAGGTAAAAGCCGTAGCCGCCGAAGCGCCCACCCGAGGTCAGGATCATGCCCTCGGCGCCGCCCTGCGGAACTTCGATGTCGGCGGTGATGGTGTAGGACGAGTTCAACAGGAACGGCGAGTCGCCCTGCGGCAGGCCGGTCATCGGCCGCGTATAGATGAACTCGCTGCGTCCGGCGGTGATGTTCGGGCGCGGCGCGACGATGCGGGCTGCGACCGAGGCATCCAGCGGGAAGACCTGGTACTTCTTCGCCTCCGCGACGAACTTCTCGCGCATCTCCTTCACTTTCTCCGGGTACTTCGCGGCGATGTCGTCGGCTTGGGTGAAGTCCTTGTTCAGGTCATAGAGCTGGAACACTTGGCCGTTCAGCGGATCGGTGTTTGCCTCACCGAAAACCTGCCAGGGCGCCCGATTCACCTTGGTGCTGAGCAGCCAGCCGTCGTCGTAGAGCGCCCACTGGCCCATCATTTCGAAATACTGGGTCTTGTGCAGCGACGGCGCCTTGGCATTGGCCGCGTCGAAGGTGTAAGCAAAGCTGGTGCCCTCGATCGGCGCCTGCCTGATGCCGTCCACCATTTCCGGCGCCTTGATGCCCGCTGCCTCCAGGATCGTGGGCACGACGTCGATGACATGCACGAACTGCTCGCGCAGGGCGCCCTTGTCCTTGATGCGCGCCGGCCACGATACGACCATGTTCTGGTTGATGCCGCCGAGTCTGGAGGCGTTCTGCTTGAACCAGTCGAACGGCGTGTCAAAGGCCCATGACCAGCCAGCCGACATGTGGTTGTAGGTCTTTTCGGTGCCCCAGACGTCGTAGAACTTCATCTGCACGTCGACGGGCAGCTTGTTGAGACCGTTGAAGAACGCGACCTCATTCGGCGTACCCAGTGGACCGCCTTCGGCGCTGGTGCCGTTGTCGCCGTTGATGTAAATGACCAGCGTGTTGTCGAGCTTACCGAGATCCTGGAACTGCTGGATGACGCGGCCGATCTCGTGGTCGTTGTAGGCGGCGTAGGCGGCAAAGACCTCCACTTGGCGGATGAAGAGTTTCTTCTCGTCCGCCGTGAGCTGGTCCCAGGGCTTCAGCACCTCGTTGGGCCAAGGGGTCAGTTTTGCATCCTTGGCGATCACGCCGAGCCGCTTCTGGTTCGCAAAGATGCGTTCGCGCAGCTTTTCGTAGCCGTCGTCAAACAGGTGCATGGCGTGGATTTTGTCCACCCATTCCTGGGTCGGATGGTGCGGCGCATGGGTCGCGCCGGGCGCGTACTTGATGAAGATCGGCTTGCTCGGGTCGATCTGGTGCATCCGCGTCATGTAGTCGATGGCGTCGTCAGCCATGCCGGTGATGAGATTCCAGCCCGGTTTGCCCTGGAAGGGATAGATCTGGGTCGTGTTGCGGAACAGGTTCGGCTGCCACTGATTGGCGTCGCCGCCGACGAAGCCGTAGAAGTACTCGAAGCCCATCCCGGTCGGCCATTGATCGAAGGGACCGACCTGGCTGGCTGCGAAGGCTGGCGTGTTATGGTCCTTACCGAACCAGGCAGTACTGTAGCCGTTGTCGAGCAGGATGCGGCCGACCGTCGCCTTGTCCTTGCTGATGATGCTGTTGTAGCCGGGGAAGCCGGTGGACTGCTCGGCGATCACGCCAAAGCCGACTGAATGGTGGTTGCGGCCGGTGATCAGCGCGGCACGCGTCGGCGAGCACAGCGCGGTCGAGAACACCCGGTTGTAGCGCAGGCCCTCGCCCGCGATGCGATCCATGGTCGGCGTGGGAATCACCCCGCCAAAGGTGCTCGGCACGCCGAAGCCGGCGTCGTCGGTGATGATCAGCAGCACGTTGGGCGCGCCCTTGGGCGGCACGATGCGCGGCGCCCACCAGGGCTTGCTTTGCAGCGCGTCGTCCTTGATTACGCCGCCGAACTGCGGGTCCGGGGCCGGGAGTTGGTTGCCTGGAATCGTGGTCGTCGCGCTAGGTGAACCCAAAACACCGGTGACCTGAGGATTGGCCGCTATGATGAGCGTCTGGCCGGCTTCGATCTTGTCCGAGGCGAGCTTGTTTTGTGATTTCAGCTCGGCCACGGCGACGCCGAAGCGTTCGGCAATCGCGTCCAGATCGTCGCTCTTGACCACCGTGTAGGCGCTGGTCGCGGCATCATACTGACCTTCCGCGTATTTGAGTGGCCCTTTATCAGCGGCCTGTACGCCGCCGGCGGTGAGACACGCCACAATCACCAGGGCCGAGCAGATCCCCCGTCTTGTCCTGGGATGAAATTCCCAACGAAGCTCGTTGGATGAAAGTATTTGCATGTATAACTCCTCTTTATATGTGCTTTTTTCCCGATGGAACCGGGAATTAAACTGTCTTTTCCAGCAGAGGTCCCTGAATACCGCTGCACTCTTTACTCTTTAATAGCGATAAGCCCGCCGTGCGGCCCCGGCGTAGGACATTGGCGTCAACGGCATGCCGATCACATCGATGAACAGCGAAGCTGCCCCCCCGGTGGCGGGCATTTCCCCTTCCAACACGCGAATGTTGTAGCTCAATTCGTCGCCCTTCAGTTCCGGATCCCGGAGCACGACCACCACGTCCTTGACTTTGTCCCCTTCGAGAATCGACAGGCTGGCATTGGGCGGATCGGACAGGAAGCTGTCCTTGCCCTTCGACCAGAACGGCACGAACCGTGCGGTGGCCATGTGGTCGGCAATTCGCACGGGACGGTCGGAGAACATGATCGTGGTTGGGCTGACACCCTTCAGGGTCAGCTTGCCGTCCGCGTAGTGGATGCTCTGGGCGCTTTGCACGAACAGGAAATCGGCTTTCTTGGCCGCTTCTTCAGTCTTGACTGCTTCCTTCTTGGCTGGCTCTTCGGCAGCCCGCACCAGGCCGGGCGCTACGATCAGCGATACCAGCAGCGTCGTGGCGGTCATCAGGGAACGTCGGTTCATCATGTGCGAATCCTTATGTGGCGTCTTGGGGAAAGGTTGACTGGTATGTTTCGCGTTCTTTAGCGCTCGTTATCTTCTTGTTTCGCCTTGCAGGTCGCCTGGGTCCATCGCTCGTCGCGCCAAGTCCAGATCAGCAACACCGACAGGATGGCCATGCCGGTAGCAACAACCGGCCGGCGGTAGCGGCGTCATAAGCGCCTTGCGCATGTTGACGTGGCGTTGTATCCGCAGCCTGCGTGCTGCCGAAGCTCAGGCAGCCAAGCAGGATCAGGACCGCACCGGTGGAAACGCGAATCCAGGGCGAAGCCGCCGGCCATCCGATGGAAAACCACTGGGTCATGCGACGTCCTCTTTGAAGATGTTGATGGGGCTAAGCGGTCACTGCCCGCGCGGTGCTGCGGGTCCGCGCGGGCAGTGCGATCGGTGGCCTTTCATCCTGGAGAGAGGTGGAAAAGCAAGAGGAGCTGGGATTGATTGAGATAAAATCCCCCGCACAGAGCGGGGGTGTTCAGACGCGCGGGGCTTATTCCTTGCCAACCGTGGCCGGGTTGTAGCTTGGGGTGGGCGCGGGTCCGACAGCGACGCCCAGTTCCTGGACGTAAGTCGCGGCAACCTGATCACCGACCTTGAGATCCTTCAGATCCATACTGGCGGGAATCTTCAGGGTGACATGGTGGATGGCGCCCTGCAGGGTCACGGTACGCTTGGTCTTGTCAATGGCGAGGATCGTGCCGAGCATCTTGATGTTTTGCTCAATGGTCGCGCCCGGCTGACCGCCCAGCGGGGTGCGGCCGACGCTCACAGTATCCTCGCGCACGTTGATACCACCGCTCGGCACCTTGTCGAGCGCCATGGCCAGCGCTTCCTGATACTCCACCTTGACCACCGAGCCGGGGCCAATCTGCGCCAGATTACGAACATCAGGACCGGCCTTGATGGTGAAGATCTTGCCATCCTCGGCCTTGATGCTGATCAGGCGGCTCTGCATGTCCACGGTTTGCACCACGCCGACGGCGGTCACACTTTCGCGGGCGCCCATGGCATCGGCGATCGCCGCCATGGTCGGTGCGGTGGTTGCGGCTTTGTCTTGCGCCATCGCGGTGGTCGCCAGCAGGCTGGCAGCGGCCAGAACGGTCAGAGTGATTGCTTTTTTCATGATGAGCTCCTGTTAAACGGGGTGTGGTTGTGGGACGGAGTGGGTTGGATCAGAACGGGCTGGCCACGACCGTGTAATACACGCCGTTGCCGCCAAAATGCGGCTGGTAGTAGCTGTTGCCACAGTTGTAGTAGGTCATGCCGTTCGCGGCGACGCTGTTGCAGCCGCCGGGCAGTGCCATGACCTCGCTGCCGATGGCCGGTCCACTGACATAGACCGGCTGTTGCACGACCACGGTCGGGCTGGCCGATGCCGCGCCGATCGCCGCCCCGGCGGCCAATCCGACCACGCCCGCCGCTGCGACCGCGCCGCCGCTGTAGCCACTTGTGCAGCCCCAGCAGCCCCCGGCCGTATAGCCTGGATGGTAATAGGCACCGCCACCATAGCCGGCATGATAGGCACCGCCGTAGTCGACATGGGTTACGCCGCCATAGCCGACATGCGTGACGCTGCCATAGTCAGCATGATAGGCGCCACCAAAACCACCGCCACCGTAGCCGGCGCCATGCCAGGACGTGAAGCCGCCCGCACCGGCGTGAAAGCCACCGCCGGCGTGAAAGCCGCCCCAGGCGCCTGCAGTTAACGGCAGGAGCGCGGCACTGGCTATTCCGAGCGCTACAAGAGAGTTCCGCATGGGTGTGATCTCCGCAGGGTTACGGTTTCGGCCCGGTGAGGGCGCGGAAATCCATCGCGGCGGCCCCGTCCGGCTTGACGAAGGTGAACAGTTTGTCGGGAAGTTCGGGGTTCAGCTTCCAGTCGTGGAACTCGACCATGAAGCGTGGCGCGCCCTGCACATTTGGCAGCGTGCCGGCGATCATGCACGGCAGGTCGGTTTTGGCGTTGATCCAGATCTGCCCCTCGATGCCCGGCGCAGCAATGGCGACATGCTCGCAGCGCGCGCCGTGCAGGACTGAATAGCCCGCGTAAAAGGCGCTGGTGGCGTCCTTGGTCAAGACCGCATAGGGATCGCTGTAGAGCACATCCTCGAACGGCAGCAGGACGCCGGCAGTTTTGGCTGCGAAAGGCAGCAGTTCGTCCAGGGTTTTGGGCGCGTCGGTGGTGGCGTAAAATTTGTGATTCGGCTCGTAGGCGGTCATCTTTTCGCCGTTGAAATAGAAATCAAACGGCGGTGCATCGCCGCGAATCTCGGCGCTGAGTTTGTTGGGGCGCTTGACCGCAACCACGGATTCAGTGAAGAAGGTCAGGAATTGCCCGGTGCCGCCTGGTGTTTCGCTCATGCTGCGGGTACGGACCAGGAACGCCGGGGTAGCGGCCAGCTTGGCGCTCATCTTTTTCACCAGATCAAGCGCGCCCTGTTCCATAACCTTGGCCGGTGCGGTGGCCGGTACGGGCGCTTTCTCCTGACCGAGAACCGTGCCAGGGATGAGCGGTGAAAGCGCGGCGAGCACCAGGGCGGTGCGCCAGGTTTTAGCCTGCATGGACTCCTCCATCATGTTCAGGATTCTTGAAGGTTCGGGAATGGCGGCTTATCACGGTCCATCGCAGGGCAGATCCTGCCGTTTAGTCCAGGTACGATCTTGAGCCCCGAAGGGCAGTGCACTCGCCTGCAAACAGCGGTGAACTTTTACGCTATGGATACGGATACGCTTGACATATCGCGACACTCCCGGATTAATTCTAGACACTCAAAGCCGTAAAACCTAAAGCGTAGAGCATAGATAGCGTAGTGCACGTCAAGACAGGTCACAGGATGCATTTACCGCAAAAAAGCGTAGTCGCTGAAGGCAAGATACGCATTGGTCCATTGATCGCCATTCCCCAGCTTCTGCGCGAGCAGGGTATTGATCCTGAAGGGGTTATAAGCGAAGCAGGTCTGGAGCTGCTCCTGTTTGACGATCCCGAAAATGTGGTGTCTTTCGCCAGTGCCGGCCGTTTGCTCAAAGTCTGCGCCGAGCGCAGCCGCTGCCCGTATTTCGGGCTGCTGGCTGGGCAGAGAACCGGCCTGTCGTCGCTGGGTCTGGTCGGACTGCTGGCACGGCATTCACCGACCGTGGGCGCTGCGCTGCGCAGTCTGGTGCTGTATCTGCATGTGCATGAACGGGGTGCGGTGCCGGCGCTGACGGTGGAGCATGGGTTGGCAGTGATCAGCTATTCGATCTATCAGCAGGGCGTGGAAGGAATCACGCAGATCCAGGACATGGCGATGGCGGTTACATTCAACATCCTGCAGGGCCTGTGTGGTCCTGCCTGGCGGCCGACCGAGCTGCTGTTTTCCCACCATCTGCCTGATCGCCTCGGACCGTATCGCCAGTTTTTCAAGGTGCCACTGCGTTTCGACATGGAGCAGACGGCCGTGGTGTTTCCGGCGCACTGGCTGGAGCGGCCCGTGGTCGGTGCTGATCCCTGGGTGCGGCGGATTATCGAGCAGCACATCGTTGAGCTTGAGAAGCTGAGTCCACATGATCTGGCCAGTCAGATCCGCCGGGTCTTGCGCGTTCTGCTGTTGACCCACAGTAGTTCAGCACGGCAGGTAGCAGCATTGTTTTCGCTGCATCCGCGTACTCTGAACAGACGCCTGCAGGTGCAGGGCACCACGCTTCAAACGCTGATCGATGAGGGACGCTATGCCATCGCCCGGCATTTACTGGAAAACACGCGCATGTCGATGGGCCAGATCTCGGCGGTGCTTGACTACAGCGATGCCAGCGCCTTTACCCGGGCATTCCGGCGCTGGGCGGGCGTGGCGCCGATGACGTGGCGGTCGGAGCGGTCCTGAACGGTTTATGGCGGTCGATCGCGGCTGTGCGATGTGTCGTCGGTGTCGAATCTTGGAGCCCTACGGCTGCGCGCCGGATGCGCCGCCCAGACCCTGCGAGTCGGGAATCATCGCCAGGGCAATATCTTCGTCAAAGCAGTGCTGTTGGGTGATCGTGCGATTCAGCAAATCCAGTTCGATCAGCAGAGCCGGATGGCGGTGCTCGGGCAGTGTCCGGATCAGATTCTCGATCATCGCGCGCAATCGCCGCTCGATTTGCAGATTGCCCGCTCCGCAATGGCGGATTTCCCGAAAACTGATATGCACGAAATCTTCCCAGTTTGGCGTGCGCAGCACCACGCGCGGTCGTCCGGTGTGATCGGTGATTTCCTGATTGCGCAGCGAGCGCTTGCCGACCAGACGTAATAAGCGATGCAGTTGATCAATCGCCAGCACGGCCGTGGTCGGGTCATTGATCGCCGCCGACAGGGCTTTCAGGGCGATATCGACCTCGATACGGAATGAGAACATCGGGTCCTGTTCCATGGTGCGTTCCGAGCCGAGCGCGACCAGATCGACTAGGTGCTGGTCGTTGACTGTCTCCGTATTGCCATGGATATAAAAAATCGGCTCGTCGACGCTGAGAAAGTCGCCAACTTGTACTGCAAATTCAATCACACAGTCAGCGCGTTGCGCTTCGCGCACCAGACCCCGCCAATTCACGGCCAGCACAATGGCTGATCTACCCTGGTGAAGAATGACGCGATCGGGCGAGCCGCGCTTGATGGCCGGTACCGAGTAGGTGATCTCGTCAGGCGCACGCCGTGGCCGCCATGTCCAGGACCGCTTCCGGGTGGATAGCGTCTCGGCGGCAATCCCTTGAGTTGGATTGGGATAAACGCTTTGGATCACGGTGATGCCCTGTTCAGCGACACGCCGGACCAGACTCACGGGACGCAATAATTTCGCGCAGTAATCAATCAGGATGATGAATGCGATCAGCGAGGCCAGCGCGAACAGCACGGCCAGAAAGACCTGCATCTGAGGCACGTTGCCGCTCTGGCCAATCAGAACCATCGTGCGGTTGGCCCACAGCAGGTTGAAAACAAACAGGCCGACAATCCAGCGAATGACGTTATCGCGCAGCAGCGTGGTCGCGATGATTCGTGGTGTGTATTGACCGCTGGCGACCTGAATGGCCACAAGCAGGGAACCGAATGTGAAAACCAGGCATGACAGGTTCAGGGTAAAAATACGGTCGAGGATGGCATGCGCCTCTGCGGCGTTAACTGCAAAAAAACCGGTTTTCAGGTCATAAATGCCTTGATTAACCATCCAGCTACCGAACTGTTCAGACAGTCGCTTGATGATGAGTTCGGTTATCACAGCCAGGACCGGGACAATCCATAACGCCGAGCGGATATAGCTTCTGATGCTATAGCGATGACGCCAGCTCAAGTGAGTGCTCCCGGATCAGGGCCAAACGTGCCTGATGTGTGCTTGTAGTCCAACGTCTTTCTGTTTAACGTGTTGCATAGGAAAACCCGTCGTTGCGCTGAAGATAAGTCCCCGGCATTTGGCCCAGCCGGGGTGGGTTGCGCTTACGCGCTCAGGCTTTCGCCTGTAAGGGTCATCTCGCCGGGAAACGTGAAGTCGTTCAGTCGCAGCGTTCGCCCTGAGCCTGTCGAAGGGTTCGCCCATTCACCGCATCGGGCAGCATCGCTTTTGGCGACAGAGCCACAGACTGATGAAGCATCTGTAGGTGTCTCGCTTTCGCTTCATTCACGATCGTTTACTCGTTAGAGTCGGCTGGTTGAGTCTCAATGAGCATTTGGCGGCATCATGGATGATGACGACAAATACTTACGGCGGCGACTCAACCGTCCTGTTGATGGGTTCCCGTTATCAGATTGCCGTGATAACGGGAACCGGGTTTGGTGAATGTCTGCAGGAGGGTTGGTTATCAGCGCCGGTTGATCCAGCCACCGCCCCCACCGCCGTAGCGATTGACCCAGCCACCGCCTCCACCGCCGTAGCGATTGACCCAGGCAGCACTGCCACCGCCGCCACCACCGTTGATCCAGCCGCCACCCCCGCCGGCTCGATTGACCCAGCCGCCGCCACCGCCACCGTAGCGATTGACCCAGCCGCCACCGCCGCCACCGACAGCAACCCAGGCTTTGGCGTCCCGCGATTCGGTCAGTGCGCCGCCGAGCAGCACACCACCGATCACCGCCTGCGACCATTTGCCCAGACTGCGCAGAAACGTCCGCCGTGCTGCGATATCCGGCATTTCTGCAGGAGCGGAAGAGAGCGTTTCATCGTGTTGATCGGTCATGGTGATTCTCCGCTCACTCGGCTTTCTTGGCAGGAGCAGCAGGCGCCGGTGCCGCTGCAGGTACCGTCGCTGCTGCTTCAGTGCCTGCTTCCGGTGGGCCGTTGTCACCTGCCAGATTGGAGAAGTGCAGGGCCTGGAAGCGCCAGCCGGCCGCTTCCTTCTTCAGCACCGCTGAGACGTTCAGGCCAAACTCGCGCGGCTGGCCAGCGGCATCGGTGTCCTTCATGACGCAGGAGGCCATCAGCCAGGCATCATTGCCCGTTTCAGCGCCGGTGGTTTCTGGGCATTCATGGCTCAGTGTGCCGGGTTTGAAGGTCTCGAAATAGTGCTTGTAGGTCTCTTCCACCGCGGCCTTGCCCTTCCAGAACTCGCCGGGACCGGTGCCCATCAGCGCCACGCTGGGCGAGTCGGCATACAGCGCCAGCAGGGCCTTGAGATCCTGCTTGTTGAGCGCGTCATGGTGCTGGCGCAGCACCGCCTTAAGTTCCGCACTGGTTTTTTCAGCGGCAGAGTCAGACGCAGCCATGGCGGGCAGCGCCAGGATGCAACCCAGGGTCGCGGCTAGTACAAGATGCTGTTTTTTCATTGAGTTTATCTCCAGGGGTATAGTGCTGTGCGTCGATCCGGAGTGGGTGTGGCGCAGCAGGCACGGGTCAGTACGCTATCTGCGAAAACCGGCGCCACGCTTGACGAACCGCGACAGCCTGAATCGGAACGCGACACGCATGACACGCCACAAAGTATATGACCCTGCCGTCATCAATGCCGGATAATCTGTGCGGACTTGCTGCAGTGCGCTTCAGCCGCCGCCGTAGCGCTGCTCCAGCCAGCCGAACACCGCGCGCATGGCCATCGCCTCACCCCCTTCCGGCCGGCCGGGCCGGGTTTTCAGATTCCAGGCCATCAGATCGATATGCGCCCAGGGCAGGCTATCGGGTACGAAATCCTGCAGGAACAGTGCAGCGGTGATGGCGCCGGCATAGGACGAATCCGAGGCGTTGGCAATATCGGCAATGCGGCTGTCCAGCATGTCCCGATAGACCGCGTGCAATGGCAGGCGCCAGAGTGGATCCTGCTCGCGTGCCGCTGCCATCAGCAGGCCCTGCGCCAGATCATCATCATTGCAGAACAGCGCTGGCAGCTCGGTGCCCAGTGCCACCCGCGCTGCGCCGGTCAAGGTCGCGAAATCCAGCATAACATCGGGCTGTTCCGTGGCAGCTTCAGCCAGCGCATCGCACAGAATCAGGCGGCCTTCGGCATCGGTGTTATGAATCTCGATGGTCCGGCCCTGGCGCGAACGGATCACATCACCGGGGCGGAAGGCATTGCCGCTGACGGCGTTATCCACTGCCGCGATCAGAACCCGCAATCGTACCGGCAAGCCGCTGCTCATGATCAGCCGCGCCAGACCCAGTGCCGTGGCCGCGCCGCCCATATCCTTCTTCATCAGACGCATGGCGCTGGACGGTTTCAGGTCCAGGCCGCCGGTGTCGAAACAGACACCCTTGCCGATCAGGGTGACCTTGGGATGGGCCGGATCGCCCCAGCGCAGATCAAGCAGACGCGGCGGATGCACGCTGGCCCGGCCGACGGCGTGAATCAGCGGGAAATTCTGTTCCAGCAGCGCCTCGCCGACGATTTGCATGTGGGTGGCAGCGAATTCCTCGGCCAGCGTAAGGCTTGCCGCAGCCAGTTGTTCGGGCATCAGATCCTCAGCCGGCGTGTTGATCAGATCGCGCACCAGGGTCACGGCATCGGCCATGCGCGCAATGCGCCCGGCATCGCAGGTCGTGGCTAGTGCCAGCCGCGTCCGGATTGGCGGCGCATCCTTGTAACGCTTGAACTGATAGGCGCCGAGCACCCAGCCCAGGGTCAACTGGTCCTGCTGCCGGGGTGCAAGCGTGGCCTCAAGCATGTAATCACCCGGCGGCAGACTGCCCGGCAGTCCGCCCAGTGCCCACAGGTCGTCGGCGCTTTTGATGCCGGCTACAACTGCCGCAAGCTGGCCATCGGCACCGGGAATCAGGCCATAACTGCCCGGCTTGGCGCTGAAGCCGGTGGTGGTCAGCCACTGGCGCCGCTGCTCGTCCTGGCGGTCCAGCCAGAGGCTGAACTCCGTTTCAGCGACCAGAATCAAAGGTATGCAAACCGAGGTACAGTGATCGAGCAGGGCAGGGTGCATGCGCGGATTCTCCAGTAACAGACAACACCAGGGGCAAGTAACAGTTGCTTGCAATCTTAGCTAATCGCGTATCTTACGGCCTGCGCGAATCCTTGCTCGTGGTGTGAATAGCGCAGCAAAAGGCGTTAAGATTACGAAAGTTCAGCGATGCCACGCCCATGCGAGCGGAATCTCTTGTCTTGAGCGCATCTTCATCTTCGCACCCCGAGAAATCCATGCCCTGCAACGATCGATTTTTGCAGCCTGCGGCCGTGGCTTCACCCGATCATCATTCGGCGGTAGTTCTAATCGTCGACGACACGCCGGAAAATCTCGCTGTGCTGGGTGAGTTGCTGCAGCCAAATTACCGGGTATTGGTTGCTAACTCTGGCCGGCGCGCGCTGGCCATTGCCACGGTCAATCCGCAGCCTGACCTGATTCTGCTTGATGTGATGATGCCGGAAATGGACGGCTATCAGGTCCTGGCCGAGTTGCGGCAAAACCCGCGTACGGCGCAGATTCCGGTGATCTTCGTCACGGCGATGGACGCGCTGGAAGATGAGCAGCGTGGCTTGGATCTCGGTGCCATCGACTACATCACCAAGCCGCTGCGACCGCCGATCGTCCTGGCCCGGGTGCGCGTCCATCTCGAATTGAAAGCCGCCCGCGATCGTCTCCGCGACCAGAACAGCTTTCTCGAAGCCGAAGTGGCGCGGCGCATGGCCGAGAACCAGTTGGTACAGGATGTCAGCATCCATGCCCTGGCCCGGCTGGCGGAAACCCGCGACTCCGAAACCGGTAACCATATCCATCGCACCCGTGAATATGTGCGCGCCCTGGCAGTGCGGTTGCAGGGCCATCCCCGTTTCGCCGCCTTTCTCAGCGACCGCACCATTCGTCTGCTGGTGAAATCGGCGCCGCTGCATGACATCGGTAAGGTTGCCATTCCCGACCATATCCTGCTTAAGCCCGGCAAGCTGACCGCTGAGGAATGGGAATTGATGAAAACCCACGCCCAGCGTGGCTCCGAGGCCATCGAGCAGGCCGAGCGCGACGCCGAGCAGCCGGTCGAGTTCCTGGCCTTGGCCAAGGAAATCGCCCACTATCATCATGAAAAATGGGATGGCAGCGGCTATCCCGAGGGTCTGGCCGGCGATGCCATTCCAATCCCGGCACGGCTGATGGCGCTAGCTGATGTCTTTGATGCACTGATTTCGCGCCGGGTTTACAAGCCACCCTTGCCATTTGCCGAAGCCCGCACCCTAATCCTCGCCGAGCGTGGCCGGCACTTTGATCCCGATGTTGTCGATGCCTTCGCGGCGGTCTTCGACCAGTTCGCTGTCATCGCTAGGCGCTACAGTGATAGCGCAGCATCCGGCTAGCGCAGCATCCGGCTGGCGTGGCGGCGGTTGATGGGCGCTGGCAACGGCGACCCCTGTTCCACAGATAGCAGACTGCAACCATGACTTCGATTGATCATTTGACACTCGTCGATCTGGTGAGTCGACAGGTACTGGTGGTAGCGCCCGATCAGCCGATTGAAAGCGCGGTGCGTGCCATGGCTGCACGCCGCGTATCGTCGCTGGTGGTGGTGGATGGGGAGCAGCGCCCACTCGGTATCGTCACCGAACGCGACACCATCCGCCTGATGCATCAGTGCGTGTCGGTGGACGAGCCGATCAGCACGGTGATGAGCGCACCCCTGTTGACGGTGAGTCTGGACCTCGATTTTCGCGCTGCCTATCTGCTGCTCAGCCAGCATGGCCTGCGGCATCTGGTGGTCGTGGATGATGCCGGAGCGCTGGTGGGTATCGTCTCCGAAAGCGATTTTCGTCGGCATCTCGGTCAGGATGTGTTCGCGCGCATCCAGGATTTGCGCGCCATTATGGACAGTGAGGTGCAATGCTTCGCCCCGGATGATGCGCTAGCGCTGGTGCTGGAGCGCATGATCAGTGCCGGCCTGGATCATGTGGTGGTGGCAAAGGAGCAGCGCGGTCTGGGTATTCTCACCGAGCGCGATATTCCACGCCTGCTGGCCCGGCATGTCGACCCGACCCAGGTGACTCTAGCCGAGGTGATGAGCGCGCCGTTGCGAGCGGTGCCGGTGCAGACTCCGGTGTCGGAAGTTGCGGCGCAAATGACCGAGACGCATGCCCGGCACATGGCGGTGGTGGCGACGGATGGCCGGATTGTGGGGGTGATCAGCCAGCATCGCCTGCTGGAGCGGCTGGGCGTCCTGCTCATGGAGGAAAGCCGCCTGCGTCTGGAAACCCGCCTGCAACTGCTGCTGGAAACCACAGGCGTCGGCATCTGGGAATACGACTATGTCGCCGACTGCTTCACGCGCAGCCCGGTGCTGTGCGCAATGCTTGGCGATACCGAACAGCAGCGTGCCGGCACCCTGCAATCCTGGCTGGAAAACATTCATCCCGCTGATCGCGCTACGGTGCGCACCCGCCTGGATGCCGCCCTGCGCGAGGAAAACCCGCTGTTCGAGAGTGAGTACCGGACGCGCAGAGTGGACGGGAGCTGGATCTGGGTGGTCAATCGCGGTCGGGTGGTGCAGCGTGATGCCCAGGGTCGAGCGCAGCGCAGCGCCGGTATCGCCCTCGATATCACCGAGCGCAAGCTGTCCGAACAGCGCCTGCGCGCCAGCGAAGCACGCTTTCGGCGCTTTATGGAGCAGGCGCCGCTGCCGCTGTGCCATGTGTCCAGCGAAGGCCGGCTACTGTTCGTGAATGAGCGTTTCACTCAGGTGTTCGGCTATACCCTGGCGGATGTACCCACCCTGGATGACTGGTGGCCGCGCGCCTATCCGGATGAGCAGTACCGGCGTTGGGTGATCATGACCTGGGAGCATGCCGTGCAGCGCGCGGCGGCGGAAGGCAACGATATCCAGCCAATCGAATACCAGGTGCTCTGTAAGAATGGCGAACAGCGCATCGTCGAGATCTCCGGCATTATCCTGGAGGACGCCTTTCTGGCTACCTTCATCGACGTCACGGAGCGCCGCCGCGATCAGGCGCTGCTGGCGTTTGGTAACAGCACGCTTGAACGGGTCGCCCGCGCTGCGCCGCTGCCGGAAACGCTCGATCACATTGCCCGCGGCATCGAAGCCCAGCATCCGGATCTGCTGTGTTCCATTCTGCTGCTGGATGCCGAGGGTCAGCGGCTGCGCCATGGTGCCGCGCCCAGCCTGCCGCTGGCGTATTGCCGTGCGATCGACGGTGTCGCCATCGGTAAGGCGGTCGGTTCCTGTGGCACCGCCGCCTATACCGGCGAGCCGGTGTTTGTCAGCGATATCGCCCGCGATCCTTTGTGGACCGATTACCGCGATCTGGCGCTGGCGCATGGACTGCGCGCCTGCTGGTCGATGCCGATTCGCTCCTCGACCCATGTGGTGCTGGGCACTTTCGCGGTGTATCACCGCACGGTGCGTCAGGCCACGCTGCCCGAACAGCGCAGCATCATCCAGGCCACCGCCCTGACCGGCATTGCTATTGAGCGTGCCCGCGCCGAGGCTGCCCTGTGCACTGCCCGCCAGCATCTGAGCGAATTGATGGCGCACAGCCCGGTGCTGCTGTATACCCTGGCGATCGAGGGCGACCGGCTGCGCTCTACCTATGTCAGCGACAATATCACCCGTCTGACCGGTTTCAGCGTCGCCGAGGCGCTGCAACCGGGCTGGTGGCAGGCCCAGCTGCATCCCGAGGATCGGCCGCGCCTGCTGGAGCGCCATAAGGATCAGCGACTGTGGCGGGTTGACGGCAGTGATGAATTTCGCATCCGGCACCGCGATGGCCATTATCTGTGGGTGCACGACGAGCGGCGCTGTGTCCAGGATGCCGCCGGCCAGCCTGGCGAGATCATCGGTGCCTGGATCGACATCACCGCCACCAAGGCTGCCGAGGCGCGCCTGAACGAGCAGATCGATGAGTTGCGCCGCTGGCATGCCCTGACTCTGGGGCGGGAGATGCGGGCGCTGGAACTGAAGCGCGAAGTGAATGCGCTGCTGGCCGAGCAGGGCCAGCCGCCCCGCTATCCGAGTGCGACCGCTGGGTCCGGGGGCGCGGAATGAACTACGCGGTCCGCTTTCTGCTGCTGGCGCTGTGGCTGCTGCCGGCGCTGGGTCCGGAATCGGCCGCCGCTGCGCGCGAGAGTGCGGATCAAGCGGTTCTGACGGTGGTAGTTGACGACAATTACCCGCCCTATGTGTTCCGCGACAGCCACGGCACACCCAAGGGCTACCTGGTGGACTGGTGGGCGCTCTGGTCGCGCCGGACTGGGGTCGCGGTGGATCTGCAGGCTTCCGATTGGGCCCTGGCGCTGCGCCGGATCGAGGATGGCGAGGCTCAGGTGATCGACACGGTGTTCGAGACTGCCGAGCGCCAGCGTTTCCTGGATTTTTCGCCGCCCTATGCCGACATTCCGGTGTCGATTTTTGCGCATACCAGCATTGGCGGACTCAGCGATATCGACACCCTGCGCGGTTTCGTGGTCGGTGCCAAGACCGGCGATGCCTGTGTCGAGCGTCTGCGCAGCTCGGGTGTGACCGATCTGGCGCTGCATGACAGCTATCAGCAGCTGGTGAATGCAGCCATCGCCGGCAAGATCAAGGTGTTTTGCCTGGATGAACCGCCGGCGCAGTTCCTGCTGTACCGGGCCAATGCCCATCACGATTTTCGCCAGATGTTTACCCTGTACACCGGTCAGTTTCACCGCGCGGTGCGCCGCGGTGATCAGGCCACGCTGGCGCTGCTGGCGCGTGGCAGCGCGGCGATCAGTGCCGGGGAGTTGCAGGCGCTGCACGACAAATGGATGGGCAGCGAACTGCGCACCGCGCAGCAGCCCTATGCACAGGTGATCGCCTATGGCCTGCTGGCGGCGCTGCTGGCCGGAGCGCTGCTGGCCGCCTGGAGCCTGACCCTGCGCCAGCAGATCAAGAAACGCACCGCCGAACTGCGCGAGGAACGGCGCCGGCTGCGGGCGCTGATCGATGCCCTGCCGGCCCTGGTCTGGCTGAAGGATCCTGATGGCGTATATCTGGCCTGCAACCCGGTTTTTGAGCGCTTTTTTGGCGCGTCGGAAACAGCCATCATCGGCAGGACCGACTATGACTTCGTTGAGCGCGAACAGGCTGATGCCTTTCGTGCCGCTGATCGCAGCACCCTGGCTGCGGGCGTCGCCCGTACCTTTGAGGAAGAGATTAGCTTCGCCGTCGATGGCCAGCGTGTATGCCTGGAAACTACCAAGATTCCGCTGCACGGCCCTGACCAGCGCCTGATCGGCGTAATGGGCATTGGCTGGGATATCACCGCCCGCCAGCAGAGCGAGACCCAGTTGCGCGCCGCCCAGGCCGAAGCCACCCGTCTGCTGGCGGCAGCCGATCAATCGCGGCTGGCGCTGCTCAGCCTGCTGGAAGACCAACAGCGGGCGCAGGAACAGTTGCGCAAACTGTCTCTGGCGGTGGAGCAAAGCCCCAGCAGTGTGATGATCACGGACCTGGAAGGGCGTATCGAGTACGTTAACGCCGCCTTTGTCCGCATTTCGGGCTATGCGCCCGCCGAGGTGCTGGGCCAGAACCCGCGCATGCTGCGATCCGGGCAGACGCCGCCTACGACCTATCAGGATCTCTGGGCCTGCCTGAAGCGTGGCATGGTCTGGGAAGGCCAGTTCAGCAACCAGCGCCGCAATGGCGAGATCTACGTCGAGTCGGCACGCGTCGCCCCAATTCGCCAGCCGGACGGGCGCATGACCCATTATCTGGCGCTGAAGGAAGATATCACCGAGCAGAAGCGCATCAGCGAGGAGCTGGAGCGTTACCGTCATCATCTGGAGGAATTGGTGGCGGAGCGGACCTTGCAACTGGAACAGGCCAAAGCGACCGCCGAGGCCGCCAGTCAGGCCAAGAGCAGCTTCCTGGCCAATATGAGCCACGAGATTCGTACACCGATGAATGCCATCATCGGCCTGACTCATCTGCTGCGGCGCGGCGTCCACGAGGCCGAGCAGCAGGACAAGCTGCGCAAGCTCGCCGATTCGGCGCATCACCTGCTGCAGATCATCAACGACATTCTCGATATCTCCAAGATCGAGGCCGGCCAGCTGCGGCTTGAACAGGTGAGCTTTAGCCTGGATACGGTGCTGGGCAAGGTGGCTGCTCTGGTGCTGGAGCGGGTGCGGGCCAAGGGATTGGAACTGGTGGTCGATAATGACCCGGCGCTGGCGCAGCCCGTGTGCGGCGACCCGACCCGGCTGGCACAGGCGCTGTTGAACTATCTGAGCAATGCAGTCAAGTTCACTGCGGCTGGCGTGGTGGTATTGCGTGCCCGGGTCATTGCCACGCGGGACGAGGACTGGCTGGTGCGTTTCGAGGTGCGCGATACCGGTATTGGCATTGCCCCGGACGTGCTGGGGCGGCTGTTCCAGGCCTTTGAGCAGGCCGATGTCTCGATCACCCGCCAGTACGGTGGTACCGGTCTGGGCCTGGCCATTACCCGGCGGCTGGCGCAACTGATGGGCGGCGAGGTTGGTGCGGAAAGTCAGCCGGGCGTGGGCAGCCTGTTCTGGTTCACGGCCCGCCTGGGTCGCCTGGCGCCGGTGCCGCTCCCCATGGCGCGCACCCTGATTGGTCAGCTCGCCGGCCGGCGGGCGCTGGTCGTGGATGATATCGCCGAGGCCCGCGAGACGCTGGCGGCGATGCTGGCGGATCTGGGGCTGTGCGTAATAACCGCTGACAGTGGCGCTGCGGCGCTGCGCCTGCTGCTGGAGGCGGATCAGGCCGGCTGTTCCTATGAGCTGCTGTTGCTGGATTGGCGGATGCCGGAGCTGGATGGCCTGGATGTGATGGCGCGGCTGCGCCAGATGGATTTGCGCCAGCCGCCGGCGCGCTTGCTGCTGACCGCCTACGATGAACCGCAACTGCGCGATGCGGCGCTGCAGGCCGGATTCCAGGCGGTACTGATCAAGCCGGTGACCCCATCGACCCTGCACGATACCCTGCTGAATGTGCTGCAGCCGGATGTGGCCGGCACTCCAGCAGTGCTGGCGCCATCCGGCGTCGAAACCGAGCTGGCGCGGGCCTGCACAGGTGCCCGGTTGCTGCTTTGCGAGGATAACCTGATTAATCAGGAGGTGGTGCTGGAGCTGCTCAAGGTCGTTGGCCTGCGGGTCGATGTGGCCAGCAATGGCGCCGAAGGGCTGGACAGGGTGGCACGGACGGCTTACGACCTGATTCTGATGGATGTGCAAATGCCGGTGCTCGATGGCCTGGAGGCGACTCGCGCCATTCGTGCTCTGCCTGACGGTGAGCGGGTACCAATTCTGGCGATGACCGCCAATGCCTTTGGCGAGGATCGCCGCCGCTGTCTGGATGCCGGCATGAATGATTACGTCGCCAAGCCGGTCGATCCAGATGCTTTGTTCGCCGCGTTGCTCAAGTGGCTGCCGCGTCCGGTGCAGCAGGCAGTGCCGGGCGCGGCCGTGCTGTTGCCGCCACCCGTCGTCGATGAGACTCTGCGTCAGCAACTGGCGACGCTGCAGGTGCTGGATGCTGAGCAGGGCCTGCGGGCGACGCTGGGCCGGGTGGATGCCTACCTGCGCCTGCTGCACGCCTATGCCCAGCATCATGCCGGTGATCTGGCGCTGTTGCGCGCCAGCCTGGCCACGGGCGATTGCGCCGAGGCCGTGCGGCTGGCCCATACCCTCAAGGGTGTCACCGGTACCCTGGGTGCACCGGGCCTGCAGGCGGTAGCGGGTGAGCTGGAAAACGCTCTGCTCACGTCTGGCGACAGTGCTGTGATCGAAGCCCTGATGACCCGTGCCGATCTGGAGCAGCGCAGCCTGCTGGCCGGAATCGCCAGCCTGCCCGAGGCGACCCGCGCCACGCCGCCGGCCATGACTGGGGATAGTGATCAGCTTGAGGCGCTGCTCGATCAACTGGAGAGGCTGCTGGCGATCGGCGATTTGGAGGCGAGTACGCAGATGCGCGCTGCTATCCCCCTGCTGAACACGCTGCCCGATGGCGCGGGTGAACTGCTACAGCATCAGATCGAGCGCTTCGACTATGAAGCGGCCCTGGCCACTCTGCGCGCGGCGCGTGCCGCTGCCCCATCATCCTGAACGAACGATGGCCATGAACGATATTTCCGAGCAGCAGAGCGAGCCCGGCGCGCATCCGGGTCTGTCCGTTGCCGAGCGCGGCGCCCGGACCCTGGCCTGCCTGGATTATCTCAACGAAGCGATCAGCATTTTCGATGGCGAACTGCGCCTGCTGGTGTGGAACCGGCGTTTTGTCGAGCTGCTGGATTTTCCGCCCGATCTGTTGCGCGTCGGGCTGCCGTTCGCAGCGGTGATTGCCTATAACGCCAGTCGTGGCGAATACGGTCCCGGCGATCCACAGACCCAGGTCGCCGAGCGGGTGCGCCTGGCGCACGCCTTTCAAAGCCACTGTTTCGAGCGTACCCGCCCGGATGGCACGGTGCTGGAGATTCGCGGCGAGCCCATCGCCGGCGGCGGTTTCATTACGGTCTACGAAGACATCACCGCCCGTAAGCGCGCTGAGACTGCGCTGCGCGAGAGTCATGAACGTCTGGAAGCGCGGGTGCTCGAGCGCACCACTGAACTGCTGGCGCTCAACGCCCAGTTGGCGCAGGAAATCGAGGAGCGCCGGCGCATCGCCGCTGCGCTGGGCGAGAGCGAGAGCCGCATTCGCCTGATTACCGACACCGTGCCGGCGCTGATCGCCTACCTTGACGCTGAGCGCCGCTACCAGTTCGCCAACCAGAAGCACGCCGAATGGTTCGGTCAGCCCGCTGACAGCCTGCTCGGCCATACCCTGGATGAACTGCTGGACCCACTGCTGGCGCGGCGCCTGCAGGATCATGTCGATGCTGCCCTGGACGGGCGCAGCACCCATGTCGAATACGAATGGATCACGCCGTCCGGGCGGCGCTATGTGCGCTCCTTCTTCATCCCGCACGCGCCACCGCAACCGGATAGCGCCCGCGCGGCGGTGGTGGGCTGCTTCGTGCTCAGCGAGGATCTGACCGAATACCGTCAGGCACAGATGGCGCTCAATCAGGCGCAAAAGCTCAAGGCAGTCGGTCAGCTCACCGGTGGCATCGCCCATGATTTCAACAACCTGCTGACCATCATCCTCGGCCATCTGGCCATGCTGGAGGAGGGGCTGCGCGATAACCCGGAACTGCACAAGTCGGCGCACACGGCGATGAACGCCGCCCGGCGCGGCGCCGACCTGACCCGGCGCCTGCTGGCCTTTTCCCGCCAGCAGACCTTGTTGCCGCGCCTGCTGTCGCCGCCGCAGCAGTTGCAGGAAATCGCCGAACTGCTGACTCGCACCCTCGGCGCCAGCGTCGAACTGGAAACCGAAGCGGCGGCGACGGTCTGGACTATCCGCGTCGATCCGGGGCAGTTGACCAACGCCGTGCTCAATCTGGCGATCAACGCCCGCGACGCCATGCCCAACGGTGGCCGGCTGCGGATCAGCGCTGACAACGTCACCCTCGATAGCGCCTATGCCACCCGGCATCCGGATGTGGTGCCGGGCGACTATGTGCGCCTGGCGGTCGCCGACAGCGGCTGCGGCATGACGGTGGACGTGCTGGAACGGGCCTTTGAGCCGTTTTTCACCACCAAGGCGCTCGGTGCCGGTACCGGGCTGGGCCTGAGCATGGTCTACGGGTTCGTGCAGCAGTCCAGTGGCCACGTGCGTATCCGCAGCCAGCCCGGCGCCGGTACCACCGTTGAGCTGTATCTGCCGCGCCATGTACCGCGTGGCCGTGAGGCTGTAACGAGGGTTGAGACACCGCTTGATGACAGCCATCTGCGCGGTCATGAAGCGGTGCTGCTGGTTGAGGATGATCCGGATATTCGCGACTTCGTGGCCCGTGCCCTGACCAGCCTCGGCTATCGGGTGCGCGAGGCAGTCGATGGTCGCGAGGCGCTGGCGCTGCTGGCGCAGCCGCAGCCGCTTGATCTGCTGCTGAGTGATATGACCATGCCCGGCGGCATCGGTGGCCATGAACTGGCCCTGGCCGCGCGCCGCCAGCGGCCCGGCATCCGGGTGCTGCTGATGTCCGGCTATTCGGAACAGGCGGTGGCGGTCGGTCTGCCGGCGGATTGCGCGCTGCTGGAAAAGCCGTTTCTGAAACCGGATCTGGCGCGGGCGGTACGGCGCACCCTGGATCGTCCACCGACAGGACCGGCAGCCGATGACTGAAGAGCAGCCTGGCGATGACGCCTGCGACCGCTATTGGATGCGGCAGGCCCTGGAGTTGGCACGGCGGGCGGCTGAAGTGGGCGAGGTGCCGGTGGGTGCGCTGCTGCTTTGCGAGGGCGCGGTGATCGGCGAGGGTTGGAATCAGCCGATTGGTGCCTGTGATCCGACCGCTCACGCCGAGGTGCTGGCGCTGCGCGCAGCGGCGGCGCGGCTGGGCAATTACCGTCTGGTGAACAGTACGCTGTATGTGACCCTGGAGCCGTGTCCGATGTGCGCCGGGGCGCTGGTCCATGCGCGGGTGGCGCGGGTGGTATTCGGGGCCGCTGATCCACGCAGCGGTGCCGCTGGCAGTGTGTTTAACCTGTTGCAGGCGGAGGCGCTCAACCACCGGGCAAGCGTGACCGGGGGTGTGGAAGCCGAGGCCTGTGGGGCGCTGCTGCGGGATTTTTTCCGCGCCCGCCGGGTGAAGGTGCGGCCGGACGCGGCAGCGAACGGGTTGCCTAGCGCTGGTTGAAACCGCCGCTGTTTTCATACTGCGGCGGCTGTTGCCACCAGGAGGGCGCTTGCCGTGTTTCCTGAGTAGCACGCCGGGTTTGCTCCTGACGTTGCTGTTGCTCGATCTGCTGACGTTGCAGTTCCTCCATCTGGGCACGCTGTTCCTCGCGCGCGCGCTGCTTGGCCTGCTGTGCTGCCTTGCGCAGTTCGATCAGCGTGCTGTCGTCGGGTGTGGCGCTCAAGCCGCGCCGGATATAGCCGAGGCTTTCATCGGTCTGACCGCGGCGCAGGCTTTGCTCAGCGGCACCCCGGTAATAGGCGGCGATGCGCTGAATGCCATCGAGGGCAACCGGGTTGTTGGGCTGCAGTTCCAGAACGCGCCGGTAGCTGGAAAGGGCGTTGGCATTAGCGGGCGCGGTGAGCCGGCGGTTATCCATTTGCTGGCGCGCGTCGGCGAGCAGTTGATCAACGGTCTGCTGCGGCTCCGGGACTGGTGCTGGTGCTGGTGCTGGTGCTGGTTCGAGACTGGGTGTGCCTGCTGCTGCGCCCACCGCTGGAGCTGTGTCGGCGGCTGGCGCGGTGGTGTCGGTAGCCGGACTGGTGTCGGCGGCTGGCGCGGTGGAGTCAGTGACCTGGACCGCATCCGTCGCGGGCGCGGCTGGGTTGTTATCGGGTTCGACCGTGATGGGCGCAGGCGCGGGCACCGGTTCGGGTTTGGCTGCTTCAACCGGTTTCGTGGCCGTCGCCGGGTTTGCAGCGAGCCGATATGCGGGCTTTGCCGTAGGCACTTCCTCGGTGTTGCGCAGGAACTGTTGCACATCCTGGATCGCGGGTAACTGCCAGAGGAAATAAATCCCGGTAGCGAAGGCAATCGTGACCATGCCCAGGTAAAGGGCGAAGTGCTTGAGCCACTGACGAAGGGCCAGGAAAGCGCCTTCGGGGGTGTTATGCCCGGGTGGCGGCTGGTGCGCGTGGGGTTTGGGGATGGGGGTCGCCTGTTTCATCGGAAAAGGTAGTGGATACCAGGGTTTGCCGGGTTCAGGGACAGCGCGCCAACGGGGGATTGGCAAAACGCTCGAATCAGGTAGAATATATAGCTCTTTTCTGGCTGCTCCAAGCAGAACCCTCTGGAGAGGTACCGAAGTGGCCATAACGGCGCCGACTCGAAATCGGATGGGGGCTTAGCCGCCCCACGTGGGTTCGAATCCCACCCTCTCCGCCAATTCAGTTTTTCCAAGAAAGCCCGGTGATGAGCCGGGCTTTCTTGTGTCTGGGAATTGTCATCCAGATTGTCCCGGCGTTCGGCATTTGGAGTGAACAGTGTCTTATCCAGCATTTCCATGGGAGAAGTCGCAATGCCAAAATCAGCGAAGATCTGGTGGCTGCTGGGCAGTGTGGCCATGTTGCTGGCCGTGGCGATGGGCGCGTTCGGCGCACATGCTCTAAAGGAACTGCTGCCCCCTGAGCGCATGGCGGTTTACCAGACTGCGGTGAATTATCATGTTTACCATGCGCTTGGCTTGCTGGCGATTGGCGCCCTGGCCTTGCGTATTCCGGACGCGGCGTGGCTGCGCGCCGCCGGCCTGTTGATGGGCAGCGGTCTGCTGCTGTTTTCAGGTAGCCTGTATGCGCTGGCGCTGAGCGGTGTGCGTGGTCTGGGTGCCATCACCCCACTGGGTGGGGTGGCGTTCCTGCTGGCTTGGCTGGCGCTGGCCCTTGCGGTGTTTCGCTCCGATAGCGCTTGAGCACAGGGACCCGGGCAGCCGGTGCCGCGCCGTGTGACTGCAAGCGCGTTTGGCATTTTCGACATTCAAGATCCACGTTCCTGGAGTCCGTTTATGGAAAAAGGCCTGGTATTGGGATTCGATGTCTACGGAACGCTCGTCGATCCGCTGGCGATGGCTGAGCCGTTGCGGGCGCTGGTTGGCGAGCAGGCTGAGTGCTTTGCCGACATGTGGCGCAGAAAGCAGCTGGAATATGCCTTTCGTCGCGGCCTGATGCGCCGCTATCTGGATTTCGACACCTGCACCCAGCAGGCGCTGCGCTACACCCAGCAGGTGCTGTGCTGTGATCTGCCGGAATCCGATCAGGGCCGTCTGCTGGAGGCCTATCTGTATCTGCCGCTGTTTCCCGAGGTTGCCGCCAGCCTGCAGGCACTCGCCGCCCAGGGGCATCGCCTGGTGGCGTTTACCAACGGGGTCGAAACCAGCATTCGCGCCCTGCTGGCGCATGCCGGGGTGCTGGCGCAACTGGAGGACGTGGTCAGTGTCGATGATCTGCGCACCTTCAAGCCGGATCCGGCGGTTTACGCCTATCTGACGCAGCGTACCAACTGCGCGCCCAGCCAGACCTGGCTGGTGTCGAGCAATGCCTGGGATGTGGTCGGCGCCAAAGCCGCTGGTCTGCGTGCAGTCTGGGTAAGACGGCAGGCTGCCGCCGTATTCGATCCCTGGGAAGTTGAGCCGGATGTGGTGGTCAGCAGTCTTGCTGAACTGGCGGACTGGCTGGCGGGCCGCCCGAACCAGGCAAGCCACCTGAGTTAAAACGCCGCGACCGGTGCTGTCGCCAGCATACTGGAAACAGGGGAATGCGCATGGACCGCAGCGCAGCACTCATCTATATTGGTTTCCATGATTTTGTGACAAATCGCCGTCTGGAGCGCTATTGACTGTGTCTGTAAGCTCCCCATCTCCGGTGCGGGCTACCCGCATTTACCTGACAGCTCTTCTCATTGGTGTGACGGTTGGTGCCGTGGCGACAGTGTTCCGCCTGGCGCTGGAGAAGGGCATTGCCTGGCACGGCTGGGTGGTCAGCACGCTGAGCGATGGCTGGGGCATGCCGGCGTGGCTGGTCGCAGTATCGCTGAGCATGGCGCTGTTTGGTCTAGCGGCGTGGCTAGTTTATCGATGGGCGCCGGACGCCGGTGGCAGTGGCATTCCGGAAGTCAGCGCGGCGCTGGAGGGTGCGCGCGCGGTGCCCTATTGCCGGCGGCTGCTGCCGGTCAAATTCATCGGTGGCGTGCTGGCCCTGGGCGCCGGTGGCGTGCTTGGTCGCGAGGGACCGACCGTACATATCGGTGCGGCGCTGGGGCAGTGGCTGGGCGAGCGCGGGCGACTGTCGGTGCCGGAGTTGAAAATAGCCTTGGCGCTGGGTGCGGGCACCGGGCTGGCCGCAGCGTTCAATGCGCCGCTGGCCGGGGTGCTGTTTGTCTTCGAGGAACTGAGCGAGACCTGCGAGCGCAGTCTGGAGCTGCTGTATGGGCTGCTGCTGGCCTGCGGTATCGGTGTGCTGGTCGAGAATGCCCTGCTGGGCAGCGGGCCGTTGCTGCCGCTGCCACAGTATCCGCAGGCACCGTTGCCGGAGTTGCTGCTGTTTGTGCTGCTCGGCGCCCTGCTCGGCCTGCTCGGTACGGTGTTCAACACGGTGCTGCTGAATATCCTGGATCTGGCCGAGGCCTGGCGGCG